>CALISW010000129.1 GCA_938041655.1 uncultured Thiotrichales bacterium | reverse complement strand
AGCATCAACATTATGGATTTTTTTCAGATAGAACCATTCGCAGATGGCAAGAAATAAAACGCCTAGGAGAAAGTATATCAGTGCGCCCATGGGGTCACCTCAGTGATCTTGATAGAGACCAAGTAATACTAGAACTTACTTGCCAGTATGAGAACCCAGACGAGGCACATATTACAAAGACTTACAAAAACCGCAGCGGATCCAGCATCCTTGGCATAGCCAGAAAGCTCATGTATTTCATCACCGATTCGATCTACCGCCGCCTCTACAGAACAATTAAGCAATTCTACGACCAGTACAAACATAACTGAAAATATTAGCAGTGCTTTTTGTACAGCACCCTCACCCAGCCACAAGGCAAGTGGTATCAAAACGATCGCTAAAACCAACTCCTGCCGGAAAGCAGACTCATTTGCCCAGGCTGCTTTCAGCCCTTTTATGGAATACCCAAAGGCGTCAATAATCCTGGGTATGCCAGTTTTACCGGGTTTCATTAGTCGTCTGATTCGGCGAGATAGGATTCAGCATCCATCAGCCCATCCAGATCAGTTGGATCATTCACCTTGAGTTTGTAAATCCAGCCTTCCCCATATGGGTCACTATTGACCAACTCGGGTGCATCTTCTAAAGATTCATTCACAGCGGTCACGGTACCGGCAACGGGTGCATAGACATCCGAGGCAGCTTTAACTGACTCCACTACGACACAGGCCTGCTCTGCAGCCACTTCGAGATCAACCTCAGGCACTTCAACATAGACTAAATCGCCCAGTAACTCCTGCGCATGATCGGTAATACCAACGGTTATCGTTCCGTCTTCATTGGTCTGAATCCATTCGTGGCTTTTCGTATATTTAAGGTCATTTGGCAGGTTGCTCATGTATTTTCCCGAGGGTTGTTATTGGTGTTATATAGTGAAGAAATAATGATACAGCAACTTATATAGGCAGCAAAATATGTATCTCCAGACAGATCAAAGTGTCATTGTTTGTTACACGCCAGTAAAAACGGTCTTTTATCCTCTAATTGATTCTTTGCGATAGAGAAGATTCTGTCTATACTAATTACAGTGCCTGAAATAACAATAATACCTTTGATGGACCAGGCAACACTTTAAACAGAGCTCGACTGTACACGCCGAGCCCAAACGGGAGTCAATAATGAGTTACACTAATCAGACGCATTGTGCGTCTATCAAGCGTTATTTCAAAATCTTATTTATCACCGCCTTGTTATTCGCTGGAGCTGCCAACGCAGCGCCTAATCATATTCGGGTATCAGGGACAGGTGGCTGGGACCATTTCAAGTTGGGCAACAATGCCAATAACTTGTGGGGACCCAAAATCTCGCCAGCCGCAAACAGAGACACTCTTCATCTTAGTCTCAATGGCTTTGGTGGGACCGACTGGAGCAAACTCTCCGTTTTAACCTCTGCCAATTCTCAACGAGTAAACCTTGGACCCTATACCAGTGGCGCTCCCAGCAATGGCTGGTTTGATGTATTCATACCACTGTCTGACTTCCCGTCGGATGCATTTACTAATGTTGCCAATATCAGTATTCCCGCTTCAGCAGGTGCAGGACAGTTTGACATCGGTATTGCGCTGGTCGAATTCACCGGCAATGGTGGTAGCACCATCTGGTTTGGTGGCAGCGGTAGTCTGAATAATATCTGGGATACCAAATTTAGCGCTGAATTTGTCGAAGGCGATGACAGCGGCCCGGTTGATAGTGACAATGATGGCATCGTAGATGGTAACGATAACTGCCCGAACACCGCTAACCCCGGTCAAGAAGACAGTGACAATGACGGCATAGGTGATGCTTGCGATACCGTTAATCCTCCAACTGGTGGTGCCTGCTTGAACGTCAAGAACAACAGTGGCGGTTGGCAGCACTTGAAAATGGGTGTAAACCCCAACAATTTGTGGGGACCGAAAGTCTCACCAGCAGCTGGCAAAACCACGCTGAGTTTGACTATCAGAGCTATTTCCAGTGTGCAATGGAACAAGCTGCAGATTATCCCGCAAAGCGATCCATCACGTGGCTCAGTGACCTTGAGCAACTACACCAGTGCTGGAGCAGGCGCTACTGCGAACATCAATATCCCCTTGAGCGATTTTCCAGCGAATGCCTTTGATAACATTTCACTGATCAGTGCACCATTTAGTAATGATGCTGCGCCATTTGAAATCTGTATTGAGAAAATTGAATTCACGGGTGGTAGTGGTTCTTCATTCGTATGGTTTGGCAGTCCCAATAATCTTAACCCCGCTATATCTACTGAGTGGGATACATCTCTAAGCGGTGGCAATGGACCAACTGATAGCGACAATGATGGCGTACCTGACAGCTCAGATAACTGCCCAAATAACTTTAACCCTAATCAGTCAGACAGTGACGGCGATGGTATTGGTGATGCCTGTGACACTGTAGAACCGACTGATTCTGATGGTGATGGCAGACCTGATAGTTCAGACAACTGCCCGTTCGTATCAAACCCGAGCCAGTCTGATAGTGACGGCGATGGTATTGGAGATGCGTGCGATACGGTTAATCCACCTACTGGCAACGCCACCTTCGGCAACTTTGTAGGCGTGAACGTATTCCCGAACACACCACCAGAGCCAATTGCTCCGTTCAAGAACTTACGCCTCTACATGCCCGTACAGTATTACGGCAATGGCGGTAGCGCAGACAACATGGCTTTCAATCCATCGGATAGCTGGATTGGAAACATAGATGGCATGCTCAACGGACTTAAAGCAGGCGATAAAAACATCATGTTTGTTATGGAAGATAGCTTCCCATTCCAGAAATCATTCCATGAAGAAATGCCTCTACCACTGGAAGACAACAACAACCCTGCATTTGGCTCGAATCTGGTCTCTTCATGGGGTGTTTATGAAGAAGCCTGTTATCAACTTGCCGCACGCTACGGTAGTAACCCGAATCCTGTTGACGGTGTGTCTGTCAGAAGCTCAACACCTGCCCTTGCCGGTCTGAACTTAATCACTCAGATCGAACCACGTAATGAAGCCTGGGCGTGGTGGGCAACTGAGATCGAACGTACCTATACTCGTCCAGATGGTCAGACAGAAACTCGCCGTATCACTGATTTCACACCTGAAGAAGAAGCGGCCATGATGGTCGCCTGTAATCGTGGTGCGAAGCGTGCTGATCCGAACATGAAGGTTTCAACTCCGGGAACTCCTGGTTGGGACCGAAATCAGTTGGCTCGTTCGAAAGCTCGTTACAATCAGATCAACGGCGGCAACCTGGGTGCCGATGAGTATGTGACCAACATCTACTGGAATAATGTCTCAGGACAGCTTGATGCAACTTACTTCTCAGCACTGGACTTCAGCGGTGGTCAGGGACAACATCCTGAATCTGTTAACGCGGGCATGCAGCCGTTCATGAATCAACTCCGGTCAGAAGTCAAAGGCACCTTCCCTGGCGTAGACTGGGTTATAGGTGAATTTGGCTATGACAGCGGCCAAAACACCTGGCAAGAAGCCCCTGGTGTACCCGGTCAAGTCAGCCAAGAGAAGCAACAAGCTCAATGGTTGGTAAGAAATTACCTACTGATGTTTGCTGGCGGAGTTGATCGTGCCTATATGTTCAAAATCAATGATGGCTCTGGTGACAGTTTGTTTGAAACCAGCGGATTGGTTTCTAATGGTTATGGCGCACAGCTATCCTGGTATTACGTTGCTTCTACTATCAAGATCCTGAAAAATGCCTGGTTTGATGGCAATGTAAATACCGGTACTTCTTCGGTCATGGGATTGAAGTTTAAAGATGCAGCCGGCAATACCTACTATGGACTATGGTCGCCAACAGCCGACAATAGCTCTCGCAGCTTCAACTTAAATGTTGGTAGTGGGCATGGAAATGTAGTTCTACGTGAACTCAATACTGGAACTCCAGGTGGCTGGAATGACAACTCTGTAGACAGTGTCATAGGCAATTCAGGCACACAGTCCGTAAATGTGTCTATCAGTGAAACGCCAGTATTTGTGATGGTACAACCGTAAAGTTGTAATTTGGAGAGTACCGTTCGTCGGTGAATTACAAACCGACGAGCGGTACATCACCAGCCTGTGTAATCCACAAAAATAGCTTTATAACTCGATTTTATATCCTTTTAAAACAACGACTTGAAAGCAAGCTACAAGATTCTTTGATGTAAATCACATTCTTATTGTAGTAATCGTTAATACCGTTTATCTGTTCTATACTACCGTCTGTTAGAGTTTAGCCTCAGTTAGAAATACTCTGGCAATCGGGAGCTTCGATTAAACGACCAACTAGCGTCAACTTAAATAAAGACGACTAGGGAGATAAATAACATGTCAGTACACCAACAACCTCTATTAAGAGGTAACTGCAAGAAACTCGTTACTAACTTTTTATTGTTAGTAATTTTATCCTTTTCCGCTTCAGTTTTTGCTGACCCAAGTCATTACCGAATTACCGGTAATGGTGGCTGGGGTCATTTCAAACTGGGCAACAACGCTGACAATCTTTGGGGACCAAAAATTTCTCCTGCGGTTGGTCAATCGCACCTTGAGCTTACGCTTAATGGCAATGGTTCTACCGACTGGAATCTGCTAGCCATCAAATCTGGTGGCAGTAGCGTAATCCTCGGCGATCACATCAATGGCCAGCCCAACGGTTTCTTTACCGTCAGCATTCCGTTGAGCGCTTTTAGTTCTGATGCCTTCACTGATATTTCTAATATGAGTGTGCCTTTTGCACGCGGTCCTGATTCGATAGACCTGAGTGTTGCCATGGTAGCCTTTACTGGTTCTGGCACACCAACAGTCTGGTACGGCGATGATCAACATCTTGATAACGCCTATGATTCGAATTGGGATGTAACATTCGTTGCAGGCGACGGAAATACAGAGCCTACTGATTCAGACAATGACGGCACACCTGATGCTACCGACAATTGTCCAACTATCGCTAACGCTGATCAAGCCGATAACGATAATGATGGCCAGGGTAATGTTTGTGATTCAACTCCAAATGGCCCGGTCGCTACAGATACCGATGGCGACAGCATTCCTGATAGCCAGGACAACTGCCCTGTTGACGACAACACTGATCAATCTGACGCTGATGAAGATGGCATTGGTGACGTTTGTGATCCAACGCCTAATGGCAACCCGACTGGTCCGGTTGGATCATTTAACTACTACCATGTAACTGGTAATGGTGGCTGGGGTCACTTCAAATTGGGTCATAACAACAGCAATCTTTGGGGTCCAAAAATTTCACCTTCTGTAGGTCAAACTCACTTACGTCTTACCCTGAACGGTTTCAATGAAACTAACTGGGACGAGTTTGCTATAACTACCGATGGTACTTCTGACAAAGTTGTTTTGGGTGATCACATCAGTGGTTCACCTGCAGGTTGGTTCTCAGTAGACATTCCTTTAAGCGCATTCCCTGCTGATGCTTTCACTAATATAGCCAACATGAGTGTTCCATTCTCACGTGGCGCAGACAGCATTAACATAGGTATCGCTGCAGTCGAGTTTGTTGGTGGATCAGATGCATTCATCTGGTTTGGTAACCCTGGTAAAATTGATAACGTCTTTGATGCACAATGGGATGTAACACCTTCTACTGACAGCACTGGTCCTACAGGCCCTGCTGACGCAGATAACGATGGTGTTGTTGATGCTGAAGATAACTGTCCTACTACTGCAAATACTAATCAAGCTGACAATGATAACGATGGTATCGGTAACGTTTGTGACACTACTCCAAACGGTCCTGATGCAGATGGAGATGGTGTCATCGATAGCGCAGACAACTGCCCTAATAACGCAAATACTAATCAAGCCGATAATGACAATGATGGACTGGGTAACGTATGTGACTCAACGCCTAATGGCCCTGTTGTAACAGATACT
>CALISW010000128.1 GCA_938041655.1 uncultured Thiotrichales bacterium | reverse complement strand
AATGAGCCAGTGCCATCTGTATTGAGAACAAGCACAGATTCAGCGACACCACCATCGGCTGTTGCGACAGTCATGTTGTAAGTGCCAATCGTTGCCATACCCATATCAGGTGCAGCGACTACAGGAGCTGTAGCTTCAACAGCCATGGCTTCTTCAACAACTGCTTCTTGGACTACTGCCTCAGAAACCACTGCCTCTTGAACAACAGCAGGTGCTGTAGAGGTAGTTTCAACAGCTCTATTTTCTGTGCCTGAGCACATCTTCAGACCAAAGAAAGCAGCTGCAGCAAGAATAATGAGCGGCAATAATTTACCAATCAAACTTCCACCCGCTTTGGCTGTGTCAGCGGCAGCGCCACCTACAGCGCCAACAGCATCGCCAGCTGCATTGACTGCAGCACCAGCGGTATCACCCACTGCATTTACAGCAGCGCCAGCTGTGTCACCCACTGCGTTCACCGCAGCACCTGCTGTTTCAGTTACTGCACCAGCGCCGCCTTTTAGGCTGTCGCCAATGCTGTCCAGAAAGCCTGATGAACTCAGTTGGTCAGACAAGCCAGCTGGCATTGCAGCAGAGATGTTGTCTTTTTGTCCCATCATCATGCTCGCTAATGAGGAAGCATTCAGTCCGCCGCCTAATACTTTGCGCTTGATAACACTGAAGATAATTGGAGCCAGAAGGCCCATTAATGAATTGCTTGAGCGTTTGCCCAAGCCGCTAAAGCCAGCGACTGCACTAGCCAGGTTACCTAAAGCACCGCCACCAAGTAATGAGCTAAGTACACCGCTACCTGCGCTCGCAAACGGGCTGTCAGCACCACCACCAATCAGGTCACCCAGATTGGATAAAATACCGTCATCCTGGTCTTGAACTGCTTTAAATAGAGAGTCAGCTCCACCACTGGTTGATGCTGAACCCATAAGGCCTTGCAAGATTGACGGAATAGCGCCGCCAACTGCTTTTTCTGTTACGTCTGAATTACCACCGAGCGCGCTGCCCAGCTGGTTCATCACCGCACTACCAACTTGATCTTTGACGAGATCGACTAAATTAAACGCCATGATTAACTCCTGTTTTATGCATAAGACAATAAGGTGTAGCCTTATTGTCGAGTCCCAGTGACGCATCTGAATTCTACTGTTCGGCTGAATCACTGGCCTGATGCTTAAGCGGCTACAATGGTAGTCTCTCGAGCACACGCGGATTCTACTGTATATCTACAGTTTTAGTATCTTTGTGACAAAACAATTGTTACTGTAAAACAATGTTGAGATACAGAAAGTATATAAATAACAATGAGCTAGAATGGATACTCAACGCAAAATAATACATTGTGACTGCGACTGTTTTTATGCGGCGATTGAAGAAAGAGACCATCCTGAGCTGAAAAACAAGCCTTTGGCGGTAGGTGGCTCTGCAGATCGGCGTGGAGTTTTGACCACTTGCAACTACAAAGCAAGGGCCTTTGGCATACATTCTGCGATGCCCACAGCGCATGCTTACCGACTTTGTCCAGACTTGATTGTGATGCCGGTCAGGATGCAGCAGTATCGTGATGCATCGGCAATCATCAAACAAATCTTCAAGCGTTTTACCGATAAAATTCAACCACTATCACTGGATGAAGCCTTTTTAGATGTAAGTGATACGAACTTACATCATGGCAGTGCTACCTTGATCGCACGAGAGATTAAACGTTTGGTGCTGGAAGAAGTCGGGATTACTATTTCAGCTGGCGTTGCGCCGAATAAGTTTCTGGCAAAAATAGCCAGCGATTGGGACAAGCCGGATGGTTTGACGGTTATTACACCAGACGATGTGGCTGGTTTTATTGCCGAGCTGCCGGTTAAGAAAATATTTGGCGTAGGTAAAGTCACGGCAAAAAAAATGTCGCGCATGAACATTGAGACTTGCGAGGACTTGCAAGGTTACGATCAAGTTTGGTTGATTGACAATTTCGGTACATTTGGTGCCCGGTTATATAACCTTTGCAGAGGTATAGATGAACGTGAAGTTAGTTCTTCCGGGGCTCGTAAATCATACAGTTCTGAGAGAACATATAATCAGGATTTGGTGGATGCTGAAGACTGCGTAGAGGCGCTCAATGTTATCTATCAGGACCTTGAGGACGGGGTTGCCCCACACTTGGAAAAATACAATATTAAGAAAGTGTTTGTTAAATTGAAATTTAATGATTTCACGCAGACTACAGCCGAGAAGAGTACCACTAGCTTAAGTCTGGAAGTGGCTCAGGATCTATTGGAAGTAGCATTGTCCAGAAAAGAACTGCCTGTGCGTCTTATAGGTCTCGGGGTTGGCTTCATGCCGCCAGAACAAAATCAACTTGCCATGTTTGAAGATCAGGAGAATCATGTTTCGCCTACTGCCAATTAGTTTTCTATTATTAGGTGTAGTTGCCTGTGATCATGATTCTGCCTCGCATGAATCTAAACACGAGTTGAAGTTTGAAGTGATGGAGCAAAAGTCAGATTTCACGAAAGGTTTGGAATGGCAGCAAGACCTGCCTGGCTATAGTCGGGGTTATTACCCGACAGCTGATCCTGCATCTGATTTGAAGTCAGCCACCCAACACGCGCTTGCAACCAATAGAAATATCATGATGGTGATTGGTGGTGATTGGTGTAGCTGGTGTCATGTCATGACTCGTTTTTTTACCGAAAACACAGCAGTGCGAGAGTTATTGCTCTCGAAGTTTGTACTGCTGAAAGTAAATATGAGTGAAGACAATGACAATCAGAGTTTTCTCTCGAGTTATCCCGAGATAAAGGGGTATCCGCACATATTTGTTTTATCCAGTAGTGGTGAATTTCTTGCTTCGGTGAATACAGCCAAGCTTGAAAGTGGCCGTTCTTATTCGGCGGCTGAATTTACAGAATTCATATCACAGTATTGATCAACACAAGCTGAATAAAGCGACCACGAGGCACGCAATTTCCCATGCATTGGTGTAAGCTTGCAGCGTTAACTGATTAACCCAGAATACAATGAATAACACACCTGACATCCTCGCCAGGATAGTCAAACAAAAGCATCAGGAATTGCTTCAACGCGCTGAAGACATGCCATTGGCAGGTTTGGCGGCAAAGATTCAAAACCTCCCGCAAACCAAAGGCTTCATACAGGCACTCAAGGACAAGCTTGAGCAAAATGAAGCTGCAGTAATCGCTGAAATCAAAAAAGCATCTCCATCAAAAGGCGTGATCAGAGAAGACTTTAATGCACAGTCGATTGCAAGTAGTTATGCCGAGCATGGGGCAGCTTGTATATCCGTGCTTACGGATGAAAGTTTTTTCCAGGGGTGTGATGAATACCTGAAGCAGGTGCGAGCAGAAGTAGATCTGCCGATCATTCGTAAAGATTTTATGATTGATCCTTATCAATTATATGAAGCAAGAGTGATTGGGGCGGATTGCATACTCCTGATAGTAGCTATGTTGGGCGACACCACCCTGCGTGAACTCGCCATGCTTGCAGCAGACTTGCAACTGGATGTGCTGGTAGAGGTGCATACGCAAGAGGAGCTTGAGCGTGCGCTTGAGTTAGGCTTGAACATGGTCGGAATTAATAACCGTAATTTGAAAACATTCGAAACCAGCATTAATAATACGCTGGATTTGCTTTCCTCCGTCCCTGATGACGTTTTGGTGGTGACAGAAAGTGGAATACATGCCAAAGAAGATGTTGAGCTATTGAGGTCTAACGGGGTCAATACATTCCTTATCGGTGAGGCATTCATGCGTGCCGATGATCCGGGTCAGGCACTGCAAGACATGTTTGCGAGCTGAGCGTGAGTCAAATTCGAGAAATACCCTATAACTACACTTCTTTTTCAGATCATGAAATTGTCAGACGATTTCTGGGTGAGGAAAGTTGGGACGCTCTGAACGTATTGCGCGAAAAAAGACGAACCGGTATCTCAGCACGAATGTTGTTTGAAGTACTCGGTGACTTGTGGGTGGTAGATAGAAACCCCTACATACAAGATGACTTGATTAATAACCCCAAACGACTGAACCAATTAGTGACTGCGATGCGACATCGTTTAAAGCAGATATCGGAACGCTCTGAAGGTGATGAACAGGCCATCAATCTGGGCGGTACAGCAGAAGCTGCGGTTGACAAGTTTGTATACGATCTGCAACTGCAGAAAAAATTTCGAAGTAAACTTAAAGCCGCCTTTCGTAAACATACCCGCAAAGATAATGTCCAGTTCGGTGGCTTGGCACGAGTCACACATGTCACTGATGCCACAGACTGGCGCGTAGAATTACCCTTGTGCGTGCTTACACCAGATACAGAAGATGAGATAGCTGCGCTGGTTCGGGTTTGTATTGAGAATGAGCTCACTGTGATACCACGAGGTGGTGGCACTGGCTATACCGGTGGAGCCGTTCCCTTGGATAAGCTGAGTGTGGTTATTAATACCGAAAAACTCGAAACTATTAGTTCAGTAGAACATGCAACTTTACCAGGCGTGGCAGAGCAAGTGCCTGTCATTAAAGCGAGTGCCGGTGTGGTGACACGCCGGGTTTCTGAGTCGGCAGATGCACACGGCCTGGTTTTTGCGGTGGATCCAACGTCACAAGATGCCAGCACTATCGGTGGAAATGTCGCTATGAATGCTGGTGGTAAGAAAGCTGTTTTGTGGGGTACTGCGCTGGATAACCTGGTCTCCTGGAAAATGGTGACTCCGGATGCGAAATGGTTGGAAGTAAAACGCATCAATCACAACCTTGGAAAAATACACGATCAGGATCTGGTCAGGTTTGAAGTTCAGCATTTTGCGGAAGACGGGGTTACTGCAGAAGGGGGTATACAAGTCATTGAACTTCCTGGTAATCGTTTTAGGCATACTGGTCTGGGGAAAGATGTTACTAATAAATATCTCGGTGGGTTACCGGGTATGCAGAAAGAGGGCTGCGATGGTTTAATCACTTCGGCCTCATTCATATTGCATCGAATGCCAGAACACGTGCGCACAGTATGTCTCGAGTTTTATGGCAATGACCTACACGAAGCAGTGCCTTCCATCGTTCAAATAAAGGATGCATTGGATGAAAACCCTGATGTCATCTTGTCCGGGCTCGAGCATCTGGATGAGCGCTACGTTAAAGCCGTGCGTTACTCGCCTAAAGGCGTGCGTGGTGAGTTACCTAAGATGGTGTTGCTGGCTGATATTGTCGGTGATGATGAGCGCAAAGTGGCAGCAATGGCTTCCCAGGTCGTTCATATGGCCTCGAAACGCAATGGTGAAGGGTATATCGCCGTAAGCCCTGAGGCCAGGCGAACGTTTTGGTTGGACAGAGCCAGAACCGCGGCAATAGCAGCACATACCAACGCCTTCAAAATCAATGAAGATGTGGTTATTCCATTGCACAATCTCGCTGCCTATACCGAAGGCATTGAGACTATGAATGTAGAAGAGTCGTTGCTTAACAAGATTGCAACGATTGCAGCGCTCAAAAGATACTTGAATGATGATCCCGATAGCTTGCATCAGATTGGGAATGCAGAAGAAAGTGACGAGCGCGAACAGTTGCTCGAAGAAAAAATTGAAGCGGCAAATGCCTTGTTCGATTCGGTCGGCCAGCGTTGGCAAAAAACTCTGGAGTCGGCTGAAATACAGGCTGCTGACTGTGGCGAGCTACTCCATCAAATAGCTAAAGACGATGTTCGCGAAAATGATCGTTTGATGAATGTCTTGTTGCGACGATCTTTGCGTATCTCTCTTAAACAGGAGGTGTCTGAGCCATTACGCAAAATATTTTCCGGGCGAGAGTTTGCCTCACTCAGAGAAGGTTTCGAGAAAATCCATGTAAAGTTTAAACGTGCGCGTTTATTCATTGCACTGCACATGCACGCTGGTGATGGAAATGTGCATACCAATATTCCGGTCTTGTCTAATAACTACGAGATGTTGCATCGAGCAGAATCATTGGTAGATCGCATTATGGTTTTAGCGCGTTCTCTAGACGGGGTTATATCCGGAGAGCACGGTATTGGAATCACCAAGATGCAGTACTTGCATCAGGAGACGATTGACTCTTTTGCCAATTACAAGAATGAAGTCGATCCAGCGGGTCATTTTAACCGGGGTAAGTTGCTCGCAGGTTCCGGGTTAGAAAATGCCTATACGCCATCATTACAGCTGCTGCAACAAGAAGCGCTTATTCTGGAAGAAAGTGAGCTGGGACAACTTAATGCTGAAATAAAAGATTGTTTGCGATGCGGCAAATGTAAGCCGGTCTGCACCACTCATGTGCCCAACGCCAATTTGTTGTATTCACCTCGTGACAAAATTCTCGGTACCAGTTTGTTGATTGAAGCATTTTTATACGAAGAACAAACACGTCGGGGATTGTCTTTAAATCATTTTGATGAGATGAATGACATTGCGGATCATTGCACTATTTGTCACAAGTGCCTTAATCCATGCCCGGTGAATATAGATTTTGGTGACGTGACTATTCATATGCGAAGCGCTTTGAAGAAACGAGGCCAGCGTAAAAACAGTATCTCTACCTTTGCTGCGATGTCATTCCTGAATATCAAAGATCCAACCACAATAAAACTGATGCGTAATGGCATGGTAAAGCTAGGCTTCAAAACCCAGCGACTTGGTCATGCTCTGTTTAAACGGCTAGGGTTGTTGGGGAGCAATAAACAACCATCAATCACAAACAAAAAGCCCGAGATTAAGGCGCAGGTAATCGAGTTTGTGAAAAAGCCTATGCCTGCCGGACTACCCAAGAAGACGACCCGTGCGATGCTGGGCCTGGAAGATGACAAAGTGGTGCCAATTCTCAGGGATCCTGAAAAAGTCGATCATAATTCCGAGGCTGTATTTTATTTTCCTGGTTGCGGTTCCGAGCGGTTGTTCAGTCAGGTCGGTGCGGCAACGCTGGCGATGCTCTATGACCAGGGTGTGCAAACTGTATTGCCACCAGGTTACTTGTGTTGTGGCTACCCTCAGACATCGATTGGTGAAGAAGAAAAGGGCAGGGCTATCTCAACTGAAAACCGGGTCTTGTTTCATCGGATCGCCAACACGCTAAATTATCTCGATATCAAGACAGTGATTGTCTCTTGTGGAACGTGCATGGACCAGCTCTTGAAGTATGAGTTTGAAAAAATATTCCCGGATTGTCGCTTACTTGATATCCATGAGTTTTTGATGGAGCAGGGAGTAAAAACAGATGATGTTGATGGTGTGCAATACATCTATCATGAGCCATGTCATAAACCCATGAAGAAACATGAGTCACTGGATGTGGCTGAGCAATTGTTGGGCAGTAAGCCAGCTTTGTCAGAACGATGTTGTGGTGAGGCAGGAACCTTTGCTGTGAGTCGCCCTGATATTGCTACTCAGGTCAGGCATCGTAAATTACAGGAACTTGAGTCCAATCTAGAGGAAATTAAAGTCGCATCAGTAACTGAGCCCAAGGTAAAATTATTGACTTCATGTCCGGCTTGTCAGCAGGGTTTGAGTCGTTACAAAGATGATACCGATCTGGATACAGATTATATCGTGGTTGAGTTGGCGAATAAATTTCTCGGTGTAAACTGGCAATCAGATTTTGTTAAGACAGTGACTGATAAAGGCATAGAGCGAGTACTGCTCTAGCTGAACTATTCTTGCTCTCCAGCAGTTGTGCTACGATGTGATTACAACATATAAAATAAAACAGGAGAGTTTCGAATGAATCCATTGAATACAATTAACGGAACAATAATAGGCGGTTTTATTATTGCCATTATTATTGCTCTAATATTTGGTCCAAATGCTCTGAATGCTTGGTCTTTAACGGTCTGGTTGCACGTTTTAGCCGGTGTCATCTGGATCGGATTACTATATTACTTCAACTTCGTTCAAGTACCTGCGGTCAATGAGGGGCTGGCCGACAAAGATGGGCCGGGGCCGGCTGCAATTAGCAAATATGTGGCTCCTAGAGCTTTATTATGGTTTCGTATGGCAGCGGCTGTTACGTTCCTGACTGGTTTGGTAGCGTTGGAGTTTTTAGAAGGTGTAGGTATTCTCAATGCATTTACACTGAATGGTCCTACTTCGACTAAAATTATCGGATTAGGCGCATGGATGGGTACTATCATGTTATTTAATGTCTGGGTACTGATTTGGCCAAACCAGAAGAAGATCCTGGGTATGGTTACAGCGACTGATGACGAAATAGCGAAAGCCAAGAGAATAGCTTTCCTGGCATCACGAACCAATACGTTGTTGTCTATTCCGATGTTAATGTGCATGATTGGCTGGATGCATGGCACACCTATTTAGGGCTAATTCACCCATACACTAAAAGCCCGCATTTGCGGGCTTTTTTTAACAATTAAAACTTGTGTCATTGTTCAGTAAATGTACAATTGGCGTGGCATGATAGTCACCTAAGTCGCCATGTAGAGCGGCAATAAAAACATAGAATGCGTTCTTTGCCTAGATACAGGAGTAAGGCATGTTTCTCGATAGTACTAAATCAAGCGCGCACAGGGCTTTGTATATTTGTGCGAATGTTGTTCTCATTATTCTTTTATCGGTGTTCTCAAGTGTCACATATGCGGCTGATGTAGTCGTTGATGAGCTTTCTGAAAGTTGCTCACCGGGATTCTCTACTGCGTCTTCTGATAACTTAATTCTCAATGGCAATTTTGCAACGCTACACGGGGGTAGTGCTGAAGCCGGTGATTTGATCGCTGGTTCATTTACCGCGACGATTCCTTACGCGGGTGACATGGTACAGCCAGACGATACCAGCCTCTCAATGCAAGTTGGAAATGGAGCATTCTGGAATGGCAATGTAGTTCAGGAAACGTTCCCCGGTCATCCTGAATTTGGGCTGCCTGCAATAGAAACCTATTTGTATTCAAACGGTAACAATACTGGCGCTGCTTATAATCCATGGATACAAACTGTGGAAGTGGAAGCGAGTACTGAGTATTTGTTTGTCTATTACGTTTCCAACATGGCAAGACCGGGACAAAATATTCATGATGACCCGGTGATTGGTTTTTTAGCCGATGACGAAGTACTGGTAGAGCAAACAATAATATTAGAAGAGCAGATACCACCAGGTGATATCTGGACACGTTTTGCACGTGCTTACACCACAGCCGATGATCAAACCAGTGTGACATTAAAACTGAAAGACACCGCAATGCTGGATTTTGGTGATGATGTAGCTTTTACCGCTATGGGTGCATACAAGTGTCAGCCACTGAACAATGCGCCTGTTGCGAACGACGATTCGGTGACAACTACGGAACAGACCGAAGTTGTCATCAATGTCTTGGGTAATGACTCAGATCCAGATGGTGACGAACTGACGGTAACCAGCATTGATACAGGTCCTGCAAATGGTATAGCAGTAATTAACGCTGATGGCAGTATCAGCTATACACCGAATGCAGGTTTTATCGGAACAGATACCTTTACTTACACGATTACAGATGCGAATGGTGACACGGCGACCGCAACGGTAACAATTACAGTAACAATGTTGGCTGATTTTGATATGGATGGTATCCCGGACGATCTGGATCTTGATGATGACAATGATGGCATTCTTGATTCTGAAGAAGGCACCGGTGATTTTGATGGTGACGGTATTCCAAATTATCAGGATCTCGATGCGGACGGTGACGGAATTCTTGATTTTGAGGAGTCTGGTCTCAATGAAGACCAGCAAGCGGCGCTGGATACCGATGGTGACGGGCAAATAGATCCGGGTAATGATTTTGGTACGAATGGCCTGGCTGATGATATTGAGACCGCCGCCGAATCCGGTCAGCCCGATTATAGTGGTGACGGCAATGCTGATTTACCAATAGATCATGATGGGGACGGTAACCCGGACTTTCTGGATCTGGATAGTGATAATGACTCTATTCCGGATGTAATTGAAGCTGGATTACTCGACGAGGATGAGGATGGATTTGCAGATCCGGGGCAAGAGCCAACCATATCGCCACCGGATTCAGACGGCGATGGTGTCAAAGATGTACATGATCTGGATGATGACAATGATGGGCTAACAGATGCAGCCGAAGCAGGTTCACTGGATGCCGATGGTAATGGCATAGTTGATGATTTCATGGATGCCGATGGTGATGGCTACAATGACGCCACCGCTGCTGATCCTGCGCCACTGCCGGATACCGATGGTGATGGTTTGCCTGACTATCTGGATACAGATAGTGATAACGATGGTATCTCGGATACAACAGAAGCAGGCTTACCGGATGCAGATGAAGACGGCATGATTGATGACTTCAATGATGACAATGGTGACGGTCTGGATGATGATGTCGCTAACAACCCTCCAGTTCTACCTGATGAAGATGGTGATGGAATTCCAGATGTTCTGGATTTAGATAACCCGGCTGGAGGAGGAGGCCCGGTTGATCCGCCAGCCTGCAATTGCGCGTTAGAAACAGGGCTGGATGGTCACGGTGGTGGCAGTAGTAGTAGCCTGTTACTGTTGGGTTTGTTACTCGCTATGGCATATCGTTTCAGAGTCCTTTTGTTTTGCAGGCTACGGCGAACCTGTTCTATCGTTTCGATTACTGCGCTGTTTGTATCTTCCGCCACGCTGGCAGCAAGCGAGAACTCTCCCGAAGCTCGTGAATTTGACAAGAGACTGTATTTGGGTATTTCTGCAGGTCTGAGTTATATTGAACCATACTCACCATGTGGTTGTTATTTTGTCTCGGACGACCAGGATACTGCGTTTGGTTTGCATCTTGGATACGACTTGAGTAAGCGCTTTTCAATCGAAGCGAATTACGCCAATTTGGGTGAAGCGGCAATTGGTAGAACCGCAACTGGTCTGGATGTAGGGGAGGTTGAGTATCAGCACTTTGGCGTCAGTGCGATTGGTTATTTGTACAATGCTCGAACCGCAGATGACTATGCAGATGGTTTTGCTGACGAAGGCTATTTCAGACGCGAAGGCTTTTCTGTTTATGCGCGGGTTGGCCTTAGTACCATGGACAATAGCTCAAACCTGGAATATGACCAGCAGAACGATGTGCAGTTACATTTAGGAGGCGGTCTTGAGTATGGTTGGGAGAATGGTTTTGCCGTACGTGCGGAGTACACCTCATATGATGAAGATGCGCAGGCTTTAACGTTGGGCATCAGCAAGAGATTTGGTAAAGCACAGCCTTATATTGTGCCAGTGGTTGAGGCAATTGAAGAGAAGCAGGCTGAAGAATTTGCTGCTATCGAACTTAAACCTGTTCCGGAAGATGCGCCACCGTTAGTGTTGCCAATCATTTACTTTGCTACCGATAGCGCCATGATCAACCCGGTCGAACAGCAAAAGCTGAATACACTAATGCAACAATTACTGGTTCAGAAGGGTCAGTTGAATGTAACCGGTCATACCGACTCTCGTGGAAGTTCAGAATATAATCAGGCCTTATCTGAAAGACGGGCAAAGCAGGTGAGTGAATACTTGAAATCCGGGAATCAGGATTTAGCTGATATAGAAATCTTGACTAACGGACTGGGTGAGTCCAGCCCGGCAGCCGTTAATGACAGCCCTCCGGGTAGACAAAGAAATCGAAGGGTCGAGTTAGATCTTGAGTTGGAAGAGTAATTTAAAAGCCCCGTAAGGGGCTTTTTTTATCGTGTTAGTTTTTGAATTCCATCTTCACTAGCGAGCAACAATACATCAGCAGGCCTTTCTGAAAACAGCCCGACCGTAACGACGCCGGCAATATTGTTTATCCGGTGTTCAAAACCTTTGGGGTCAGTTAAATCAAGCCCGACTACATCAATGATGATGTTACCGTTATCGGTGACAAAGCCGTCGCGTAGTTTGGGTTTGCCTCCCATTTTAGCCAGCACTCTTCCGACGTGGCTTTGTGCCATGGGTATGACTTCTACTGGCAGTGGAAATGCGCCCAGCACTTTTACCAGTTTACTTTGATCGGCAATACAAACGAATTTTTCGCTGGCTCCAGCTATAATCTTCTCACGAGTTAGTGCGCCACCACCGCCTTTAATCAAATTCAAATGTTCATCACTTTCGTCTGCGCCATCAACGTACAGAGAAAGGCCATTGGTTTGATTAAGTTCAACCACCGGAATGTTATGAGAGCGCAGTCTTTCTGCAGTCGCCTCTGAACTGGCAACCGTAGCCTCCAGCATATGTTTTTTTTCAGCTAATAAGTCTATGAAACAGTTTGCAGTAGAGCCAGTACCAACCCCTAACACCATGTCGTAATCAAGGTATTCAATAGCGGCGGCGGCGGCCATTTGTTTTAATTCATCCTGATTCATGGTTGCTCCTGTGGTTTAGCTGGTTATAGTTTATGGCTGTAGTCGTTTTGATTGCCATTGATTATTATTCGATTCATACCTCAAGCGATCATGAATCCTGCCTTTTCGTCCTTGCCAGAACTCAAATGCCTCTGGTTTTACAGAAAAGCCGCCCCAATGATCGGGTAGCGGAATTTTATCAGGGTAGTCATGTTCAATTTTCATGATTTGTTGTTCAATATCCTCACGAGACTCGGTTGGTTGGCTCTGAGCTGAAGCATGTGCACCAAGTTGGCTGAGGCGGTCACGTGAGTGAAAATATTTTTCAGAGCGACTGCGATCAATTTTTTGAGCGGTGCCTTCAATGCGAATTTGACGTTCCAATACTTTCCAGTGGAATAAAAGGGCAACACGGTTATTTTCATCTATCTCCAGACCTTTGCGGCTGCGATAGTTCGTATAAAAAATAATCTCATTGTTATTGTATTCTTTCATCAGCACCATGCGTGTAGATGGTTGCCCTTCGTTACTTGAAGTCGCAATACTCATTGCTTCAGGCATGGGAATACCCGCCTCATGAGCAAATAAAAACCATTGATGAAATAAGTCTTGGGGAGCGAAGCTGCTATCTGGTGCCGGTAATTTTCCAGCTCGCCCCAGCTTTTGTAGTTTTTTATGGCGTAGTCGAGTCAATATTGACATGAGGCAGCTACTTTCTGTCTAATTCTAATGCCACAAGAATAACACTAACGACGGAAATACTGTAAGCCTGATTCTGTCAGTATGCAGTCTATGGGAATATCAAACTTTTCACTCGGAATCGATTCTACTTGTTGGTTATTGAATGCCAGTCCAATCAAGCGCGGTGTGTTGTTGCCCGTGAACTTACTCAGGTAGCGATCATAGTATCCGCCGCCCATACCGATACGGTTGCCTTTGAGGTCAAACCCCAGTAATGGTAACAAGATAAGATCTGGTTCGATGAGTTGCAGGCGTTGAATAGTCCCAATTGGTTCTGGTATTGCGTACCGGTTAATTTCAAATTTAGTACGGAACTTCCATGCTGTAAATCGCATTTCAGCAGCCTGATAATTAGTGATGACGGGTAGCATCAATTCTTGACCATGAGCGACTATGGCTTCATTGACTATTGTGGTCGGGAACTCTTGCTCGACATCTATGTAGCTGGCGATGATTCGGTGGCTAGTGAGCAGGCCGGAGGCTCGAAGATGTTGCGCTGCCTGAGTAGCAGAACGTTGTCGGTACCAGTTCGGGTGAATGGATCGCTTGTTGCGCAGCTGCTTTCGCAGCATTTGTTTTTCTTTAGTAATAAGGATGGATGCACTCCATTAGCGTCGTCGTTGCCCTGGACCTTGAACCGGGAGGTTCAAGTGGGAACGATAGCACTGCCATTAGGCTTCCCGTCAAGGCGGTATTGCACACAGTCAGCACACCAGGTTCCCGAGTAAAAAGTAGGCTCAAGGGATATTAGGGCTACTAACGATAGCCACAGAGGGCATCCAATTCGTTTTGATGCTTGCGCAGCGGTTTAGATCTCCAGCTGCTTGGTGTCTTGCAAGGCATCTTCAATTTTTTCCTGCATTTTTCGCAGACGTTTTGACATAGATTCTGAAACAGACGAGCTGTCGTCTTTGATTTCAATCATTTCATGGGTCATGTTCAATGCCGCCATCACAGCAATACGATCAGTGCCGATCACATTGCCACCTTCTTTCAACTCGCGCATACGGCTATTGAGCAGGTCGGCTGAAGCCAGTAGAGCATTCTGCTCTTCGGCAGGGCAGGCAATCCGGTAATCTTTATCCAGAATTTTAACGGTAACTGGAATAGAGTCAGCCATTTACACCGACTCCATCGCGCGTAAGCGAGTAATCATATTTTCTACTGAGCTTTTAACCGAGGCTTTTTGGCCCATCAGGACGTTGCGTTCTTTGAGCAAGTTTGAGTTTTGTTGACGCAAAGATGCGTTCTCAACTTTGAGAGTATTGGTTAGTTTCACCAGTTCGTTCACTCTTGATTCCAGAGTATCGATGGTGTGCGTGACTTCATTAGTGATTTTTTTGCTCATGTCCTTAGTCTAGGCTCAGTAGAGGATTGCGTCAATTACCAGTCGTAGATAATTAACATTGTGCGAGCTAATTTCCGAATCCGGAAGAAAATACTTGACCTGAAGAATTAAACTATGCACTTGTAGATGTAATTACTGAAATCCTCCAGAAATGATAAGATGAGCGTTATTAAGGGGATTAGAATGAATCTAGATTTTGAACAGCTCTCTGCGATAACAGGGCAGGCGGAAATGATATTTTCCCCGGTCGAGATGCATGGTGTGCTTGCCGGTTTACTGGTGGTTGATAATGCGCTTACTGAAAACCAGTATTTGGAGTGTCTGGTAGGGCAAGAGCCAGCTATACCGTTGGCTGACAATGTTACCGGTGCATTGCAGCAGCTACTCATAGATACCAAGACCATGATAGATTCCGAGAATTTTGAATTCGAGCCCTTATTGCCCGATGATGGTTATACACTGGCAGATCGTCTTAATGCGGCCAGTGGTTGGGCTCGCGGTTTTATTTTAGGCTTATCCAAGCAAGGTATTAGCGCCAACAAGATTACCTCGCCCGATGTCTCCCAGTTTATTCATGATTTAACAGAGATTTCTACCAGCGAGTACGAGGTTGATGACTCCGAAGAGTCAGAATTAATTTACGTAGAGTTAGTAGAATATTTACGCATGGGCGCAATCTTGCTTCAGGAAGAGTTGCAGCCCGTTACCACCTCACAACCATTACATTGATATGAGTAAAGAAAAAATACCTGCTGGAGAATACAAGCGCCGCCGTAAGCAACTAATGCAGGCCATGGGCAAAGATACGATCGCTATTTTGCCGGCTGCTATTCACAAGTTGCGCAATCGTGATACTGAGTACCCATATCGCCAGCGTAGTGACTTCCTTTATCTTAGTGGCTTTGCAGAGCCTGAAGCAGTTATCGTTTTATTGCCGGGCCGTAAGCAAGGCGAGTTCATTATGTTCACGCGTGAGCGAGATCGAACGATGGAGATCTGGAATGGCTATCGCTCTGGTCCGGAGGGTGCGGTAGCAGATTTTGGGGCGGATGATGCCTTTCCAATAGATGATCTGGATGACATCTTGCCTGGCTTAATGGAAGGGCGAGAAACCATTTATTATTCACTAGGACGTGATAAAGAATTTGATTCACATATTGTTGACTGGGTCAGCAAGCAACGCACCCAGTCGCGTTCAGATGCTCTGGCCACACCGGAAATAGTGGATCTTAACTTTTTGCTCCATGAGCAGCGGTTATTTAAATCCAAAGCCGAGTTGCGAGTAATGCGTCGCGCAGCAAAAATTGCGGTGGCTGCGCACAATCGAGCCATGCAAGCAGTCAAACCAAAAATGTACGAGTACGAGCTGGAAGCAGAGTACTTGTTTGAGTTTCGTAAAAGTAACGCCATACCTGCCTATAACTCAATTGTGGGTGGTGGTGAAAATGGATGCATCCTGCACTATGTAGAAAATAATCAACCATTGAAAGATGGTGAGCTGGTGCTGGTTGATGCCGGTGCAGAGTACCAGGGATACGCCAGTGATATCACTCGTACGTTTCCGGTAGGTGGAAAGTTTAGTAAAGAACAGAAAATCATTTACGATATTGTGCTGGCAGCACAGGTCGCGGCACTTAAAAAATCAAAGCCGGGTTGCCACTGGAATGACCCACACGATGCTGCTGTTAAAGCCATAGTCAAAGGTCTGATTAAAATAGGTTTGCTTAAAGGTACATTGGCTGCGAATTTAAAAAATGAAAGTTACCGTGATTTTTATATGCATCGTACCGGGCACTGGCTTGGGCTGGATACGCATGATGTTGGAGATTATAAAATTGATGAGCAGTGGCGCTTACTCGAGCCTGGCATGGTATATACCATTGAGCCCGGGATTTATATTGCTCCTGATCAAAAATCTGTAAACAAGCGCTGGCGTGGCATAGGAGTGCGTATAGAAGACGATGTGGTCATTACCGAGGATGGTTGTGAGATCTTGACTGAAGGCATGCCCAGGACAACTGCAGAGGTCGAGGCTCATATAGCGGCAGCATGAGTGAACCACTAGAGTCTGATATATGTATCGTTGGAGCAGGAATGGTCGGCGCGACTCTGGCGCTGGCGCTGGCTGGCAGTAATCAACGAGTTGTCGTTCTTGAAGCACGAAAACTCAATCCGTCTTTCAGCACAGATGATGTACGCAACACGGCATTAGGATTTGGCTCGCGTCAGTTACTCGAGAAGTTAGGAGCCTGGCAGCAACTGGAAGCTGACATAGCTGAAATTCACAGCGTACACGTCTCCCAAAAAGGAAGCTTTGGCGTCACACGTCTCACCAGAGAGACAGAAAAACTACCCTCACTGGGTTATTTAGCACCCAACCACAAAATTTTGGCAGCGCTCTACCAACTGATTGCCAAGAGCTCTCAAATAGAGCTCATAGATGGCGTTGGGGAAGTAACGCTGGATCAGCAAGAACGTTATGTGAATGTGACCTATACCGGTGATGGTGAAGAAAGATTAATTCAAGCAAAGCTATTGATGGCAGCTGATGGAACCAATTCTTCTGTGCGAGCGCAATGCAATATAGATTCCGAGCTAACCGATTATAAGCAGTCAGCCGTGATTGCTAATGTTAGCGCCTCTAAATTTAAACCCGGT
>CALISW010000127.1 GCA_938041655.1 uncultured Thiotrichales bacterium | reverse complement strand
TTAAGACCATGGAAATTTATAAAGGTGTGATTCCCTTCATTTTGATTCAACTACTGGTCTTGCTGATGCTGGCGCTCTGGCCACAGATTGTCACCTGGCTACCAGATACCTTGAACCCTTAAATTACATCTCTAGGTCGGGACAGGTACATAGACACAGCATTCGCCAGCGCTATAAACCCCATAATTCGAAACACCAAACGACAGCCTTCGGTAAGTGCTGCAATGTGATCATCTCCAATCTGCTCATCAGGACCCGGAATCTGCGGTGGAAAACCGTAACCAGCCATCACTATGGCGACGATCGCTGTAGCACTGGCTATACCGAGAGTATTCCCGATGGTGCGCGACAAATTCAGCATGCCCGAAAATAGACCAAAATCTTTTTTCGGTACCATGCTCATCACCGCGCTGTTATTCGGCGCATAAAAAGTAGCCATACCCGTTGCCAACAACATCACCAGTAGAGTGATTTGCCAGACTGGAGTAGACACTTGCAGGAATGAAAGTAACGCCAGCGTAATCATACAAATCAATAAACCGACATTAGCGGTTTTACGGGCACCCCAGTAGTCAGAAAAACGCCCCATTAATGGCGATAATATTGCGGTCATAATGGCACCGGGCAACATCACCAACCCGACCTTTTCCGGACCGAAACCCAACGCAAAAAATAGAAAAAATGGAATCAGCATGCGAATTGACGAGGTGCCCATAAACATTAAAAAGCCAGCCAGCACTGACAAGATCAAGCTCGGCTTTCCTTTAAACAACGAAAAATCGATTAACGGAAACCTGGTGCGTAACTGATGCCGTATGAAGCTCAGTAGTATCAACATAGAAACAATCAGCGTACTCAATACAGCAGGATCCAGCCAACCCCGTTTGGGCCCGAAGGTTAAGGTCACGATAAAACTAATCAGAAAGAAAGCAACCAGAAAAGCGCCGAGTAGATCAAAAGTCTTCTTTGCTTGCTCTTCTGTTTTAGGAAGCTTCTTGAAAAACAACAACGTTAAAGTCATCACCAAGAGGTTGATACAACCAGTGAGCAAATAGAGACCGCGCCAGTCAATTCGCTCTATCAACACCCCACCAATAGATAGACCCAATATGCCGCCAGCACCAACCGCCGCCATCTGTATGCCAAACACTCTGCCTCTTTTTTCCTGACTGTATAAATTGGCAATAATTGCCAATGAGCAGGCTTGCATCATCGCCGCACCTGCTGCTGTCAATACGCGAAAAAACAAGAGCATGCCGATTGAAGGCGCCATACTAGAGAGAGCGCTACCTATGAAAAAACAGAATGCACCACTGGCAAATATTCGTTTTCGACCGATCAAATCTGAAAGACTACCTATCGGTAATAACAACGCAGAAATAGTCAAAAAATGAGCGAGAATCAGCCATTGCGCTGTAAGCAGGTCACTGGAAAATTCAACCGCTACTACCGGCATGGCGATCAGGGTTGCATTACCGGTAAAGACACTGACAAAGGTGCCCAACATGACGGTGAAAAAGACGATGTGTCGGCGGTCCATTGATATTTTTCGACTAGATCTGAGGTAAGTTTGTTGAGTCGGGAGTTTATCCCAATACAATTGGTCGCGTTATTATTAATTAGTCATTGCAGACAATAAAACTCTGGTTTTGCGCGTTATCTCGATCACAAAAAAACCACCATACAATATGATTGCAGCGACTATTGCTATACTTGAAAAAAAGGAATTATAAGTCAGCATGTGCCTGCACTTGCTACATTAAATGGTACCCAATGAAGGAAGAGTTTAACCAACATTTCAGACTTTCTATTTGTATAGCATCATATAATCGTGCCAGCTTCCTGGCCGAGACCATTGATAGTTTTATTGAAGAAATGACCAGCAACGTAGAGCTGGTATTTATTGATGGCGCTTCAACCGATAATACAAAAGAAATTATTAATGAATATCAAAAAAAATACTCTAATATTAATTATGTCCAACTTCCTGAGAAAGGAGGTGTTGATAAAGATTTCGATATTGCAGTTCAACATGCGAAAGGTGACTACTGTTGGTTAATATGTGATGACGACCCTTTAGAGAAAGGCTCAATTAACACAGTCCTGAGTGAAATTAAAAATGAAAAGTACTCACTACTGATTGCCAATGCTTCAATTTTAGATGTAACAGCAAAAAGAACACTAAACCCACAGGCATTCACTTTAAAATCAGATTTAAAATTGGAAGGACAAGACCTTGATGGGCTGGTTAAGTGTCTCGGCAACCATTTGACCTATATAGGTTGTATCATAATAAACCGGCAATTATGGTTAGCGCGAAACAGGGAAGAATTTTATGGTTATGAGTTCATACACTTTGCTGTGATTTTTCAAAAGCCACTACCTGACCCTATTTTAGTTATGGCCCAACCATTAATTAAAATTCGCTATGGCAATGCCCAATGGACAGAGCGAGCGTTACACATTTGGTCAAAAAAGTGGCCAGAGTTAGTCTGGTCAACACAAGTACTAAGTGAAGAATCAAAGAAAAAACTCTCTCGACTAAAGCCATTAAAGTCTTTTAAATTTTTACTCTTGCACAGAGCCAAGAATAATATTTCGTTTGAAAAACTAAAAATGATAAACAAAATAAATGGCACCTTCGCGATGCTTACTTCTTTTTTATTCTGCCTGATACCAAATAAATTATTACGCTTCTTTTTGGTTTCCTATATGAAGCGAGATCAGACAAAATATGCTGTCTCCCTCTATGATCTCGAATGGCAAAATGACAAATAAAATTGCGTTTATTACTGGTAGTAGCGGTCAAGACGGAATATTACTCTCACAGCTATTGCTATCCAGAGAATACACAGTTGTAGCTCTGACTAGATCAGATCCAACATCGCTGAGAAAAATAATTGGCGAGCATGAAAAGCTCATTACAAAAAAAGTTAAAAGCTACTTCTATGCTGCACTAAAAGAAATATTTACTGAGCATCAGCCAGATGAGCTCTATCATCTTGCTGCGCAGTCTGATTCATCAGGGGTTGAAAATCTAAGTGAAGATTATTTATTAGCCAATGCACAATCCCCAATAGATTGCCTCAGACTTGTCTGTGAAATCCACCCGGACTGTAAAGTCTTCTTAGCATTGAGTTCCGAGATGTTTGAAAAATCTTCAAAGATATTTGATGAATCCTCGACTATTAATCCCTCTAACCCTTATGGGGCAGCCAAAGCCTATGTTTATTCAGTAGCGAAATTAATCCGTGAAAAAAGTAATATCTTTATCGTCTGCGGAATATTATTTAGCCACGAAAGCATCTATCGAAAGAATACATTTCTCAGCAAAAAAATTGCCGCAGGTGTAGCTAATATCGTACAAGGCAAGACAGACTCATTAACTTTACATAATCTGTCAGGCGAACGCGACTGGTCAAGCGCTGAAGATTTTGTAAGCGCGATGCAACTATCCATGAATTTGGATCAAGCAGATGATTACGTATTTGCGAGCGGGGTTTTGCGTACAGTAGAAGATTTTTGTCATACTGCATTTTCACATGTTGACCTGGATTACCAAGATTTCGTTCAAGACGAAGGCATCATTGATAGAAGCATTGGCTGTATCGGGAACCCGAATAAACTTGTAAATGCCACCGGATGGCAACCACAAATAGACTTTAAAAAAATGGTGTGTCAGATGGTGGATCACGAATTAAATCGTTAATTGAGATGAATGCATGAAATATAAAATAATTGACGCCTGTCGCTCATGTAATGGCAAAGAATTAGAATCCGTTTATGATCTGGGTGAGCTCTGTTTTACCGGTATTTTTGAACCTCCGGGTTCATCTATCGCCAGTGCACCCCTAGAAGTTCTTGCCTGCCAAAACCCTGAATGCACACTGGTTCAGCTTAGCGCCTCTTGTGATCCACACAGCATGTATGGTGAAGGCTATGGTTATAGATCATCTTTGAATAAGTCTATGGTAGAACACCTTAAGCAAAGAGTTGCAACCATTGAGGGCCTGACGGAATTTAAAGACAATGATGTAGTCGTTGATATTGGCTCAAATGACGGCACTACCCTCGGCTTTTACTCCCCATCCTTATATCGTGTCGGGGTAGACCCTACAGCCAAACAGTTCAAGCAATACTATAAAGAAGGAATACATATCGTTGAGGATTTTTTTGACGATTCCATTTTGAACAAATTGCCCAAACCTGCGAATGTAATCACATCATTCTCCATGTTTTATGATTTAGAAAACCCCACCGGATTTGCCATAAATATTGAAAAGTGCTTGGCTGAAGATGGTTACTGGGTTTGCGAACAAAGCTACTTACCACGAATGCTGGAGACGATATCCTTCGATACGATCTGTCACGAACACCTTGAGTACTATTCAATTAAGAGTGTTGATTTTATTCTGAAAAGGGCTGGACTAAAAATGATTGATGTTGAGTTCAACGAAATCAATGGTGGCTCATTCTGTTTTACAGCGGTAAAAAAAGCCAATCATCTTAAGCCATCATCAGCACTCTTGGAGGCTCGCAATAATGAAACTGAGTTTTTTAAAAATGATGTCTGGGATACATTTAAAAATACAATTCAACAGGAAATGAAAAATTTACTCGAATTCCTAGAAGAATCCAAAGCTGATAATAAATCAATACTGGGTCTCGGAGCATCTACCAAAGGCTGTATCTTGTTACAGCACTATGAAATAAATAGCTCTTTACTGCCAAGCATAGGTGAAGTAAATGCCAGCAAATTTGGTATGGTAACCTCTGGTAGCAAGATCCCTATCACTAGCGAGCAAGATGTGCTTGATAATAAGCCAGATTACTTATTAGTCTTACCGTGGCATTTCAGAGATTTTTTTCTCAAGAACGAAAAATTTGCAGGACATAATCTGGTGTTCCCTCTCCCAAAATTTGAAATAGTAAAGGTGTAAGTCAATGTCTAAAAAAGTAGCCCTGATTACAGGTGTCACAGGTCAGGATGGTTCATATTTGGCTGAATTTTTGCTGGACAAAGGATATGAAGTTCATGGTATACGACGAAGGTCCTCATCATTTAATACCGAAAGAATAGATCATTTGATTCGCGACTATCATGAAAAAGGTTTAACTTTTCATCTGCATTATGGCGATATGACTGACTCATCAAGTTTATTGAACATAATTGCCAAAACACAACCAGATGAAGTTTACAATTTGGCGGCGCAAAGTCATGTCGCCGTCTCTTTTGAGGTTCCTGAATACACAGCAGACTGCGACGCTCTAGGAACGCTGCGTTTATTAGAAGCGGTGAGAATGCTGGGAATGCAAGATAAAACACGTTTATACCAGGCTTCCACCTCTGAACTGTACGGAAACGCAACCGATCTACCTCAAAATGAATCAACGCCATTTAGTCCTCGCAGCCCATATGGTGCAGCCAAACTGTATGCCTACTGGATAACAGTAAATTACCGGGAAGCCTATGGTCTTTATGCATGCAATGGCGTGTTGTTTAATCATGAATCCCCTCGACGTGGAGAAATTTTTGTCAGTCGTAAAGTTACCTTGGCACTAGCAAGAATTTCCAAGGGGAAACAGGAAAAACTCTATCTAGGGAATTTAAACGCTAAAAGAGACTGGGGACATGCCAAAGATTATGTTGAATTAATGTGGCTAATGCTTCAACAGGAAAAACCTAAAGATTATGTTGCCGCTACCGGCATGCAGTTCACTGTGCGAGAATTTGTAGAACAAGCAGCTGCTTGCGTTGATTTAACCTTAACATGGAAAGGTTCCGGTGTTGATGAAAAGGGATATGACCAGAACGGTCGATGTCTCGTTGAAGTTGACCCCAGATATTTCAGACCTGCTGAAGTGGATAATTTGTTAGGTGACTCACAACTTGCGATGGATGAATTGGGGTGGTCTCCGAAAACAAGTTTTGCGAGCTTGGTAAAAGAAATGATGGAGACTGACCTTGCAAATGTATAGTGAATGCAATGTGCCCCAGCCTACACCCACCTGTTTTTATTTGGGATTTACGAACGGAAATATCTGTTTTCTGAATATATCAATTATAGAGAATGGAAATGTCTGATAGCCAAGTAAGACAATATATTGACGCCCCTGTTGCACAGCCGTTAACCTTATTTCAGAAAATATTGAATCTGTTATTTGGCTTTATATTCACACTGCCCTACATAATTTTCGCGAAATTGCGAGGTGGAGAAGGGCTAGCGATCAGAACCAGATTTATCAAGTGGGGAATAACTTACGCATTTCGTTCTCGTAACTATAGAATGCTATATGAGCTGATCTTGCGCCCATTAGATTCCACCAGATATTTTGAATTTCAAATTGCTGACACCTGGTTAAAAGACCTGGACTTAAAATCCTCAATTGACATTTCATCCCCCAGATTTTTCCTGTTATCCCTGACCAACACAAATCCCGAAATTGAGTTGCTAGCTGTCAACCCGGACAAAGAGGATCTAGAAAAAACTAAAGAAATGTTTGCAACATTTGTTGGCGATGAAAGTAAATACTCATTTTCTGATAAATTACTTGATCAGTTGGTAGATGACGGAACAAGTGCTAACTTTGTTAGCTCAATGTCTGTTATGGAACACATTCCAGACAAACAATCTTTTGAAAAATTATGGCAACTCGTAAACCCGGGTGGTTATTTATTTGTAACCCTGCCCTGTGCAACTGCCGGCTGGGACCAATATATTAATCAATATGACTACGGGGTTTTAGATGCAGAAAATTACGGCTACACTTTTTGGCAACATTTTTTTGATGCAGATGATTTACAGGATCGTGTCTTACAATACTGTGGCGAGCCTGTAAAAACCTGTTATTGGGGAGAAAAAGTAAAAGGCACTTTCTACAGAAATACCTGTGTAAAAAGATCAATCAGTAATTATCCATATTGGAAAGAGCCTTACTATATTGCACGTGATTATCAAAGATTTTCATCCCTTGATGAGTTACCAGGCGAAGGTGTCGTGGCGATGCTTTTTAAAAAGCCATCTCAATAACTGACCACTGATTATATGTTGTACTTATGCGCCACATCAGATCTTGATAATACCAGCGCTAAAAGCGTGACTATTGAGCATCAAGGTAGATCGGTTGGTATTGCCGTTGTACGAAATCACCGGGGTATTTATGCTTATCTCGATGTTTGTCCACACGCAGGCACGCCATTGGAATGGCAACAAGATCGATTTTTTGACGAGAGTGGTACCTACTTAATGTGTGCAACCCACGGTGCACAATTTAATGTACATGATGGTGCCTGTATCAGCGGGCCTTGCGTCGGTGACTCTCTCACACGTCTACCCTTACGGGTGATAGACGGCGAGATCTTTCTCAAAAATAAAAGTGGAGGTTAACTCGTTTCGGCCACTGCCAATTTTAAACCGGTGTTGTAACTTTCCATAGCAGCCTCTTTTTCATCCATGCTGGAAAGTACATCCCCCAACAATTTATAGCTTTGCGCTCGCGGCTTGATCGCCAGGCTTTGTTCCAGCAAAGAACGAGCTCTGCCCCACAGCTCAGCTTTGGCATTCAAAAAACCTGCCATAGCCAGCAAACCGGGGCTCTCAGGATGCTCTTTAAGCCATTTTTCGGCTTGCGCCAAACCTACTTTATGATCACCAATATTCAGTTCACTGTACAAAGCCACTACGTCTTCGTCCCAATTGCTCTTGAGATATTTACGAATAAAGGGACCTGCAGTTTTAGCGTCATCAAACTTAATCAGCTGTTTGATATAGCATTTAACCACGGCTGGATATTGTCGGACCCTTTTGGGAACGCCCTTCCACACCGCATCGAAAGCTTCACGATCATCCTGATCAGCATGTTGCTTAAGTAAGGAACAGTAAGTATCGGTATTAAAACTTTTAATTTCTGCCGCGTTGACGGATTTGTTTTTTTCCAACGCAGGTAATACTTCGCTCAGCTCTTGCCAGTCTTGGCGTGCATGTAAATTTTTTGCCAGATATTTTTGCACCAGAGCATTGCCAGGATGATCCTGATTCAATTGGTTCAAGGTCGCCATTTCTTCGTCATACTGACCATGGTTGAACATTAGCTCGGCCTGGGTCAAGCCGACCGCCAGACTTGCTTCGGGATCAACTTCCATCGCCTTGGTTAAATAGGTATCTCTCTGCTCTATTTTACCTTGCTGTTGCGCCACTCTCGCGGCGGATAAATAATTTAATAACGGTAAATCACTTTTTTCAGCGGAGCTCGAAAGTGAGCGCTCTGCTTTCGACCAATTACCAACCACCATTTCCAGTAGACCACGCTTGAGACTGGCACGAGATTTTTTAAATTGTCCACGTTTACGCTTCCGCCCCAAAGCACCCGGAACACGCTTCAATAATGAAAAAGCCCGAAATAGAAAATACAGCAATAAATAGGTCAGTAATATTCCACCGATAACCATTACCAGTGGCAGTTGTAAAGAACGGCCAGCCACATCAACTATTACAGTGCCATCAATATTAATAAATAATAATGTGGTAACTACCGCCAGTGCTAAAAAGGTAACAGTGAATAATAAAATTTTCATAATACAGCTCCAGCTGCAGATGGTTCAGGCAGTACACAGGAATTGCAATCATCAGCCGGAGGTTCCGGTCGAAGACTACTAGTGGTATCTATCTCGGAGGGGGCACTTTCCGGTAGCGCAAATGGTTCAAACCGCTCCACTTCAGATCCTTCAATGCTACTGAGATTAGTACTCGCACTTTCCAGTGCTTTAATGCTCTGTCTTACATCGGGCATTATTTCAAAATTGATGCGCCGCAAACGCAACAACTCGGTCAAGATTGGTTGTGCCAGACTATCGTCCATATTTTCGATCACCCAGGTCTGTGCTTCTGCTATCTCGGTTACAAACCCTATGTTGTCACTACGAATCAATGACAGGCGCATGGCTTCGAGCCTAAGCCTGAGAATATCGAGTTTGTAACGATTGATGGCAGTGCTGCTAATTCCTGAAACCGGGTAATCCGTTTCAACCACTTTTACCTTCTCACCCATACTCTTTTTGAAGTTACTCCAGACATCACTAATGCTGCCTGGTCGTTCGCTATCAACTTCTACTTCATCTTCTTCAACTTCGATCGTATCTTGCGGCTCAGTCTCAACCGCAGGAATCGGTCGCAGCGATTCCACCAATTCAGTCAGGTCCGACATCACTTCATTCGCATCGACTACTTGATAGTCGCGCACCTTTTTTAAATCAGACTGAATCGCCTGTTGTAAGTTGGCAAAACCAGGATCATCCAGATCCATCAATCGTTCAGTAGCTTCTTGTAATGCTGATTCAGCGGTTGTCGGGTCACTCATATAGGAGAGTCGATCACTGGCGATGTTTACCAGATGCTCTACTTGCGCCAGTGTTAGTGTAGTCCGCTCGGTCGTCACTGCCGAACGTAATTCGGTCACGCCTTCAGAGGCTTGTTCTACTCTACTACCCATGCTTTCAAGCTGGGAGGATTGTTGAGTTATTCTGGTATTGAGTTGACTGACTTCCTGTTGCGAGGCTGAAGCACTCAAGACCGGTTTTATTTCTTTTTCATAAAAATAATACGCGCCACCGATACCACCGGCAGCTAATAAAAAGGCGAGTACCGACAAAAGTGTACCAAAGCCACCGCCACTCTTTTTTGCTGGCTTGGCCAACGGCACTGGCTCGAGCTCCTCGTTAGCCTCAGGCTCTTCACTTAAGTCATCAGCAAGCTCAGCCTCGACCGACTCGTCCAGTTCAGCTTCTTCCGTGTTCCGTACTTCTTTATCAGTCATGCTTTGTCCTTCAGTTTGCAGCTGTGTTGTTAATGCGTCCAGCATCGCAGCGTTACCAGGGTTTTCTGCTTTCAGGCAGTGGGCTGGTGTAACGCCCATAGCGATAGCCTTTTGATAAATTCTCTGGCTACCCAGCAACAGTTTTTTATCTGTAATTGAACTCGAGTTATCTTTCAGTATCTCGTCCAGATTTTGCAGAGAGCTAACACTGGTGATACTAATAATATCGACATCGGAGGATAACAACTGGTTCAATTCACTGGTCGATAACTTCGGATTTTGGCGTTTATATAAATCAACCAACTCCAGCTCTGCACCACGCGCCATCAGTGTATCACCGAGTAGCTTGCGACCCTCACCTCCCCGCCAGATTTGGATGTTATTTCCTGTTACATCACGCAGCTGCTCCATCGCCAGTATTGCTTCACTATCACTACCGGCATCACTGCTGTAAACATTGGTTACAGCATGGCGCTTGAAAACATCTGCAGTTGCAGCTCCAACAGCAATAACACTGTCAGGAAGCTCTAGCTCAAGTGTTTCACAATGTTGCAAACCAATCTCTGCGGCATTAACCGAAACACAAATTAAAATATCACTATTGGTGATATTTGATAACTGTGTGGTGAGCGCTTGATCTAATCTGGTCGGAGCGATTTCGAGCAAAGGAACGCAAGGCGCATTCGCCCCGTGTTCTCGTAACGCCTGAGCCAGACTATCGGCTTGCTTAGCCGGTCTGGTTACCAGCACTGTTTTGCCGTCCAATGGCTTGCTCATGACTTATATTCCCGGCAAACCCAATGCCTGCAGAATCTTACCTGCCCCTTGTTCAAGCAAGTCTTCAGCCACCACCAGGCCAGCCTGCTCAGGATCCTTGCCGGATGTTTCAGCTGTGTATATCGCCGTTCCATCTGGCGCTGCAATCAAGCCTTGTAAATACACTTCACCATGGTCAATCACTGCATGCCCGGCAATCGGCACCGAACAACTACCACCGAGTCTGGCGTTCAAGGCACGCTCGGCGCGAACACAGGTTGCTGTGTGTCTATGATTTAAATCAGCAAGCAACTGATGCAGCTGCTCATCATCAACTCGACATTCAATTCCAATAGCGCCCTGCCCGATCGCTGGCAGACTTTCTTCTATCGTTAACTCGCCCGCAATGCGCTCATCCATACGGAGTCGTTTCAAACCGGCCACCGCCAGAATAATGGCATCGTATTGATTGTCGTCCAGCTTTCTTAAACGGGTGTTAACGTTGCCACGGACATCGAGAATTTCCAGCTGCGGAAAACGCGCCTTGATTTGACTGGCACGGCGTAAACTGGACGTACCAATTTTGGCACTTTCTGGCAATTCAGCCAAGCTCTTATAGTTATTTGAGACAAACGCATCGTGCGGATTCTCACGTTCCATAATAACCTGCATACAAAGACCGTCCGGTATTTGTACCGGCACATCTTTCATCGAATGTACGGCGATATCAGCCTCATCATTGAGCATGCCGTGCTCGAGTTCTTTTACGAACAACCCTTTACCACCCACCTTGCTCAATGAAGTGTCGAGAATGCGGTCGCCTTGTGTCACCATTTTCACCAGTTCGATCTCTATATCAGAGTGGATCGCTTGCAACTTACTAGCCACATGTTCCGCTTGCCAAATGGCTAACGGGCTGGTGCGTGTAGCAATGCGAATGGTGGTTATTGACATGTATTATTTAGTAATAGCTAAGTTGTATACTAATCATAATCTGACTGAGTACATTTGTCGCTGACAAAAAAAAGCCCCGCAAGTGCGAGGCATTTTTTATTAATATCAATCTAGCGTGAGCGCAAGAATTTTCTGACGCCAGCAACATGTCGTCTGGAAATCTCCAGCGTATCTTCCATATCTTTTAGTCGAAGGTTAAATCGCCCTTCGATAGTTTTCTCCAGACCAGCCATCATTTTGGTTGCTACCAGCGCATTACGGTGAATACGCATATAAATGTCACCAAACTCAGCTTCAAGAGATTTCAAAGGCTCTTCAATAAGTACCTCACCACCAGAGTGTCTGACGGTAACGTATTTTTGCTCTGCCTGAAAATAGGCAATATCTTCAACCGGTATCAG
>CALISW010000126.1 GCA_938041655.1 uncultured Thiotrichales bacterium | reverse complement strand
ATTTACTATGAAAAAGAATTTATTGAAAACCAATCTGGTTTTTTGTCTGCTTAGTTTGGTGTTGATCACTGGCTGTGCTGCACAAAATAATGCTCAACTTGGGCCGGCACAATTGGTTGCTTCATTAAGTGAGGCCGAGCGTAGAGCGATAAAGGAAGAGGTTTCTAATCTTGCGATTTCTTATTTTGATGCGATGACGTCACTTGATGCAGAAGATATATTGAGCCACGTTATTAACGCTCCCAATTTTGCTTATACCCGGCGAGGCAGTAGATCGAACTACGAACAATTTGAGATTGGCACGTGGAATCTTGGCAAAAGATTTACCGATAAAGTCAGTTCCATGGGCCCAACAGCGGTGGATATTATTACGCCAGAGGTGGCGGTTGTGACTTACACATTTGAACAAACCTTGACCAATACTGAAGGGAAAAAACGTGATTTTAACGGAACGGTTTCGTGGGTTGCGATCAAGCAAGATGGTGAGTGGCGATATATACACGGGCTATCGTATTAATTACGCGTCATTGACCAAAATAATCAGCCAATGATCTAAACATATTGGCGTTCATACTATGTATTTCTAGATAGAGTTAACGAATTCTTCAATAACGTATTACCTGAAGAATGTGCGTTTATCATGATAATTCGAGTAACTTTTGCAAGAGCTCAATACTAGCCAGAGTCTCTTGTTGTGTTTACAGGCTTTGCAATGTCTGAGATTGTCGTTTTGATGTTTAGAAACATGATTATTTGTGTGATGTTGTGGTTACCATGGATTTTATCGGCAGTGCAGCTTTCTAAGTTGTTGATATTATTATGCATCATAAAAAATCATAGAAGAATCATCTGCATACAACGCGTCGTTTTGGTGTAACTCCTATGATTTTAGCTTCAATCAATCAAACGGAGTATTGCCGTGTATAACAAGTATCAAACAAGCAGTGAAGAATCGTTTCTCAAGACTATTAAGCGCCTGGTTATAACAGGTATCTATTTCTGTCTCCTGGCTAACACATCATTGCTGGCTGAAGAAGTTTCAAGTACTAAAGACCTGGTGGTTAACAAAATTATCTCAGCGTACGGAGGAGATAAGTTAATTGGTTTACAGTCAATTCGAATTGAAGATAAAGCCATGCATGGAAGTGGAGTTGAGAGCTTTGATCCAAATTTTTCTGAATACAGCATTGAAAACTGGGATTTAAAAATTGATCTACTTAAAAACCGCGCAAGTATGGAGCAGTTTTCGGATGAAGTATCAGAGACCTACCACTTTCGAACAGTGACTTTACCGAATGATACGGTGACGATAGATTATGTTAATGAGAATTTTTATTCTGAGTCTGGTGAGTTTTATAGTGATTTCGGTCCTCGTGTTAGAACCTCTGATACATTGCTAGCTAAAGCATTAAGTCAATTTGATGATAGTGCTAAGTATCTTGGAAGACGAGTTTATGCCGGCCTTGATGAAGATGTGATTCGTTTTGATATGCCGGGTTCATCCTTACCTATTACTTTGTTTGCAAGTACAAAAACAGGTTTGATCAATCGTATGCAGCGTGGAAATGAGACAGTTACGTTAACCTATGTTTTCGGTGGTCATCGAAAAGTGAATGGTGTTAGTTACGCAAGTTACTTCCAATTTTTTCGGAATGATTTGCTGACAGACGCAATCATTGACAGGCGTGTTTCAGTGAATGGAAATTTCACAACGGATTTTGCGCTCGATAAGGGTATAACTAAACGTGCAAAATTTATTAAAAGGGGAGATGATTTTTTCCAGAAGATTTCTGACGACAGTCATTTAGTTGGGCAGGGAACAAACTATGGTGTATTTATTGACGCAGGTGAGTATCTGATCACGGCTGATGGACTCGATGGTTTAACGGAGCGTTTAACGTTATACCGTGAACGGACTGGTTCAACGAAACCACTTAAGTATCTGGTAGTGACGTCGCACTGGGATTATATGTTACGTAGTGCGAAAGAAGCTTACGAACTTGGCGTCAACTTTGTGATTTCAGAAAGCCAGAAATCAGCATTGGAAAATGCAGTAGGTCAAGCTATAGCTGATGATAGAATTACACTGATCGATGGAGAGATCGAGATTGGCCCGGTTAAAGTTTATGCTGTTGATACATCTGTAGTTCAGAATTATAGCGTGATGTATGTACCATCAATTAAAGCCATTTATCAGGCTTTTCATTATGTCGCTTTGTATGAAGATGAATACTGGATACCTGGTAATGGTGCCGGCACTTTAAAAGCGGAGATTGAAAGACTCGAATTGAAAGTCGACAAAGTGATTTCAGGTAACAGTCCGAAAATAGAAAACTGGCAACAATTTTCAACTGCCATTGCAGCCTATAGGTCTCGAAGTAAATGTTTTGCCAATCGCACGATTTGCTCAAGCAACTAATGCGAACATCCTGTTAATGTTTTTGAATCGAAGCTAAAGGGGCAGACTCGAATTAATTGATCTGCCCCTTATTCAGCAAAATAATCAGCCAATGATCTAAACATATTGGCGTTCATACTATGTATTTCTAGAAAGAGTTAACAAATTCTTCAATAACGCATTACCTGAAGAATGTGCGTTTATCATGATAATTCGAGTAACTTTTGCAAGAGCTCTATACTAGCCAGAGTCTCTTCTTGTGCTTACAGGCTTTGCAATGTTTGAGATTGTTGTTTTGATGTTTAGAAACATGATTATTTGTGTGATGTTGTTGTTACCATGGATTTTTTTATCGGCAGTGCAGCTTTCTAAGTTGTTGATATTATTATGCATCATAAAAAATCATAGAAGAATCATCTGCA
>CALISW010000125.1 GCA_938041655.1 uncultured Thiotrichales bacterium | reverse complement strand
GTCTCACCCTCAGCCAGTAAGTCACTGACAGATATAGTATGCAGTGCAGCATTACTCTGATTCACGCCACGCTCTATCACTACTACTTGCTGATGATCGCTCGTAGTAAAAGCAATCTGATTAAGCTCGGCATCAAAGGATAAGCCGGCCAACGCATCGGGTATTTGCTGATTGACTATATTCCCGCCCCACGACCACAACAGCTCGGTAGAACCATCGTCATAATTTGGCTTTATCTCATAAATCCCGGCAGTTCTGGTATTTTTGTTCTCAGCAGAAATCGACGCTGAATTAAATGCAGAGTTGTTTTGGTAAGACGTGATTAGAATATTGCCATTAGGCAAAGACTTTACAGGCCCATACAAACAGTAGTTATTAGTATCACAACGTTGATACTTCCAGACGACATTACCATTCCAGTCCACCAGCTCAATCAATCCATGTTGTGCATCCAGACTGGAAAATGGTTTCCTGCCATTGACACTGCTGCTGCGTAACAACAAACCATTCGACAACAGCTCGGCACGACTGCCTTTCGCTGCCGGCTTGCTATGCGGCCATTGATGCCTGACCTCTCCCCCGCCATCAACTAAAACGGTGTTCATTCCGAGCAGCAGTCCTAGACTTGTGTCTGCTTGATGTACTAGATACCAGTTACTACTATTCACAGGTTGCTCTAATTCGGAGAGTTTCTCACTACCCGGTTCGAGCAGCCATTGCCATGATGACAGATTCTCCTTGATTACAGCACTGGCTAATTCATCCGTATCCAGTTTCCAATCAGCATTGATATCCAGTTGTTTAAGGTTTTTTTCTGCCTCAAGCACTTCCAATGATGAAAGTTGGTAATCACCATCAAGATCAAGCGCCTGTTGTATCCGGTGAATACGAAGCAATACTTCGTGTCCGTCTCTCGCACCCAGTTCTGAGGAAGAAATAATCCCATCACTATCTTTATCGAGTCTTAAAATAGAGCGCTTGCTATTCGCAACTTCTGCAGCATCAATGACATTGTCCAGATTTGTATCGATGACTTTACTAAGAAGTGAGCCGCTACCAGCAAGCACAAGCAGGTCCTCTGCTGTTGGTGCAAAAATTTCCGCGACCTCAATTTCTGCGTCAGCTGTATCATCGATAGCATCAGAATCCGAAGTAATAGGAACCAGAGTATCTGCTGTTACCGGTAGCTCAAGCGCCAGCTCTTCGGCTGCATTCGTCAGGTTAAATACGCCAGCAAACAACATAACTGCCATATATAAACACAGATTCCCTGAAATGTTATAAGCAAGCTTTGACATAGATGTTGTTGTATCAATTTAATGTCATTAAATCAATTATTTAGTTGCCTTTTTTAGTGACGATTGTAAGACAAGGTTTCTTGATCGAATGGCAATTAAAGCAACTTAAGAGCTGCACAAGTATCATATGCCCAATTAAACTATAGTGAATACTGTCAGCACTTATGATTTCACGTATGCTCCGCCATCGAGATAATTTACTAAGACACTATGCGTGGTAAACACAATACGGGCGACGCCCAGTGGTCTGGCAACTGGAGTGTCATTAAAAGCCTGACACCCTACTTGCTTGAATTCCCAACCCGGGTATTTCTTGCGATGTTGTTACTGGCGCTGGCAAAAGCCTCTAGCGTAGTTATGCCGCTGGTTCTCAAACATATTGTTGATGCCCTGACTGTTAGCACTACTCAATTACAACTCATTGTAGTACCAGTGGCATTGTTACTGGGGTATGGCGCTTTACGCTTTGGCACCACCATCTTCGCCGAGCTCAGGGACCTGGTATTCAGTCGGGTTGCTGAACGCGGTATGCGCAGAATCGGACTAACCGTATTCAAACACGTACACGATCTTGATCTGAATTTTCATCTGGACAGAAAAACAGGTGGTTTGTCCCGTGATATTGATCGGGGCACTAATGGTATTTCGTTTTTATTGCGCTTTATGTTGTTCAACATCATCCCCACTATCCTTGAATTAGTCATGATCAGCTTCATACTGTTCATTAATGTTGGAGGCAAGTATGTGATTGTCACTTTGCTCGCAGTGATCGCTTACATTAGCTTCTCAATCATAGTTACCGATTGGCGTTTGCGCTTCATCAGAGACATGAATGAGCAAGACAACAAATCCAACACCAGAGCTATAGATAGCCTGCTGAATTACGAAACGGTCAAATACTTCGGCAATGAATCATATGAGACAAATTTATACGACCAGCAACTGGAGGTTTGGGAAAACTCGCGTTTAAAAAGCCGTTCTTCACTTTTCGCCTTGAACACCGGGCAAGCAATGATCATTGCAGCAGCCATCACGACCATGATGGTTATGGCAGCTTATGACGTACAAGCTGGCCGCATGACTATAGGGTCATTTACTATGGTCAATCTGTTTATGTTCCAGTTATTTTTACCATTGAATTTTTTGGGCTTTGTCTATCGCGAGATCAAAACCTCTCTAGCCAACATTGAGAAAATGTTTGGTCTGCTGGATATTAAAAAATCCGTTGCCGACATCCCGGATGCACAAGATCTGGTCAGCAAAGGTGGGCAAATTACATTTAATGACGTCAGCTTTTCATACAAAGAAGATCGCCAGATTCTGGACAAGGTTAGCTTCTCAGTACCAGTTGGAAAAAAACTCGCTATCGTTGGCCCCAGTGGTTCAGGCAAATCTACTATAGCTCGATTATTGTTTCGTTTTTATGATGTGGATAGCGGCTCAATTGAAATTGACGATCAAAATATTTCAGAGCTGACTCAAGCCAGTGTTAGAGCTGCTATCGGTGTCGTACCTCAAGACACCGTGCTATTTAATGACTCAATCGCCTATAACATTGGAT
>CALISW010000124.1 GCA_938041655.1 uncultured Thiotrichales bacterium | reverse complement strand
GCTACTGGTGCGAGCAATACTCAACTCTTTCATATGCTCTTTTTTGATAGCATCGAGCTGTTCCTGCAACTCGATATTGTGATTTTTTTGACGCTCGGCCTCTACCATGATTTCCTGGTTTTCCAGCTTGGCGCCATCAAGCTGTGCTTGTAAAGCATCTGCATCCTGAACCAGCTCTTGTCTGGCACTACTCAGCTCCTGAATCTCCTGCTTTGACTGCTCCAGCATAAGATTGATTTTTTCCAACTCTTTGTTGTTCTCGACCACAGAACTCTGATCATCCTGCTCACGTGAACTGAACTTGGCTTTAAGCGTATCTATTTGCTGGGTCAGATCCCCTTCTTTGGCCTCAAATGTCTCGCGGTAGGCAACCACCATATCTTTGTATTGCTGGCCATGCGCTTTGGCTTCTTCTTCAAGCTGCGTCATCTTCAGCTCTTGTTCCTGCAACAGCTTGTTGCTATCAATCAGGTGCTGTTCCAGTTTCTCTTTTTTAACAGTCAGCGTGTGTTTTTCGTGCTCGGCATGGTTTAACAACTCACGCCAGTCCTTCTGACGAACTTCAAAAGCCTTGTTAATGTAATAGCGATACGCGAACCAACCAACTGCAACACCCAACGCTGCAGCAATTAATAAAAAAGGAATTTGAACCGTACCTGACATTCAGCGACTCCAAAACAGTTAATTGACGGGAGATTTTCACCTGCGGTGAGCGCAACATCCTACCACAGCAAGGGCTTACAAGAATAAATTAGATGCGTTTGGAAACGTTAAAAAACATGTATATAGCACTCAGTATGATCAGAAAAAACATGGCAACAGACCATTCTGCGATTGAGAAGCCTAAAAAGGTCCAATCTACTTTTGCACAATCTCCACTGGCATAGAATAAAGCGTTAAAAACATCACTTAATGGCAGGTTTAGTAGCAGCGCATTCAAATCTGCACCACATTGAGAAAACAATTTGGGCGGCTGACGCTGCAGAATAATTTGTCGAATACCGACACTCATGCCAGCGCCTGCAGCAAGAATCACCAATATCTTGTAAATTCTTTGGCCCAGGCGACCAGGATTGTGCAAAAAAGCAATCAACGAGAAAAGAAAAACCCCGATAAACCCAAAGCGTTGCAAGATACACAAGTTGCAGGGGAATAAATCCTGAAAATATTGCAGGTAATATGCATAAAGCAACATGCCCAATACAAACAGGCTCAGTAATAGAAAATACTTTCTTGAATGTAAAGTGGGTAACATCAGCTTCAGATATATAGCACTTCAATTATTTCGTATTCAATGTCACCACTGGGTGCTTTTACAACGGCGACATCGCCCTCTTCTTTTCCAATCAAAGCACGCGAAATAGGCGACCCTACAGAAATTTTTCCATTTTCAAGATCAGCCTCATCTTCTCCAACTATTTGATAGTTAACTTCATCCGAGTTTTCGAGGTTGGTCAGCTTTACAGTAGTACCAAACACAATCCGACCTTCAGGGTTCAATTTGGTAACATCAATAACTTGCGAGTTGGATAACTTGCCTTCAATTTCCTGGATGCGACCTTCGATAAAACCTTGTTGTTCGCGTGCCGCGTGATACTCGGCATTCTCTTTGAGGTCACCATGCGCGCGTGCTTCTGCGATAGCCTTAATTACGGCGGGTCGATCAGTGCCCTTTAGTTGGGTGAGCTCAGCTTTCAGCGCATCCGCTCCATGTTGTGTTAATGGGTATTTAGTCATTAACTCACTTTCCTGTGTAGTTCGTGTAAACGATAAACCTCGATTTCAGAAGGGTTCTCCAACGCTTCACAAATAGCCTCGCCGCCTGAAATGGTGGTGGTGTAGTAAATATTTCCCATCAAGGCTTCGCGACGAATGGTGAACGAGTCCGCTATTGATTGCTTACCTTCGGTGGTATTTACAATCAGGTCTATCTCATCATTAATTATCATATCAACAATATGTGGTCGACCTTCAGTGACCTTGTTAACAATTTGGCATTCCAGCCCGGCCTGCTGTAGTGCTTTACCGGTACCGCTAGTAGCAACCAGCTTGAAGCCCAAATCTACCAATCGGCGTCCGACTTCGACTGAACGTACTCGGTCACTTTCCCTCACACTGATAATGGCATTGCCTTCACGCGGTAAATCTTCACCACCACCGAGCACTGCCTTGTAGAAGGCTTCGGCAAAGGTTTTGCCTGCGCCCATCACTTCGCCTGTCGATTTCATTTCCGGGCCGAGTATCGGATCTACTCCCTGGAACTTGTGGAACGGGAAGATTGCTTCTTTAACTGCAAAGTATTCTGGCACTAATTGCTTGGGCACTTTCTGTTCAGCCAATGTCATGCCAGCCATACAACGCGCAGCAATTTTAGCCACTGGTAAACCAATAACCTTGGACACGAAAGGCACCGTTCTTGAGGCTCTTGGATTCACCTCAAGCACATAAATATTTTCACCCTGGATGGCGAACTGGGTATTCATGATACCTACAACACCCAGGCCTTTTGCCATCTTCTCGACCTGCAAACACAGTTCACCAATCATTTCCTGTGACAAGGTAAATGGCGGCAAGCTACAGGCCGAATCACCTGAGTGAACACCGGCTTGCTCGATATGCTCCATCACACCAGCAATGAAGACATCCTTACCATCACATATTGCGTCGACATCGACTTCAATCGCCTGATCAAGAAAATGATCCAGTAACACTGGTGCATCATTCGAAACCTGCACTGCTTCACGCATGTACTTGCCCAGATCATCTTCGTTATGGACGATATCCATTGCACGTCCACCCAGAACATAGGAAGGACGTACTACGAGCGGGTAACCAATTTCTTCTGCCAAACCAATCGCTGCTTCTGCACTGCGAGCGGTACGGTTAGGTGGCTGCATCAAACCAAGATCTTCTATCAAGGACTGAAAACGCTCACGATCTTCTGCGTGGTCAATGGCATCTGGTGTTGTGCCGATAATGGGTACACCAGCAGCCTCAAGATCACGCGCGAGTTTCAGCGGTGTTTGACCACCGAACTGAACAATCACACCCACTGGCTTTTCGACACGCACAATTTCCAGCACATCTTCCAGCGTTAGCGGGTCAAAATACAATCGATCCGAAGTATCGTAATCGGTTGAGACTGTCTCAGGGTTACAATTGACCATGATGGTTTCGTAACCATCATCTCGCAAGGCGAAGGCTGCGTGTACACA
>CALISW010000123.1 GCA_938041655.1 uncultured Thiotrichales bacterium | reverse complement strand
ACCGAACGTATATCAATACGGCGCTTGTCCATCCAGATAGTATTGTCAGCGCGAATCGCGACCAACACAGTGGTGTTGTCTTTGTTATCGTCGGTTTTTGCATCCGGTCGATTAATTTCAACACCGGTTTCCTTAATGAAGACCGCGGTTACAATGAAGAAGATCAACATGATAAATACCACGTCAAGCATCGGCGTTAAATCTACCGCGCTTTCTTCTTCCTCTTCTACACTTGAAAATGAACCTCTTCTCATAATCTAATCCTGTTCGTTATCTCTAATGGTCCATCGTGAGTCGCTCATTAATCAGCGAGTTTTCACGTCTATTGACCGAAGTTAAATACATATTGGCGAATACGCCTGACAGTGCGACTACCATGCCTGCCATGGTTGGTACCGTGGCTCGAGACACACCACCCGCCATTGCCTTGGCATCACCACCACCGGTGATGGCAAGCGCCGAGAAGACCTCAATCATTCCCGTTACCGTGCCCAGCAGTCCAAAAAATGGGCATACAGCAATCAGGGTTTTGATCATATCCATGTTCTGGTTGATCTTGAGTCGAGTCTCGGAAATTATCTTTTCACGGATCACCGTAGCGCCCCAGGAGCGACGCTCTTCACGCCCCTCCCAGTCACTCAGTGCCTTGTTGAAATCACGCTTGTACTGTCCATTGAAGTAGAAGATTCTTTCGAAAATCAACGACCACAATATAAAAGTCACAACCGCGATTACTATCAATACCGGACCACCGCGCGTAAAAAACGCGCCGATGTTCTCAAATATATCGAGTAAAAATAAAGGCATCAGTTAGCCCTAGCGTCCAGTACGTTCAGCAATAATGCCGGCGCTCTGCTCTTCCAGTACGTGCTGCACACTCTTGGCTTTACCATTTACGAGTGAGTGCAATAACAACATTGGGATTGCAACACACAGACCCAGTACAGTAGTTACCAGTGCCAGTGAAATACCACCAGCCATTACACTTGGATCACCAGCACCGTAGATTACGATGTCACTAAACACTCGAATCATACCGGTTACGGTACCGAGTAGACCCATCAGCGGTGCAACCATCGCGATGACTTTCAGCAGGTTAATGCCGCGCATCAATGATGGACGTTCCTTGATGATTTGCTCACCCAGTTTCAATTCCAGGCTTTCGTTATCTGAACCCGGGTTATCGGCAGCCACTTTCAGAATACGACCCAGTGGATTCTTATCGCTAATAGTTTTGGTTTTGAGCTGACGCTTTACACGCCCAGAAATACCCGAGATCGCTAACCAGCGCCAAATCGCCAGTAACACACCAACAACACCCAGTGCTGTGATCATATAACCTACCAGACCACCAGAATTCCAGCGCTCCATAAAGGTAGGCGTATTAATCAAGGCTTTCAGGAAACCACCGCCCTTGGGACCGGTAGGATCAATACCTACTGGCACGATCTGACCAACACTAGCGCCTTGAATATCACTAGGATTAGGTACCTTGCCTGGCTGACGAGCCAACACAGAAGAGATCCCATTGTCATAACCAACGTATTGACCATCAGTTAACAGGTTAAACAGACCAACACGAACCACCTGTTGATCCCCAGTTCCAATCGCTGTGTCATATTTAGTGACCTGACCAGATGCGGTCAGCTCTTGGTGCATTTCGAACCATAATCTTTCGATCTCTTCCATACTCGGCAGATCAGTATCATCATTCATTTTCTTGATCAATGCAGTCAAGAAATCAATACGTGGCAATTGCTCTACACCATTTTCATCAGTGAAGGATTTATTGAATTGACTTGTAGTAATTGAATTTCTGAAACGAGTACGCATATCACCCGCAGCACCAGTAAGATGTCCGAATAATTCTTTTAATGAACCTAGACGCTCGTCTCGTTGCTGTTTCTTTGCAGTCACAGCTGATTCGTTCTGGTTAAACTCCGCTTCCAGTCGCGAGCTTTCTGCTTCCATCTGGGCAACTTGAGATTGTGCCTGTCGAATCAAGGCCTCCTGTTGAGCTGCATCCGCGCTAAACGCTGCTTCACGCTGTCTGTTCACTTCGGCATCAGCAGCACGTCCAGCACGAACCTTACTCAACAACTCACTCATTGAAATATCTGCTGCAATACTAGTCGTAGGCAGAGCAAAACCGAACACCAGGAGTGCTGGTAGTAATAATTTTATAGTAGCTTTCATGTTCACTCCCCTGTCAAAGCGATTGGTAATTTAAGCACGCTGATCGGTGCCTGTTTGGACGCCATTTTGATGCCTTGACGCACACTATTGCGGTACTCGCCTGCACTGATCTCTTCCCAGCTGCCTGTGTCACGGTTATAGGAATACGTAGTTGAGGCATCTTTGGTTTGGGCGACCATAGCGATTCGACCAATCACCAATACATCTACTTCAACATCAGCACCGCCGACATTGATGATCTGATTGTAGCTATCGATATTTCGCGCATACTCGGTTTCGATTTGGTAAACCTCCATCACCTGGCGAAATTTCTCAGCCACGTTAATGTCAGACTTGGCCATACCCTCTTTAAGAAGACCAATACGCTGGTCTCTTTCCTGGGTACGGAATGGCAGATCAATCGAAACGAAGTCTTCAAGTCTGTCAGCCATCTTACCCACCAATGGCGCTATTTGACGTTCGATCAGAGCAACATCACCAATTGATTTGTCAAATCGGACAATCAAGTCACGCTGAGCCTGAACCTGTTTGCCCAGTTGCTCGTTGTAGGCTTTCAGACCGTCGACCTGCTTCAGCAGACTGCGGTATTCAAGCAAGCGCTTTTGCTTTTGATCAACGATAGTGTCAACTCTGGCTTGCGAGGCTACGCCATCACGAACTTTGCCGACACCGGTCTCTGTGAGTTGATCGGTAGCAGCAATTGCAGCACCTGCGATTAACGCAGCTACAGCAACCAGTGCTATCCAACCAGATTTTTTACTGAAACGACTCTGACTCATTGGTTTAGTACCTTAGTTTTGTTGTATATAAATTAAGGTCTGCAGAATATGACACCGACAGCGATAGCACACCATAGACATGATGTTGCCAGCTGAGGTGAGAGACGTGCGCGACCCTTCCCGTTATTATTAATTAGTATCGCTAAAATTCCCTTTAACGATCTAATATTGATTATTGATTAAGCTGTCTGTGGAGCATACTACTAATCTGGCGCTTGCATCAACATCGAAACCCGTTGTAAGTCAGTCTAATTTCGACAGTAAAGTACTTTAATAAAAAATGAGCAAGTATCTGCTGATAATCCTGTTTTTTGCTCCGCTCTATAAAATACAATAGCTCTGTAGTTATTGAAAAACCTACTGTTTTTTAGCTATACCGACCGAAACGAGATCAATTTCAAACTTACACAGACACCTCTTAAATAAAGCATTGTACGAATAACAGACTACAAGATCCGGATTTTTGAAGGAATTGTATCTGTCATTTAACAATCGATTTCGTATCTGATTTTCTAATATGAGTTAAAATCGATCGATAAGAAAATAACTAATCACGCGCTAATTACAATAATTCAAGGCGCACTATCTATCTCTCAGGGCTTAAAAATGAAAAATATACTCTATGTATTAATAGTGACGGGTTTTTCCCTCTTACCCATTCAGGCGATAGCCGACTGTAATAACACCCCGGCCGGTTATAGCTTGCTGGGCGAACTTAACGACCACCGTTATTACCTCTCTGAAGGAAATTTCAACCACGCACAAGCCTCCGCTCAAGCGGCATCCCTGGGTGGCTATATGGCATCAATATCACAATCTCTGGAAAACGAATTTCTGCGCAGCCGGATAAATAAAATTGTTCGTATCGGCTTGAGTGACAGCGAAACCGAAGGATTCCTGCAGTGGGACAGTGGCGAACCCTTTCGACTCAACGAAACTCGTGCTACCAATAGTGACGAAAACGATTTTGCCAACATGAACTTCTGGAACGGTAGCTGGGAACTGGAAGGTAAGTTTGTGGCACGCCCCTACATTCTCGAAGTTGAATGCGATGGTGGGCCAGGACTACCGGCCGATCTGGTGATCAGCAACATCGATCTTCCATCGCAACTGGTGAGTGGTAACTCCCTGCAACTGAAATTTGAGATCGAGAATATAGGCGAAACCTCGGTAACCAATGTTTACGGCGTGGATGCAAGATTATCAACCGACGGGATAGTCAGCGGCGATGATGTATTGCTACTACAAAGAGATGTTCAAGCAGATCTTACCCCCAACCAGCGTCTGCTAATCAATGAGTCAATTTCCTTACCCGCCTCTCTCGAACCGGGAAATTACATCATCATAATCAGAGTTGATCCAAACCAGAACATTCCAGAAATCAGTGACTTTAATAACCAGCAAAACCTGCTGCTGGATATAGTCACTGATGGTGAGCCCAGCGAGTGCCCCAACTCGCTATCTGGCTACAGCAGCATGGGTGAATTCAACCAACATGCGTACTTCCTTTCTGATGATCGCGAAAACTGGAATAGCGCCAGTGCTCTGGCAGCACAAGCCAATGGCTATCTCGCCTCGATTGGTAGTCAGGCAGAAAATGAATTCCTCAAAAACGGTATCAATGAAATCACGCTAATAGGCCTAAACGATGCCGCCACTGAAGGCACTTTCCAATGGAACAGTAATGAGCCTGTTAGCTATCA
>CALISW010000122.1 GCA_938041655.1 uncultured Thiotrichales bacterium | reverse complement strand
GCCTTGAAAGGTATCAACTGCGTATTTTTTGCCGCTTTCTGCCATGCCGGTTTCGTTCATATTAAAAGCGTGAGAGTATAACGCATTCACTAACTGAAAAGGACCGCTGACTGACATGCGAATACTGCACACCATGCTTCGAGTGACTGATCTTGAGGTATCCAAGAAATTTTATACCGAGATTTTAGGCATGACCCTGTTACGCGAAAAAGAAATGCCTCATGGTGAATTCACCCTCGCCTTTTTAGGTTATGGCGATGAATCAGATAATGCCGTCTTGGAGCTCACCTATAACTGGGGCGTAGACAATTATGAAATGGGTAATGCTTATGGGCACATTGCGCTGGAAGTTGAAGACATTTATGCAACAGTGGAGCGACTGGAAGCACAAGGATACAAAGCTTCACGCCCGCCTGGCCCAATGAAAGGCAGTGATACAGTGCTGACCTTTATTAAAGATCCGGATGGCTATCCTATAGAACTGATTCATCAAAAAATCAGCTACTAAAAAAGAACCGCCAAAAGGCGGTTCATTTTCATGCATGTGAGATTGGGCTACATACAACCTTCGTCCAATTGAAAGTATTGATCGCTGGCAACCGCCTGTCCTTCAGCCTCGGCGATATTACATTTGAGATTAATAATTCGATCGGTCAGATTTAACAAGTCATTTCTGGCGTAACGATTTTTCATCATGGTAGCCAGACTACGATAGCGACACACTTCTGGCGCATCCAGATTTGACTCCATCAGTATCACACGCGCGGCTTCAGGAGCAGTTAAACCAGAGGTTTGTACAGCTCGCTCTAGAAAATCCAGACCTTTTTGTTTATCACCAGAGATAGATAATAATGATTTTGCTTTTTTCTGTTGCTCAGGTGGGATATTGGAGAGGAACAATTCAAACATACCCATGACCATCATGGCGTCATTGAAATCCGGATAGTCTTTCATCAACTCTTTGAGGGTCTGCTGTGACTTGTAAGTATCGTTGTAGGCTGAGGCACCTTTGTCGATCGTCATATTCAAGCCAGCACGATACATACGGGACATACCCAGTATCAAAGAATTTTCAGGGGTTTTACGGCTGTAGTTATTTTGTGACGAACGAATGACTTTTCCCAGCTTTGAAATCGCTTCTTTTTTCATGGCTTCATCCACGCCATTGTCACCGTTATAGGTTTTAATCACACTCACCATAGCATCGTAATAACGCTTGGTAAGACTGTCCGGCCAACTCAGCATACTCGCCTCGGCTGCTTGTATATCCAGGTTCAGCATATGCTCGAGCACCACACGCTCTGGTCTTTGGGTGCAGCTCAAGGCAGGGTTGGCGAAAACTGTGAGAACAGCTGCCATGATCATCCATAATCCAAACTTTTTCATTTGTAAGCTCTCATACTCATTATCAGGTATCGCCATTGTACCATCCGCTAGAAAGAGCGAAATGAAAACGAATGGAAAATGCCAATCGGATAGCAATTCTGTATATTACCCACTTTAGACCAACCCTCGCTTTAAAAGCATGCATAAGCTGGCATCAAGCATAGATCACCTCAACAACTGGCTGGGCAAGGGCTTAGGCTGGCTCACCATCTCGATGGTATTACTGACGTTTTTTATCGTAATCATGCGCTATTTCTTCAATTGGGGCTCGATCGCACTACAAGAACTGGTGATGTACTTGCACGCAATGGTTTTCATGGGTGGTGCGGCCTATGCCTTACAGCATGATGAACATGTACGCGTTGATATTTTCTATCGCGAGATGAACGAACATCGCAAAGCATGGGTGAATCTATTGGGCACACTATTTTTACTACTGCCGGTTTGTACCCTGATGCTGTGGCTAAGTCTCGAATACGTGGGTAGAGCCTGGTCAATTAGAGAAGCATCACCCGAGCCTGGTGGACTCGCTTTTGTATATCTGCTGAAAACCATGATCCCACTCATGGCTGGACTTCTTTTACTTCAGGGCATCAGTCAGATTCTGCACAGCATCATCACACTCAGAATGGTCAAGAAACTATGAGCTGGATGGCGCTCTTAATGTTCCTGACTATTATCGTCATCTTGATGGCGGGTTATCCGGTAGCATTTACCCTGGCAGGAGTGGCACTTATTTTCGCCGGCATTGGTACAGCGATGGGTGTGTTTGACCCAGTACTGAGTGCCTTACCCAATCGCATCTTTGGCATCATGAATAATCAGACCTTGTTAGCCGTGCCTCTATTCGTGTTTATGGGCTGCATGCTGGAACGCGCAAAAATCGCTGAAGAATTACTTGAGACCATGTCAGACTTGTTTGGCAAGCGTCCGGGTGGATTGGCTCTCTCGGTAATTATTGTCGGCATGTTGTTAGCGGCCAGCACCGGCATCGTCGGCGCCACCGTAGTTACCATGGGCTTACTGTCTTTACCTACTATGCTAAAGCGCGGTTATCATCCTGCTGTTTCTACCGGCGTCATATGTGCTTCAGGCACGCTGGGGCAAATCATTCCACCATCTATTGTGTTGGTGTTATTGGGCGATCAGCTCTCCTCCGCTTTTCAACAGGCTCAGCTTAAAATGGGCATCTTCAGTCCAGAGACAGTCTCAGTTGGTGACTTGTTTATGGGCGCCGTGATCCCTGGTTGTTTGCTGGTTAGTTTGTATTTGGTTTACATCTTTTGGCTGACACGTTTCAAGCCTGCAACGGTTCCCATGGCGACCGATATCAAACCCATTTCAATTGCTACTGTATTGAAAGCACTGCTACCACCATTGATATTAATCGTGGCAGTGCTTGGCTCCATCATTTTCGGCTTTGCTACCCCCACAGAAGCCGCATCAGTTGGCGCTGTCGGCGCCTTGTTATTAGCTATTATGCGTGGCCAATTTAATCTCAAGCGCCTGTTGGAAGTCATGGACACGACCTTACGGGTGACCTGTATGGTGTTTATGATCCTGATTGGCGCAACACTTTTTTCGCTGGTGTTTAGAGGCTTTGGGGGTGATGAGGCCGTCCATCATTTGCTAAACAATCTTCCCGGTGGCGTTATCACGGCAGTGATAGTAGTAATGCTGGTGATGTTTGTGCTCGGTTTCATTCTCGATTTTATTGAAATCACCTTTGTGGTTGTGCCGATTGTCGGACCGATCTTGCTGATGATGGGGCTCGACCCAGTTTGGCTGGGCATAATGATTGCTATCAACCTGCAAACCTCATTCCTGACGCCTCCGTTCGGGTTTGCCCTGTTTTATCTGCGCGGTGTGGCACCCGATTCGATTAAGACCATGGAAATTTATAAAGGTGTGATTCCCTTCATTTTGATTCAACTACTGGTCTTGCTGATGCTGGCGCTCTGGCCACAGATTGTCACCTGGCTACCAGATACCTTGAACCCTTAAATTACATCTCTAGGTCGGG
>CALISW010000121.1 GCA_938041655.1 uncultured Thiotrichales bacterium | reverse complement strand
CTGATTAGAGTATTTGGAAATAACTGGAAGTATCAATCAACTGTATTTTTGTTCCTTTCAGTTTCTGCTCTGGCAGAAAGCGCTCCGGCGGTAGCAACACAAAAAGGGACCAGATAAGTCAGAGCCATTCGCACCATGTCGTTAATGGTAATCGAGCCTTCCATCATTTTATCGCTATGGTTGATGACACATAATAATGTGCCAACAAAAATGGCAATGATTGAAGAGCGTCTGGCGATCGGCCAGGTTAAATGTTTAAGCAATTACTTGTACCTTAAGAAACACATGACCTGAGTTGAGACAGGAATTCATTGTGAATATTTTCGTCTTAGGGTAGCGCTAAATCAAACGCATGAAAGTGAAATAAAAATTGTATTTCAAGATCTTCTTAACCATGAGGCTTATTCATTAGTTGTAATAAAACAAGGCCGCAATTGCGGCCTTGTGACTTAACTAACTTCTTCCTGAGGATCAGTTATTCGAGCTTAGTCTCTCGCTAGCGCTTTTCCAAGCAAGCCTATAGAGACCGCTAACAGCACTATATCTTTCAGCAAAAATTGGCCAGGTACCACCGATAATGCCGGGAATCCACCGAGGCTTGCTTCCCAACCCGGGGCACTGAACAAGAAACTGGCTGTTAGTGTAAAGGTTGCCACTGCAGCCAATGCACCAGCGACTGCCAAACGCTTGTTAAGATATCCGAAGGCAATTGCAGTTGCTGTAATGATCTCGATTGTTCCGATCATATTAGAGGTTGCTTGTACACTTAGTACGCTATAAATCCATGATATGAATGGACTGGATGCGACCAGACCTTGGATAGCACCCGCTTCATATGCGGTGAACTTCATTGCGCCGATCCAGGCGAGTACGATTACCACTGAGTAACGTGTTGCGATTTCGCTAAAGGACGTCAGTTTTTCCGACAGACTTGCAGTGCTCGCCGTAGTAGTTTGTGAATCATTAATTGTCGTTTCCATCATTTTCTCCTTTTCTTTTAGTTAATTTAAATACATCTTATGCGTAAGCAATCTCGTCATTTACATAACCGAGTATCAGATCAAGCTCGCCCGAGTTATTGGCTTTCGCCAAATCATCGCCACCACCGACATGGATTCCGTCGATAAAGACTTGTGGCACAGTCGTCCGGCCAGAGCGTGAGATCATTTCATCGCGCATTATCTGGTCGTTGGTAATTTCGTATTCGTGAAAGCTCAGGCCTTTGTGCTTCAAAAGTTTTTTAGCGCGTTGGCAGTAGCCGCAATACGATTTTGTGTAAATTTCTATGTGTGACATTTTTAGATCCTTGTGCTTCGTGAATATGCGAATATAATGATCTAATTGGATTAGACACTAAATGTCTAAAAGTGTATTAAAATGCTATTAATCGTCTATTTTTACCTAAAATATGGGATTTATGATGGAATTTGATGTTTTGAGTGATGTTTTAATGGGTCTGAGGGCGCGAGGTAGCGTGTACTTCTGCGAAGAACTCACACACCCTTGGAATAAAGTCTTTGATGGGCAAAAACATGCAAGCTTTCACCAGGTGCGACAAGGCACGTGTCGAGTCACATCAGAAGAAGGCAATTTTTTACTTGGACCGGGAGACCTGGTTTTCCTGGGACCAGGCGTAACGCACCAGCTTGATAGTTATCAGCCTGAAGATGGTGACCAACTCGACCAAACTCAGACATTATTAATGTGTGGCTACTGTGAAGTGACAGAACACGCTTACGGGTATTTAAGTACGCTCTTTCCCAAGATCAGTATTATTCGAAATGATCAATTACAACAGCGCCCCTGGTTGCAGAGTGTGCTCGACCAGTTGAGCTTTGAATACCGCTCAACCACGCCCGGCTCGCAATTAATTGTTAACAAGTTGACCGAAGTCATGGTGGTTGAATTACTACGAATCAATTTTGGTATGGTGGAAGAACGCAATTTATTGACAGCACTTAAAGACAAGAAAATAGCGAAGGCGCTTGAGAGCTTGCATGCGCAGCCCGAGAATAATTGGACCTTACAATCATTGGGTGAACATATAGGTATGTCACGTTCAGGCATAGCGAAACGTTTTACCGAACTGGTAGGTATACCCATGTTTGAATACCTCACCAACCTGCGCATGCAGCGAGCTATCGACTTTTTACAAACCTCGGATTTACGGCCAGCCGATATCGCCGAGAAAATTGGTTATGAATCGGTGGTTGCTTTCACCAAGGCTTTCAAACGTCATACTGGCGAGACGCCATCAAAATATCGGGCTCAGTTCTTTACATAGTGGCAGTATGAGTCTTTAGCTATACAATATGGTTTTAGTAGCCAGACTCTTGTGGGTGATCCTGCGAGTCGTATAATTTATCACATTAAAAATTAGTCAACATAGAGAATACAAATGGAAATTAAGAATAAAGTAGCCGTAGTTACCGGTGGTGCATCAGGTTTGGGTGAAGCAACTGCAAGACTCTACGCAGAGCTAGGCGCATCGGTTGCGATCTTTGATATGAATGAAGAGCGCGGCAATGCCATTGCCGGAGAGCTCGGCGAGTCGGTCATTTATCGGAATGTAAATGTGACCGATGAAGATAGTGTGAGTGCGGCAATTGCTGATACGGTAGAGCAGTTTGGTGCTATTCATATCTGCAATAACTTTGCCGGTATTGGTAGTGCCTGCAAAACGGTTGGCAAAGAAAATGTACCACATCCATTGGATGACTGGAAAAAAGTCATTGATGTAAATCTTGTTGGTAGCTTTAACGTACTGCGACTTGCAGCAGCACAAATGGCTACACAAGAGCCAGTAACCGATTGTGGTTGCCGCGGGGTGATCACCAATACGGCGTCAATAGCAGGTTACGAAGGGCAGATTGGTCAATCCGCCTACGCCGCTTCAAAGGGCGGGTTGATTGGTATGACTATTTGTATCGCTCGTGATTTATCTGCGCTGGGTATTCGCGTCAATACCCTTGCTCCTGGTTTGATTCATACGCCACTGTTTGATGGTCTGCCTGAGAATATTTTCACAGCGCTCGAATCGAGTGTTTTATTCCCCAAACGTTTGGGCAAGCCCGAAGAGATCGCACATCTGGCTAAATATATTGTAGAGAATGATTACACCAACGGTGAGACTATTCGCATGGATGGTGGAATCAGGATGCAGGCGCGATAACACTGGCATTTAGAATACACGGTGACAGTCGTCATTGTTCACCGTGTGTTATTGCTGTTGATTAGTAGCTGTGATTGAGTTTATTCACTAATCCAGAGCTTTATTTTATTTCCAACACAGCATCAATCTCGACGGCGCAATTGCGTGGTAACGAAGGTGTGCCAACTTCAATTCGCGCGTGTTTTCCTTGTTCTCCAAAAACCTCCACCAGTAAATCAGAACAACCATTGATAATGCTTGGTATATCACTACCACTATTTTCACTGGTACTGGCGACAAATCCGCCTAGTTTTATGATACGAACGACGCGCGA
>CALISW010000120.1 GCA_938041655.1 uncultured Thiotrichales bacterium | reverse complement strand
GATACTTTATATTGTTTGCCACCTGTTGCGATTACTGCGTACATGTCGGGCACCGGCTCGAGTCGTGAAAAAAAGAGGCGGAATCATAGCCGCAGACCCGTCTCAGGTCAACAAACCAGCCACTAATTCACGCAGATTCGGTAGGTTTTCGCTCAATGAAGGCCACGCCAGGCCCAGAAAAACTACCAGACCGACCAGATTGCTGTTAAGAAAAGCCCTCAAACAGTCATCGGGTTGGCGCAAACGAAGTAAGAACTGCTGATAAATCAGTAAGATAGCGGAAATTAGAAGGCTTATATTCCAGCTTGTGCCGAGTTCCAGGTCTTTGCCTACCAAATACAGGCAAAACCAGAACATAACCTGGAACAAACCAATGATGGCTTTATCCAGATCACCAAACAATATCGCGGTCGATTTGATACCGATCTTCAGATCATCCTCTCTGTCAGCCATGGCGTACATAGTGTCGTAAGCCGTGGTCCAGATGACGGTAGCCAGAAAAACCAGCCAGGTCAGAATCGTGGGCAGTTCGTTAGTGATTGCGGTATGCGCCATGGGCACGGCCCAGGCAAAGGCTATACCCAGATGTACCTGGGGTAAGTAATGAAAGCGTTTCATGAAGGGGTAACTGATGGTTAGCAACATTCCAACCAGCGACATCATGATGGTCAGCTTGTTCAGTGACAGTACCAGTGCCAGAGCAATCAGCGATAATAATGCAAATAATATCAACGCTTCGGTAGTGCTGATTCTGCCAGTCGCTAATGGTCGGTCTTTGGTGCGTTCGACAAAACCATCAAGATCGCGGTCGGCATAATCGTTGATGATGCAGCCAGCAGTACGCATCACTACGACACCGGCAATGAAGATCAACAAAATGTTGAGCGGCGGGATGCCATCTGCAGCAATCCATAGCATCCACAAAGTAGGCCATAGCACTAAATAAATGCCAATGCGTCGATCCAGACGCATAAGCTGGATATAATCCCTGATGCTGGCAGTCGGTGGTGTGTGCAGTGAATCGTTCATGTATCTTGATTGTAGCAAAGTTAGACAATGATCCCCGCTGACCGAGAAAAAATGATGATTAGAAAATACCAAGACACCAGCCCTGAAATTCATGCTTCTGCGTATGTCGACCCGCAAGCACATGTTAGCGGCGATGTGGTGTTGGCGGCCGATGTGTCGGTGTGGCCGATGGCGGTGCTTCGTGGTGATGTGCATAAAATACGGGTGGGTAAAGCCAGTAACATTCAGGATGGCGCGGTCTGTCACGTTTCGCACGACAGTAAATTTAAACCCGGTGGTCGTTCATTGCTGATCGGTGAGCAAGTCACAGTGGGGCATAATGCCACCTTGCATGCCTGCACCATTGAAGATCTGGTGCTGGTCGGTATGGGAAGTGTGGTGCTGGATGATGCAATACTGGAGTCTAAAGTAATGGTGGGTGCTGGTGCATTGGTGCCGCCGGGTAAAGTGTTAGAGAGTGGCTATCTTTATGTTGGGTCGCCGGTTAAAAAAGCACGCAAACTGACAGACTCTGAAATTGAATTTTTGAGTCATTCAGCGGACCACTACATCGAGGTCGCTAGCGAAACTCGTAAGTGTATGTAATTACCTCGTGAGTTTTTGTCGCAACTCTGCCTGAATCGAATCAATTAACTCATCGCTGATATAGGTTTCAGTCCACAACTCATAACTTGCTGCCGCCTGTCTTACCAGCATGCCAAGACCATCACTGGATTTCACTTTAGGCCCATAAAGTTGTTTACCCCATTGCATGAATTCAGTTGGCTTGGCCGCATAAAACAGGTCATAACACGCACTGCTGATTAGAGGTGTATGCGCCAGTGCCGGTGCTTCGCCGTCAAGACTAGCCGCGGTGGCATTGATTAACAGGTCATACATTTGCGGAAATTTAAAATCCAGACCAGATGCCGAGAGGTTTTCATCGTCGTATTGATTGATCAGTTGTTCCGCTTTCGCGGCGGTACGGTTGGCGATATGAATGCTGGCGGGTTGTTGTTCCAGCAGTGCCGGTAAAATTCCCTGCACTGAGCCGCCCGCTCCTAGAATCAGGATATGCATGCTGTTTAGCGTATCTCCAAGTACGGCTTCCAGATCACTGATCAGCCCAATGCCGTCGGTGTTGTCTCCGTACCAACCTTGATCGGTACGAATCAGGGTGTTGACCGCGCCAGCCAGCATCGCGCGCTCCGAGAGTGATTCAGCTAGCGCATGTGCCTCCAGTTTATAGGGCAGGGTGACATTCAATCCGGAGTAGCCTTGCTCATACAGTTTTTCAACAGTAGCTTTGAATTCATCAACAGGTGCTTCTATTTTTTCATACTCAAGCTCATGACTATGCTGCTGCGCAAACTGCTGGTGTATGAAAGGAGAGAGGCTGTGCTTGATCGGGTTGCCCAGCACCGCAAAGTGGTCGGTCATGTGCTTACTCGGCCAGCCAGCCAGAAACTTGTTTGGCGTAGTAGGTCAGTATCGCGTTGGCTCCGGCACGTTTGATGGATAGTAATGATTCCAGTACTGCACTTTTCTCATCCATTGCTCCCGCATTGGCGGCGGCTTTTAACATCGCATACTCGCCACTGACCTGATAGGCAAAAGTCGGATAGGCGTAAGTGTCTTTGACGATGCGAATGATATCCAAATAGGGTAGTGCCGGCTTGATCATAACTATGTCGGCGCCTTCATCTATATCCATTTGCACTTCGTGTAGTGCTTCATCGGCATTCGCCGGATCAATTTGATAGGTTTTCTTATCTCCGCCAGCCAGGTTTTTGGTTGAGCCGACAGCTTCGCGAAACGGTCCGTAAAAAGAGGAGGCGTACTTGGCGGAGTAAGCCAGAATCTGGGTGTTAACCAATCCAGCATCTTCCAGTGCCGAACGAATTGCACCGATGCGACCATCCATCATGTCCGAAGGCGCAACAATATCAACACCCGCTTGCGCGTGTGACAGCGCTTGTTTCACCAGGGCTTCTACGGTTATGTCATTCATAACATAACCATCCGCATCAATAATGCCGTCCTGACCGTGGGTGGTGTAGGGGTCTAGCGCAACATCGGTTATAACCCCAAGTTCTGGCTGAGCTGATTTTAATGCAGCAACGGCACGTTGCACCAGGCCATCGGCTTCCCAGGCAGCTGCCGCATCCAGTGATTTTTTCTCGTCTTCAATGACGGGAAATAGTGCGATTGCCGGTATCCCTAGTGCCACCAACTCTGCTGCTTCAGCCACCAGCAGATCTATCGAGAGTCGATCAATTCCGGGGAGCGCATCTATCGCAGTGCGTTTGGACTCGCCTTCCTGGACAAAAACCGGGTAAATCAAATCATCGCTTGATAGTCGGTTTTCACTGACCAAGCGTCGACTAAAGGCTTTGCTGCGTGACCGTCTAGGGCGATTTTGGGGATATTGGGGCATAGTTAAATCCTTGTTTCCATGCGATTATGACACCGCTGAAAATGATATGGAAACGTCGCTTTCAGTGGGGAAATCTGAAAATTCCTGTCAATACTGCCAAAAGGCTCGGTTAACCCGATGAAAGTGGGTTAAAGCTGCCAAGCGCGTCATGCCTTGAGTTCTCACATTTTTATAGAATAACGCTACTGAAAAATAGCTGGGCAGCCCGCAGGAATAAAGGGCAGTACCGCTCAAAGAAGCCACATGCAACGGATTATACTGGTAGAAGAGTCAAAAACCCGACTTCACGCTCTCGTGAAGATTCTGGAGAGTGTCGGCTATGAAGTCGTTGCGCTCTCAAGTTATGCCCAGGCAATCTCACAATTTCAGCATCAGCCGCCAAGCGACATAGTTGCCATTGTAATCGGTTGGCCCGGTGAACAAAGCAAACCCATTACCGACCAGCTTGAAAGCATGCTGCTCGAGCCTAAATATGTCCATTTGCCGTTGGTGATTTTATCGGATGATACTGATAGCAGTATTCTGGATTTGATTACCAAGCGACCCAATTCGACCCAGCACAAAGCGAGCAATACCCAGGCTTTGGTAGCCTCGCTGAAGCACATGCAGGACGGGATGAAATCAGATGCATTGATTCAAACCAGTAGCATGCGGGTGCAAGCTTCCAAAAAAGTAACCATCTTGTTAGTCGATGATGCGCAGACCGCATTACATACCTTTTCGAGTATTTTGACTGAAGAAGGCTATCGTGTAATTAAAGCTGATTCTGTCGAGCGAGCATGGCTGGAAGCAGGTAAGCATCATATTGATCTTGCGATCATTGATTATTATATGCCGGAACAAAATGGCGATCAGTTGTGTAAGCGTTTCAATAGCGATGCACGCTTTAATGCCATGCCTTGTGTAATTCTTACAGGTACTTATTCAGACGAAACCATCAAGAACAGTTTGAGCGCCGGTGCCGTAGAAGTGATGTTCAAAAACGAGCCTACTGAATTATTTTTGCAACGCGTGAAATCGTTAACATCACAGCTGCAGATGAAGAAAGTAGCTTTCAAGGAACGCTTGCGTTATGAGGCGATTCTGTCTTCGATTGGCGATGGTGTCTATGGCGTTAATCGTAAAGGCCTGATTACTTTCATGAACCCCGCCGCACGAAAAATGCTGGGGTTGGATGAGAGTACCAACCCATTGGGTAACAGTGCCTTTGAGTTACTGCATCACAGTAAAGAGGATGGTACTCGAAAAACTGTTGCTCAAGACTCAATTCAACGTGCCTATGAAGATGGTGCCATACTGGCAGCAGAAGAAAGTACGTTCTGGAAGCGTGACGGTAAAAAGTTGAGTGTTGAATGTAATATTCAACCGCTGCCAGAACGGTTTGGCGCGGCTGGTTCGGTGGTATCTTTCAGAGATATCGGCCCACGCAAGAAACAGGAAGAACTACTTTACTATCAAGCAACGCATGACTCGTTGACTGATTTGTACAATCGTTATCGCTTTACTAAAGAGCTTAATTACGAAATTGACCGTTTGACTGAAGACGATAACCGTCGCCAGAGCGCCATGTTGTTTATTGACCTGGATCAGTTCAAGTACCTTAATGATACCGCCGGCCATGAGGCGGGTGATCAATTGCTGATTGACTGTTCGGCGCGGCTTAAGAAAGTGGTACGCAAAAGTGACACCACCGCCAGACTTGGTGGTGATGAGTTTGCGGTACTGCTAAAAAATGTTGATGAAGATCGTGCCTTTAAAGTGGCCGAGACTATTCGAAAAACACTGGAAGAGTGTACTTACATCAGTGAAGAGATCAGCTTCAAACTCAGCTGTACTATCGGTATTGCTATGTTGAATTCCGGTATGACGCAAAAAGACGCCATGGTAAATGCCGACATCGCCTGTAATGTGGCAAAAAACCGCGGTAGAAACATGTCGTATGTCTATAACGAAGAGAAAGATGCGGACAAGGAAACTTTACGCTCTGAAATAGGTTGGTCAACCCGCTTGAACGAGGCAATTGCCAATGATGGCTTTGTATTGTTCTATCAGCCGATCTTGCCGCTCTCTGAAATCGATTTTGAATTCCTGCCGAGTGATGCCAGTAAACTTTGGACGGCCTTGTCGCATTTGCCCGAGCACTATGAGTGCCTGTTACGCATGGTGGGAGAAGAGGGTGAGTACATCAGCCCGTTTGCCTTCCTGAATGTGGCGGAACGTTTCAACATGATGCCGGCAATTGATGTCTGGGTCGTGAATGCCGCCTTGAAGAAATTGAAGTCGTTGCAGATAGATGGTCGTGATATTAATTTCTCGATTAACCTGTCTGGCAGTACGCTCAATGACATGGACTCGTTGGACAAAATCACAGCCATGATGCGTGAATCATCAGTTGCCAAGGGTTCAGTCTTATTCGAAATTACTGAAACCAGCGCGATCGAGAAAAAAGATGAAGCGCGTCAGTTTATTGAAACCATGCGCAGCGAAGGCTGGCGTTTTGCACTGGATGATTTCGGTACCGGTTTCAGTTCATTCTCACAACTGAAAGAACTGCCGGTTGATGTAGTTAAAATTGATGGTCAGTTTGTACGTGATATGGCTAACGATCCGATAGACCGTGCGATTGTAATGGCGATCAATGATATTGCGCATTCGCAGAACATGGAAACCATTGCCGAGTATGTGGAAGATGCCGAGATTCTAAGGCTATTGAATATCTGTGGTGTTGATCATGCCCAGGGCTACTACATTGCCAAACCGTTGCTCGATGTAATGCAGCGCGCCGACAATACCCAAATGCTACGTCTGGTCGAGCCAATCACGGGGGCATAAATACCCAAATGCTACGTCTGGTCGAG
>CALISW010000119.1 GCA_938041655.1 uncultured Thiotrichales bacterium | reverse complement strand
CCTTCGGCTGAAATATCCAGTTCGATAAACTTGGCGCCCAATGATTCAACCTGCTCTTTGGTAGCCGAGCGAACGTCGTAACCCTGCACAATCGCGCCGAGGCGCTTGGCGGTTGCGATGGCTTGCAGTCCGGCAACACCGGCACCAATCACAATAACCTTGGAAGGTCGGATGGTACCCGCTGCTGTAGTGAGCATGGGTAAGAAGCGTGGAATGCGGTCGGCCGCCATAATTGCTGCTTTGTAACCAGCAACAGCAGCTTGTGAAGACAGCACATCCATTGATTGAGCGCGTGAGATACGCGGGATTAATTCCATTGCAAAACTGGTGATCTTGTTATTGTTTAATGCTTGCACCAACTCCGGGTTTTTATACGGTGTGAGCGTTCCAATTAGTGCTGCTGTAGCCGGTAGCATGGCAATGGTAGCTGCGTCAGGCATCTGTACTGAAAATACCACATCGGCATTTTGATAAAGATCTTTGGTGTTGTTGACCCAGTTAACTTGATCAAGATCCGCTTGATCGAACCCGGCCGCCTCGGCTGAGCCCTCCAGCATAACGATTTCGGCGCCTTGATCTGCGAGTTTTTTTACAATGCCCGGTTCTACTGCTACTCGTCGTTCTCCCTCTGCAGTTTCAACTGCAATGGCGATTTTTATAGTCATTATTGCTCCATTCACCTGAATTCCTCTCTGACACAATATATTAACTGATTAAACTGTGCTTGTTGGCAGTAATTGTTATTATCATCGTTCGTAAAACGAAAACCTTCAGTGGTTGATGATCAGGAAATAGTATGAGCGAAAATAATTCAAGTGAAAATGCAGTACTCAGAGATCTGGCTGGCGAGATGTTGGCGGAGAAACGCACCTCTAGAAAATGGAATACGTTTTTTAAATGCCTGATGTATTTTTATCTCGGGTTATTGTTGATCACCCTGCTATTTGGCGCGTTTGGTGGTGGAGGTAAAGGTGGTGTGACAGGCGAACATCTTGCCTTAATACCTTTCAATGGTGTGATTGCAGCTGGTGGCGATGTAACTTCATCGCAAATGAATGAATTACTTGAATCAGCTTTTGAAGCTGACAATGCACAAGGCGTGGTGTTGTTGATTAACAGTCCTGGTGGTAGCCCGGTTCAGTCAGAATCTATTTATAAGAAAATATTGTCACTACGTGCTGAGTACCCCGAGAAAAAATTGTACGCCGTGGTTTCTGATGTGTGTGCTTCAGGTAGCTATTACGTGGCCGCTGCTGCCGATGAGATTTACGCATCCAGAGCCAGTATTGTCGGCTCGATCGGTGTGCGTATGGACAGTTATGGCGTGACTGAGTTAATGGACAAGCTGGGTGTTGAATCACGAACGATTACTGCGGGTGAGAACAAGGCGATATTCAGCCCCTTTGAAGAGGTGAATCCTGCCCATGTAGCTCATTTGGAAAAACTGATCGGGCAGGTGCATGAACAGTTCATCAACGATGTCCGAGCAGGGCGTGGCGACCGTCTAACCGAGGTTGATGGTTTATTCTCGGGTTTGTTCTGGACCGGTGAAGAAGCAGTTAAGATCGGCCTGGTGGATGGCTTGGGTGATGCCGAGTTTATCGCGACTGAAAAATATGATGATCTCGAGCTGGTCAGTTATGAGCCGGTTAAATCCTTCTATGAAGAGTTGTCTGAGGGAATGGGTGTTGGTTTGGGTGAAGCGTTAATCAAGCTGATTCGTGTCAGTAGTAATAGTACGCCGGTACTTAACTAACGGGATAGCTTTGTGATTAAGACCGGCATTATTGTCAATAATCTTGGCACCCCGGATGCGCCCACCGCTAAAGCGGTACGGCGTTATCTGAAAGAATTTTTATCCGACCAGCGCGTGGTAGAAATACCCAAACTTGCGTGGTGGCCGATTCTTAACCTGATCATTCTTAACGTCCGGCCTAAAAAAAGTGCGGAAGCTTACGCTTCTATCTGGGATGATAAATATGGTTCACCTTTGCTGCATTACAGTCAGCAAATCACCAACCATATTGCCGGGCGCCTGGGTTCAGACAAGGTGCTGGTTGAGCTAGGTATGCGCTACGGTAATCCTTCATTGCAATCTGTGCTGGACAAGTTCAAAGAGCAGGGTGTGGATCGCGTCATAGTACTGCCACTCTATCCACAATATTCAGCGACCACCACGGCGGCGACTTATGATCAGATTAGCCGCATCTTAATGTCTTGGCGTGATGTGCCGGCGCTGGATTTTATTCGTGATTATCATGACCATGATAATTACATTAAAACCATGGCCGATCATATTCGAGAATATTGGCGCACCAATGCCCAGCAATTTCTGCTCTTTTCATTTCATGGCATACCCGAAAGAAACGTTCAGTTGGGTGATCCCTACCAAAAACAAAGCATCAAGACTGCGGAGTTGTTGGCTGCAGAACTTGGCTTGAAACCTGATCAGTGGCGAATGACATTTCAGTCCAGATTTGGATATCAAACGTGGTTGCAACCCTACACTGATGCAACTTTGAAAGCGTTACCGGCCGAGGGTATTAAAAATGTCGATGTCTTTTGCCCGGGCTTTCCCGCTGATTGTCTGGAAACAGTCGAGGAGATTGCGGTTGAAAACCAGGAATACTTTATGGAGTCGGGCGGGAATTCGTTCCACTATATTCCAGCCTTGAATGACAGCCCCGGTCACGTAGAAATGTTGGCTGAGCTAATTAAAAGCCATATTTAATGCGGATTCACTATTGTTTACAGCGATTCTGAAATAGCGCGGGTAGTCTGCATAGGATATAGTAAAGGGATAAACGAGGCCGGGGGGTCTGTCAGTAAATCACACTAAAACCGAGCTGTTCAACTTGCTGTAAATTACAGCTGTTTTGAACACCGTGTAATGAGGAGTCTTCAAATGTACAAATATATTCAATCAATATTCATCTTGTTGTTTACGCTGGCACTAAGTGCCTGTGATGGTATCAATGATGGGGAAGGTAGTAAGTTCATCACGCCTGCACAAACTGGCAGTGCCGTTGCGACATTTAACCCTTCTGCCAGCCAAATACCAACCACCAATATTTTATTATTGGGTGATGATGGCAAGCTGGCTTTGCCATTGAGTGGTGATGCTGGAGTCGATACGCTACTGGGTGTTTTAAATGAGCTGGATGGCTATTCAACTACTTCACCGATTACTTATTCATTTGCAGCGGGCGTTGATCCAGCAACATTGGTAGCCGGTTCCACGGTACACTTGCTGGAGGTGACCTCAGCCGGACCTGCGGCGACCGGTCTGGTTTCAATTGTTAATCCAGCTGCGTATACAGTGATAGTAACCGACTCAACCGCTACCACCATTGCCATTGTACCGCTAGCGCCTCTTAGTTCAGGCTCTACTTATGTTGTTGCTTTAACCGATGGCATTATCGGTGCGGACGGATTGCCAGTTGCAGCGTCTCCGACCTACCTTAATGTTAAAGGTACGGACTCATTGGTTGGTACCGATCTGGAGCCGCTGGATGGTTTACGTCAGTTAATTAATTCTTATGAGGGTGTGGCTGCTGCAGCCGGGATTGACGGGTCTTCTATTGTATTAAGCTGGATGTTCCCGACGCTTGATGTAACCACAGTACTGTCGTCTATGACGGCAGCTGTTAAAGCAGCTCCACCAACCGGTGTTTTAGTCGCAGGCCCAACCGGTCTGGATACTGCAGCACTGGGCTTGCAAGGCGCGGCTGATATTTATGCCGGTACTATTGATCTTCCTTATTACCTTGGTATTCCTACTCCTGAAAATCCAGCTGCACCTTTAACGGCATCCTGGACAGGTCAGAGTGGAACTTCGGTGTCGAAGTTTGACCCCTTACCAACCTTAACCGGAACCCAAACCGTACCAGTATTGATGACCTTGCCCAAGACTCCTCCACCAGCGACGGGTTATCCGGTAACGATCTTTCAGCATGGTATTACACGTAATCGAACCGACATGCTTGCACTGGCTGATTCACAAGCTGCAGCCGGGCGTGCAGTGATTGCAATTGATATTCCATTGCATGGACTTGATGCAACTAACCCGTTGTTTGCAGGGCCACTGGAGCGTACCTTTGCACTTGATTTTCAAGGTGGCGGCACAGACCCATGTGCTCCAGAGCCTGATGGCGTGCCTGATAGCTCGGGCGCACATTTTCTGAATCTTGCCAGTCTCTTAACCGCGCGTGATAACAACCGCCAGGCGATTATGGATCTGGTTTACCTGGCTAATAGTCTGGGTAATTTAAATACTATCGGCATTCCATTGGATACCAGTAATGTTGGTTTCATCGGACAGTCACTTGGCGCCATTGTAGGTACCGGCTTTTTAGCCATGGAAGATAGTGTTGGCGCTGCGAGCTTGTCAGTACCTGGTGGTGGCATCGCTGGCTTACTTGCCGGCTCGGTCAGTTTTTCACCAGTCATCAACGGTGGTCTTGCCTGTAACGGTATTGCAGCGGGGTCATCCGATTACTTCCAGTTCCTGACGGTTGCACAATCCGCGATTGATGCGGCTGACCCGATCAATCATGCCGCAGCAGCTGCTGCTGCTCACAACATTCATATGACCGAGGTTATTGGTGGTAACGCTTCATTGCCGGATCAGGTAGTACCCAACAGTGTTGATGGTTTTCCATTGTCAGGTACCGAGCCGTTGATTCGAGCAATGGGACTGGTTGCTACTGGTATGACTACCCAGGCAGGAAATCTGGATGTGGCAGTACGCTTTATTGCGGGCGATCATGGTTCACTCTTGAGTCCTACTGGCGGACTGGATGTGACAATTGAAATGCAAGGGCAGTCTGCCAGCTTCCTGGCTTCGGGTGGCAATGCTCTGGTGATTTCGGACCCGTCATTAGTACAACAGCCGTAAGCAAACAACAAGCATAAAAAAGCCCGAATGATTCGGGCTTTTTTATGCTTGTATGTGTCCCGTCCTGAAATAAGTTGACACAAATAGGACTTATTTATGGACGCAGTAGAAGGTAAGCGAGTTAAGCGCACCCAAAGAGATTACAATCTAGGCTTTAAATTAGCGGTAGTAGAGCAGGTAGAAAAAGGCGA
>CALISW010000118.1 GCA_938041655.1 uncultured Thiotrichales bacterium | reverse complement strand
GTAATTGCGGGCGAATAAAATAACGCCACCGCACTGCGGGTGCAGCAATAAATCATGTTCAGCACGCTCCAGCTCCAGACCGTTAAGATCCAGAATGACCGGACCAGTATTCAACTGCTCAGGCACTCTCGGGCATTTCCTTGATATGGACATCGTGCTGTCGGTAAGCAAACTCAATACCTTCTTCGGCACAACGCTTGTATACCTGCACTATAAGCGCATCGACTGTTCGACCGCGTATAACCGGCTGATCTACCCAAGCCATTAACTGACAACGCATACCATTTTCTTCAAAGGCACGGAAACGCACGCGCGGCTCCGGATTTTCGGAGATATTTGGATTGGCCTTGGCCTCCTCCACCAGCACCTTGCGTACCTGATCAAGGTCAGACCCGTAACGCACTGTTATGTTGACCCGAAAACGAAACTTTTCATGCGGACCACCGGACTCATTCACCACTTGTGAATTACCCATGACATTATTCGGTATGGTTAGCTCCACATCATCGCGTGTGAGTAGGCGTGTGCTGCGGATACCAATATCAGTGACTTCACCACGCTCACCCGATTTAAGAATGACATAGTCACCAATTTTGTATGGCGTATCAGTCAGAATAAACACACCGGAGATAAGATTGGCCAGCGTATCTTTCGCCGCAAAACCAATTGCGATACCCGCCACACCGGCCGATGCCAACCAGGCCGTCATATCTATGCCCCAGGTATTAAAGATCATATAGATCGCCAGCGCGATAATGATGACTGTGGCAAGGTTTTCAAACAGCGGCAAAGTCTCTATCTTGAAGAAATTAAACTTGTTCTCCATCTTGGAGGCAGAACGAATAAACAACTTTGCAAAACGAATAAAGAACACCATCAACACCATAATGTTGATCGATTTCAGGATCGCGATTGAGCGCACGTTTGCCTCATCACTAATCGGCAGGAAACCAAGCGCGATCATCAGACCAAACATTAACAGGGTATAGAAAATTGGCGGACGTAAAATACGCACCAATTCATCATCAAAATCCACACTGGTGCGGTTGGCTATGTTCTTTAGTATACGACTCAGAAACAGGGTCAAAAAATACGCAACGATTATAGTTACAACAGCTACTATGCCTGCCTGCAACCATGAATTACCGTCAGCAAATGACATCATTTCTGAAATTCGACTTTGAATATTCAACAACTCTGGCTCTACGACCGGTTGTGGTGCGATAGCTTCTTCAGCCATGTTCTACTCCTTCTCTGTAATGCTTATGTATTAACTGCAATGGGTTGTGGTTCTCTGGTAACAAATGACAAGGCTTCGTTTAGCACTTCGAAATCTGCACCTTCTTTACAAGACTTCTCGCTCAAGGTTCTGCGCCAATGACGGGCACCAGGTCGACCGTGATACAGACCAATCATGTGTCTGCTAACGTGTTTCAAGTAAGTATCATTAGCCAGTTGTTGCTCAATATAGGGCTGCATTGATGCTACGGCTTGCTCGCGTGTTTGCAGCTCACTTGTATGGCCATAAATTGCTTGATCAACCTCGCTCAACAGCCAGGGGTTGTGGTACACCTCTCGCCCGAGCATGACACCATCTACTTGCTCAAGATGTTGCTGACATTCTTCAATGGTTTTAATGCCACCATTAATAATGATCTCCAGCTCCGGGTGTTCGCGTTTAAGTTGATAGACACGCTCATAATCCAGCGGCGGTACATCACGATTTTCTTTGGGACTTAAGCCCTTCAACCAGGCTTTGCGCGCGTGAATAATAAAAGTGCTCACACCTGCTGCACTCACCTGGTTTACAAACTCTTCCAGCTGGGTGTAGGTATCTGCTTCATCAATACCGATGCGTGTCTTGACTGTGATGGGTATATCAACAGCGGCGCGCATGGCTTTGACGCACGCTGCTACGATAGCTGGTTCTGCCATTAAACAAGCACCAAAGCTACCGCTTTGCACCCGGTCACTGGGGCAACCCACATTGATATTGATTTCATCATAACCATATTCCGCGGCAAACTCGGATGCTTGCGCCATGGCTTCAGGCTCTGAACCACCGAGCTGTAATGCCAGCGGATGTTCTTGCTTATCAAAACGCAGGTGCCGATCACGATCACCAAAGATCAAGGCATTGGCGGTGATCATCTCGGTATAGAGCATGGCGTGTCTGCTTAATTTGCGCATAAAGTAACGCGCATGCCGGTCGGTACAATCCAGCATAGGTGCCACACAAAATCGTCGCGACCAATCAGCCATAGTTTTGCTGTAACCAGGCAAACATAGTGCGCATACCCATGGCTTCTCCACCCTTGGGGCGACCGGCACGTGGGCGACTGTTCCAGCCCATCATGTCAAAGTGTAACCAGGGTTGTTTCTGATTCACGAACTTCTGCAAAAACAACGCTGCCGTTGTGGCCCCGGCATAGCCAGTACCTGCCGAGTTGACCATGTCGGCCGCTTTGGAATCGATTAAATAGCCATAGTCCTCATGCATGGGCAGCTGCCAGACCGGATCTCCTAATTCCTGGCCAATGGCAACCAGCTCATTAGCCATTTCATCACTGCTGCTGAACATGGCGGCGATTTCTGTGCCGACCGCTATTCTTGCTGCACCGGTAAGCGTGGCAAAGTCGATTAACAGCTCGGGTTTATGCGTACAGGCCTCGGTAATCGCATCAGCCAACACCAAACGACCTTCGGCGTCGGTATTATCAATTTCAACGGTTTGACCGGAACGGGAGGTGAGAATGTCACCGGGGCGGTAGGCATTGGACGCTATCGCATTTTCCACTGCGGATACCATGACGTGTAAACGGATGGGTAAGTTTGCTGCCATGATCATTTTTGCCAAACCCAAAACATGCGCGGCACCACCCATGTCCTTTTGCATAAAACGCATGCCGGAAGCTGGCTTGATATCCAGACCACCACTATCAAAAGCAACGCCTTTTCCTATGAGTGCGATGCGCGGGTGTTTTTTGTTGCCCCACTTGAGTTCAATCAAACGTGGCGGATGTACACTGGCTCTACCCACGGCGTGAATCATCGGGTAATTTTGATCGAGCAATTTATCGCCCACGATCTGGGTGAACTTGCCTTTGTATTCAGTGGCCAGTGACTTGGCGACGTCTGCCATATCTTCGGGCATCATGTCAGCCGCTGGCGTGTTGATCATATCGCGCACCAAATTGGTCGCTTCAATGCACGCTGCCGTTTCAGACGCCAGTTTTGAACCCACCACCAGGCGCGGTAGTTTCTTGTGTTTTTTGTAACGATCGAATTGGTAGCTACCCTGCCCCCAGTTCAGGAAATATTGCTGCAACTGATCTGGCTCGATGTCATCGACTAACTGGTAGGTTCCTGTCGGCAACGTGAGCGGTGCTGCTGCCAGTGACCATTGA
>CALISW010000117.1 GCA_938041655.1 uncultured Thiotrichales bacterium | reverse complement strand
TGGGTGCACCGCTTACAATTGAAGAAAAAGAAAGTTCGTTTGTTACCTGCAGTGAGCTACAAAAAAATTGATGATCAAGGCTTACATATCAGTCACGGTAGTGAAGATAACAAAGTAGATGAGATACTGGATGTAGACAACGTTATTATTTGTGCTGGCCAGGTGTCGGTGAACTCTTTATTTGAAGAGATACAATCAAAACAACCTGAGCAAAATGTACACTTGATAGGCGGAGCCAAACTGGCCGGAGAATTAGACGCCAAGCGAGCCATCTCGCAAGGCGCAAAACTAGCAGCACGACTCTAGAGCGACTTTACTCCCACTTAAAGAAAAACGCGGCTAACGCCAGCAAAACCAAAGTACTAACAGCCAATACTAATAAGTTTGGCAAAATCTGTATAAAACCAGCACTGTCTATCATGATGGCTCGCGCTGCGGTAGTGACATGGGTTAAGGGAAATATCAGCGACAGCTTTTGGAGCATTGGATGCGCTCCTTCCAGAGAAAACCACACCCCGGATAGAACCATCATGGGCCATACCATCAGGTTCAATAAACCACCCGCCAACTCCTCACTCGATGTGCGCGTTGACATTAATAATGACAAGCTAATCAAACTCAATGCACCCAATACAAAGACGAGTAACAGTAATGCGTAACTGCCGTTCATAGTGGTATTTAGAAATATCTTGGTGCCAATATAAATAATCATGGTGACTGACATTGAGAGCAGCAAGCGCGAAGCAACCTGGGCAGACAAAAACGAGAACGCACTCAGCGGCGTGGCCTTGAGTCGCTTTAACACCCCATTCTTGCGATATCGAACAATTACGTAACCAACCCCGAACAAGCAACTGAACATCAAGTTCATACCCAAAATACCAGGCAAAGCCCAATCGACATAACGCACGTCTTCGCCACTGACTTGCTGTTTGCTCAAATTCAACCCAGGGGAGTTAACCAATATTTGCTCTAGCATATATCCATTGGGAGCACTGTCATTTACATAATAATTATTTGCCGTAAGATCCAGCAACATGTCCAGCTGGTGCTTGGACACTTTGATAGTCGCGTCTTCCAAATCATCTATTTCAAGATAACGCATATAATCCAGCTCAAGAAACTCGGCTTGTTGCTGATGCTCTGCAGGATATACACCTATTTTAAAACGATCACGCTTATCATTCGAAAATGCCAGCGACAGACCAACCACCAACAAAAATGGAAAAAGTATATTCCACGCCAGAGAAGAACGGTCGCGGGTAAATTCCTTGTTACGCGCGTTTAGCACTGCCAGAAAATGTTTAAACATCAGCTACGCAACTCATGACCGGTAAGCTCCAGAAACAAATCATCAAGATTATGCGAGCGTATATTCATTTGTTGTAGATCAATATCCTGTTGCATCAACTCTTCCAACGCCTGATTGACCGATGCTGTTTTAATTTCCACGTACTCATCGTGCACCTGTGCTTCGAAAGATTCTGGCAACTGCTCCAGCTGGAGGTCCGCCAGAGGAATTTGAATAATTACATCACTAAACTGATTGGCCAACAATTCTGTTGGACTACCCTGCGCAATAATTTTTCCATGATCCATAAATAACAAGTGATCGCAGAGTACTTTAGCTTCATCCATATAATGAGTGGTAAGCACCACGGTTTTTCCCTTGGCTTTAATGCGTTCAACCAGATTCCAGAAATTACGCCGGGCCTGGGGATCCAGACCCGTAGTAGGCTCATCTAGAAATACGATCTCCGGATCGTTAACCAATGCTATCGCCAGCAACACACGTTGTAGCTGCCCACCGGAGAGCTTATGCGTGTTTTGATCCAGAAACTCACTCAGTGCGCAATCATCTATAAGCTGTTCGATATTGGCTTGGGTGGGGTACAAGTTGGCAAACAATTGCAGCGCTTCACGTACAGTAATGTAATCCTGTAGCGTGGTGTGCTGGAACATAATTCCAGCCTCGCGCCGAAACTTTTTACCTAGGGCTTTACCTTTATACAGAATTGAACCGGTATCAGGTTTCTTGATACCTTCCAACATTTCAACGGTAGTAGTTTTACCCGCGCCATTAGGGCCCAATAACCCGAACACAATACCGGTAGGTATATTGAATGAAATATGGTCTACCGCCGTGGTATCCGCATATGTCTTGGTAAGGTTTTCTACTTCAATGAGGTTTGGCACAATTACAGGATGATGTTAATTCACCTATAAGTATAGCCTGTTTGTTGTTGCGCGTAGCGAGCTTATCTAGCCATTAAATTTAGCGAAGAGATAACCGGCTTTTGTTTTTTTAGAGCAGCAGATTGGACAAATCGATTGTTCTTAGCCGCACCCATAGAGGCCAACAGCACTTTTGCTTCTTTCATGCCATTATCAGCAGCAAGACCAAGCCAGTAGCGGGCTTTTCCACCATCTTTCTCAACACCTTTACCTAAAAAGTACAAACCACCCAAAATACACTGCGCACGCTTATGCCCTTGTTCTGCGGCAAGCTGGTAGTAATCAGCGGCGACGGAATAATCTTTTTCGACCTGACTACCATTGTAATACCAGTCAGCAAGGATGATTTGTGCGTCAAGATATCCATGCTCAGCCATATCCGTCATTTCTGTTAATACAGCTGTATCGGAAAGATCCATTTCTTCAGCCATAGCGGGAAGGCAGATTAAGAGTAATACCAATAAAAGAATGGTGCTGGTGGTTTTCATAGATATAAGTCAGCTTTAAAATATTCGCAGCGAGTATGCTGTAAAAAAATATAATTTGACGCGGCAAAATCACACTTTGCTTGTAACCATTCATCACCGGTAGTTATGACTGGATGAACGGTTGTTTTATAGATACTGCAGCTTATGTTGAAAAGCCCGTTTTAAGCAGCGAATTTAAAAATTTTCTTTTTACATAATTCAGCCGTCATTTAAAAATGACCACTCATCCTGAATCAGTCCTCGGCGACAAAAATTTAGCGATCGGATTAACAGATTGTTTACCGCTTCAGCGCAACAATGTAAGAGTGATAAAAGACGGTGATTTAAATTGAGATTGATTCTCGCCACAATTTGTTTAGTACTATCTGCCTACATGCCGGCGCATGCAGAGTGTGATGTACCATCAGATGAGATCCTCGAATCCATACTGCGCGTTGTGGGTGAAAACCCCGAGGGCAATATGGTACAGGGTAGCGCCGTGGTTGTTTCTAACAATAGAGTCATTACAGCAGCACATGTAGTTAACGATTTAAACCACTTGAATATCAGAATTGGCAATCGCTCCAGACCAGCAAAAGTTATCTTTACTTCATCTGATCGTGACATCGCCTTGCTCGAAGTGGACACCAGTGGTTTACAAGCCGTTCGTTTTGCTGAAAACCGTCTCAACGCCAATGATCAAGTATGGGCGATAGGTTACCCATTGGGCGGCAACCTAACTTCCAGTGCGGGAGAGTTTGTAAAGAAACTTAATCCCTATAAGTTACATACTACGGCTGAGGTGAATCACGGCCAGTCCGGTGGTGGTTTGATTAGTTGTTCTAACGGTAGCTATACCCTCGCCGGCATGATCATCAGCTATGGCGCAGTAGTACGTGATGGTGAGTACGTGCGACTCGCCGATTATTCAGTCGCTGTAACTACTGATGAAGTCTCCTCTCTGATCACCATTATGGAACCGGATTTCGCGTTATCTCTGGCTGATTAATCTCGTCTGCCGGCCAATCTTCTCGTGCTACACACATAGAATAAGAGTTTTCTTGTGCCCGCCCCCTGTTTGTGTGTAAATTGATGTCTTGATCACCTGATTTAATAATAAGAAATATTATGGGAATACAGCGAGTTGCTGTAATCGGAGCGGGAATTTCCGGGCTTACTTCGGCATGGTTGCTGAGCAAAAAATATAAAGTTTCTTTATACGAACGTAATGACTGGCATGGTGGTCATGCGCATACAGTGGATGTACCTGTTTCTGAATCAGATCAAACGCACCCTATTGATACCGGCTTTGTTGTTTACAATGAGAAAAACTATCCCAATCTGATTGCACTGTTCGATCATCTTAACGTGGCTACCCAGCCTACAGACATGTCATTTGCCGTATCGCTCAACCAAGGTGAGCTTGAGTATAGTGGCAGCGGCTTTAACGGCTTGTTTGCCCAGCGACGTAACCTCGTTAGCGCGACTCACTGGCGACTACTACTCGACATCGTTGCGTTCAACAAAGACGCCAAAGCATTTCTGCATCAACCACCACAATCACCCTTGTCGCTTGGTGAGTTTCTTAGTGAGCATCAACACAGCACTAATCTTCAACAACGTTACTTGTTACCAATGGGCGCAGCTATCTGGTCTTGCCCGGTAGAAACGATGTTGAATTTTCCCGCTTACAGCTTTCTCAAGTTTTGTGACAACCATGGCTTGCTCGATCTCAAGAACCGTCCCAAGTGGCGTACGGTCACAGGCGGCAGCAAGCATTACGTGAATAAAATATTGGCAGAAATTGATGGTACGGTAGAGCTGCATCAACAAGCTGATTCAGTTAAGCGAGAAGCTAATCAAGTGCTTATCAATAGTCAAGATAGCGAGCTCTCCTATGATGCTGTTGTTTTCGCCTGTCATGCTGATGAAGCCCTGGCCCTGTTAACGCAACCCGGTCAAGCTGAACAAGAAATACTTGGTAGTTTCAAGTATGAGGAAAACGACACCTGGCTACACACCGATGAACGCTTGATGCCTAAAGCCAAACGCGTTTGGTCATGCTGGAACTATCTGGCTAATTGGTCTGAGCAAAAAACGCCCGTCATGTCTGCCACCTACTGGGCCAACCGCCTGCATAGACTGGACTGTGACACCAACTTTTTCATCAGCCTCAATCCACCGGTAGCACCCGCTGCGGACAAGGTCATCGAAAAATTCAACTACACACACCCGATTTTTGATCAACAAGCGGTCACTGCACAACAACAACTACAGCAGATTCAAGGTGAGAACATGGCGTGGTTTTGTGGCAGTTATGCTGGTTACGGCTTCCATGAAGACGGCCTGGCATCTGCCATAAACACCTGCAGTTTGCTTGATGTAACACCGCCCTGGGCGAGTACAGAGCAACAACTGAATGCTGCCTGATATAGCACACATGTATATTTCAAACGTCATGCATCGACGTTTGTTTCCAGTGCAGTATCGATTCACCTATCGTATCTTTGGTTTTTTAATCAATTTGAATCAGTTAAACAACCTCTCCAAAACAAGCTTCCTGCTTTCATACAACCGCTTTAATATATTTAGCTTTTATGAAAGTGACCATGGTCGTCGTGATGGCTCATCGTTAACACAATGGGCGGCGCAGCAACTGGCGAGCCAAGGCATGGAAAGCGACAATCTGAAAATTTATTTGCATTGTATGCCAAGGGTATTGGGCTACACCTTTAACCCGATTAGTTACTGGTTTTGTTACTCATCCGAGAATCAGTTGCTCGCGGTATTGGTTGAAGTACATAACACCTTTGGCGACCAACACACCTATTTTTTACCGGCAAGAGATGTCGACGTATCTGACTCAGTGCGTGCCAGTAAACCAAAAAACTTCCATGTCTCGCCCTTCATTAATATGCAGGCACACTATCAGTTTCGCATCTCGCAGCCAGATGAAACTTTTAGCGCCATGATTCGTGAACAACAGGATGAACGATTGATGCTGGTGGCCGGGCAACATGGCAAACGCAGCAATATTAGTAACACATCTTTATTGAAAGCATTTTTTTTCCTGCCTTTGATGACCCTTAAAGTCATGACCATGATCCATTGGCAGGCAGTCAAAATTTATTTTAAGGGAGGCACTTTTCACCGCCGCCCCAAACCCCCGGTTGAGGAAGTCAGTTAATGAGTAGCGAACAGGTTATAAAAAATAAAAATGGTTATGTTGGCGAGGTTATCGTCAGTCGTATGTATAAACGACTACTGCAAGTCAGTAGTGGCAGCCTGATTATCAACATCGGCAACAAAACCTATTCTCACGCCAGCGATACCCCGGGCTTACAAGCAGACATGACCATACATAAGCCCCTAGCCATGGCCAGGCGTTGCGCCATGCGTGGCGATCTTGGTTTTGCTGAAAGCTATATGGCCGGCGAGTGGAGCAGCAGCAACCTCGACACCCTGTTGCAGCAACTACTGCGCAATGACCAATCGATTAAGTACTCTGCCATGCGCAATGGAATGCGACGCCTGGGCGCGAAGATTTTTCATCGTTTAAAAGCCAATAGCATCAGTGGTAGCCGTAAAAACATTGCTTACCATTATGACTTGGGCAACTCGTTCTACAAAACCTGGCTGGACGCTTCAATGACGTACTCGTCAGCACTGTTCGAGCCCGAGAATATCTCACTGGAACAGGCACAAACTGCCAAAAACGAGCGCATTCTAAATCAACTGAATGCAAAGCCGGGAGCCAGTGTGCTCGAAATTGGATGTGGCTGGGGTGGCTTCATGCAAGCCGCCGCTGAACAGGGCCTGCATGCTCACGGGGTGACCCTCTCTGAAGAACAACATAGTTACGCTCAGCAACGCCTGCAAAACTTAGAACCCGCGCCACAGGTTGAGATCAGAGACTATCGAAATATTGAACAACACTTCGACCACATTGTCTCAATAGAAATGTTTGAGGCAGTAGGCGAAGCCTGGTGGCCAACCTATTTTTCCTGCCTTTCAAACTATCTGAAACCTGGTGGCAGCGCCGTGCTGCAAGTGATTACTATCAAACAAGAGCTGTTCGAAAAATACCGTAAATATCCTGACTTTATTCAGCGCTATATTTTTCCGGGTGGCATGCTACCGACAAAAACCGCATTGGATAACCTCTGCAGTGACGCTGAGCTAGAGGTTTCTGATCGGTTTAGTTTTGGTAAAGATTACGGTAAGACGCTGGAACGATGGCATCAGAATTTTGATGCGCAGGTACATCAACTGGATAAACAAAAATACGATCAACGCTTTATTCAGATGTGGAAGTATTACCTCTCATATTGCCGCGCTGGCTTTAATGAAGGCACCATAGATGTAGTTCAGTACACGCTACACAAAGCGAAGGAAGCCTAAATGCTCAACCGCATAATTATAGTTATTATTGCTACAGCTCTGACACTACCGGGCTTGGCCAAGAGCTCAGAAATGCAGCTGCGCGGTAGTGGCACTGCATACTGGAAGCGAGTGATCAAAGTCTATGATGCTCAGTTGATAGCGCCACTTGAAGCAACTGGTGAGAACATTCTCAATGATGATATCAGTAAGTGCCTGTTATTGACTTATCGAGTGCCATTGGATGCAGGGAAGATTATTTCAGCCTCGAACATCGTACTGGAACGACAGCATTCACCCGAAGTCCTGGCTACTATCGAAGATGAATTGAAACTACTGGGGTCAAAAATGCAGGCAGTTGAAAAAGGTGATCAATACCAGCTCTGCTATGCACACCAAACTAAAACATTAAGTCTTGAGCTTAATAATGAGCTACAGCATGAAAGTGATTCTGCCATTCTTGCCAAACTGTATTTAGGCATCTGGCTCAATGAGAATAAGCCCATTTCAAAAAATCTACGACTTTCCTTGTTGAAATAGCGCATCACATAGCCAATCGGGTTATATTGCATAGAATCTGAACAGCAAAATATTCAACGTGAGTATTCGCTAACAGCTAACACTGTGGAATCAATATCTGATGACTGACAGACATACATCAGCAGTAACGGGACATTCAGCCGATCTGGCTGTTTTCTCGATTGGCAAAGTCTCTAAAATGACTGGAGTCAATGCGATTACCTTAAGGGCGTGGGAACGTCGCTATGCCATTGTCGCACCACAACGCACCGATAAAGGACATCGTCTTTACAGCCCCAATGACATTGAGAGAATAAAAACGGTCACGCGCTTACTGCAACAGGGTGTACAAATCAGCCGCGTCAAAAGCCTGCTTGATACAGCTAAAGAAAAAAGCATCGAGATAATTCCGGTTGATCAACGGCATGACCAGTCGCAATGGTTAAAGCACAAAGCCTCGGTATTCGAGCTGATAGATCAACTGGATATGAATGGTCTGGATAAAATCCACCAGCAATTATTTGCAAACTATAGTGCTGCTGAACTAGGCGATATGCTGTGTCGTAATATTTTGGCAGATCTTAATAAAGAGACGCCCAATAGCCAGGGTACTAATGGTAATTATCATGTTTATCATGGTTTTCTGAGAATGTTTCTCTCACGAAAAATCATGGATAACACGCCATCAGAAAATGCTATTAAGCTACTGATTATTGATCAGTCTGCTGAGTCTGGCCGCATGTTAATGCTGTGGTATCTGGCACTGTTACAAGCTGAAGGTTACGACCCAATGCTGATCGACCGCAACCCGGATATAGAAGCCATTCCAGCCATTGACGCGAAATTACAACCACAAGCTATTGTCATTTATGATTGCGAACAAGTTCCGTTTGCACTGCTAGCCAATCTCGACACGCCTATTTTCATTGCCAACGATAGCCAAACCGATATAAAACTGGATAGCGATAAAATAAAATCACTACCCTATGACGTGCTCGAAAATATTAGTACGATTAAGGAAATACTACCTGTACTTAAGTAACAGATAGCGCAAGCTTAAGTAACAATCCAGGCACTTCATTGACTGCCCCAAGATGCTCACTTAGATGTATATCTACATCAGGGTGCGCTGCCTTGATACGTTCAACTTCCTGGGGCACATCTTCTACAACATGCCTACCAGCGGCGAGAAAGTAGGGTAAAACAATAATTTCGGTAGCACCCTGCTCTATCAAGGCACCTAGGCCACTGGCGATATCAGGATCAGCCATCTCCAGAAATGCTGCCTTGACCGAATCAAATTCACTCGCTAAGAGGGCCAGTTTTCTGGCCAATATCTCTACTTCATGATTCGAAGACTCACGTCTACTACCATGGGCAATCAGTAAAATATGACGAGACATGATTATTCTTGTTCCGGTAGTTCAGGCTGCACCACACCCAGAGACATGATCATACGCAAGCCATCTTCAACTGACATATCCATTTCAATTACATCGCTTTTGGGCACTAACAATACAAACCCCGAGGTAGGGTTGGGAGAAGTCGGCACAAAAATACTCACCATGTCAGCATTTGATTTGGCATTGATTTCATCAGTGGCATCATTACTTTGAAAAGCCAATGTCCATAAACCGGGACGCGGGTATTGGATCATCAAAACTTTGCTAAAAGCATTGGATTCAGAATTGAAAAATGTCTCGACCAGTTGTTTAACTGCCGAATGAATCGAGCTAATTAAAGGAATATGAGAGAGCACATTCTCCCACCATGCCATTAACTGTCGACCGAATATATTGGTCAGTAACATGCCGGTGATAAAAATCACGGCAAAAGCTAACAGCAGACCCGAGCCTGGTATATTAAAACCAAGCAGTGCCTCTGGGTGCCAGGCCGGTGGCAACAACAACAGTAACTTGTCGAGTAACTCCAACAATGCCTTGACCACCAAAAAAGTAATTCCTAACGGAATCCAGATAATCAAACCTGTCAGAATGTAACGGCGAAAAGTCGGAAACATACTAGTACTCCTCAGCTTGCAAACTACTCAAACAAACTAGGTATCACCTGGCTTCCAGATACCAAACGCGTCTCCGGCAGGTTCAGCAGGTGCTGGCGGCTGCATTTGTTTATCGGTATCTACCAGTACATGTTGGGTAAATTCATTAAGCTGCTGACTGATTTGCTCTTTTTCTGCCAATGGCATTTGCTGCTGACCCAGCAAAAATCCGTTACACGCTGACAGGTACTGAACCATAATAAGATCTTCATCGGCACGCTCATCGTGACCGGCTATGGCCGCACGTATATCATCAATCAATTGGTTTGACAGCTTAAGTTCATCAGACATGTCGGTCTCGTTCGTCGTAAAGTCTGGCAGATAATAAAGCTTCTGAGACGACGAGTCTAACAATCAAAACAGTTTGTTTGCTAAGCCGAGCGGCGTTTAGATCATTGGCTCGAGAATCAATTCAAGACCACGCGCATTAACACTACGATCACCAACACTATTACCACGATGTTGTATCCGCGGAGGCTCCATACCCTGTGCCACCAGATAGGAACTGGCACTGCGAGCACGGTTCCAGGAAAGGTTTCTTGTGGCTAACGAGCCATTCTGTGCGGTACGGTCGATGACATTAACCGAAAACCCGCTGTAGTTTCTAAAGACATAACTCAAGCGGTCTAGTAGTTTACGCGCCGCCACGTCCAACTCGGGACTATCTGGCTCATACAGATCCTGCTGATCAAGAACCACTCGAATTCGACCATCACCTAAACGATCAACCTTGCTCGCATATTGCCTTAGTCTTTGTTCCAGCATTGGGTCGATGACATAGTTTTCGCCTTCGCGCATCACACCCAGATCAATAATTTCAGCATCATTTATAGCGTAATTATCACCACCTTCCAGCAACATGTCATTCACGACCGCCACCTCGGCAACCGGTTGATTGATCTGATTATCAACAACCTCCTGTCGCATTTCGTCTACATAATTTTCAGTAGACGGAATTTCTGTAACCGCAACTTGTGGTGCAGGAATAGTTATAAGCTCTTCAGGTAATGGCTCAGAGCTAGCCACATTGGAAACCTCGCCAACCTCTGGATACGGTTGGTATTCAACACTCGCTATTAAGGTAGATTCGGTTTCTGATAACTCTGTACTCTCTTTTGATTGAAAATTCCGCGCAGGATCTGTTACTTGAACAGATTCATTCGGGCCGGGAATTCTCTCGGTTTTAGCCAGCGGTAATTGCTCAATATCAAAATCTGGCTGTTGCTCGAGACTGGCTACGCTGACGTTTTCATTATCAATCGCTGGCTCACTGGCAATAACTACCGGTGCACTATTCTCGGCGGCCGTGGTTGCTACGCGTGCCAGCTCTGCAATCTCTTCTTGTAAGCGTCTTTTTTCATCGGCCAGCTGCTGGATTTTTTCTTCATTATCAATCATTTCCTGCAGCACCCGGTCGTCTACTGGCAATTTTTCCAGTACAGCCACTGCGGCGGGTGCTTTGGTCGATATCTCAGTCACAACTCGAGGAGTTGGCTCAGGTAAATCTGCATCAGCAGGCACTTCAAGTGCTGCGAAGGTTTCTTGCTCCAGTTCCAACCTGCGCTTTTCGGCTAACTCTTCTTCAAGACTGCGTGTCATGCTTTCAAGTCGCTTGGCGGTACTCATGATTTCCTGCAATTCATCAGGATAAGATGCGATCTGCTGCTCACCCTGTTCCGGTAAAATATTTGCCACGACAAAATAGATACCAACAATTAATGCGCCTAATGGAAGAAATAAACGCGTCCAGACTTTTGTTTCCGCGCCCTTCGCTACGAGCGGCTCTATTTCAATCTCATCTAACTCGGGAAAAGTAATTGATTCGTGTGAAACACTTTCTCTCTCATCAGACGGGGTTAGATCCTGAGTTGGAGCTTCCAGTGACGGGTCAGTTACGGCGAGAGGGTCAGCGATGTAATCCTCATCAAGATCAACCTCTTCCTGAAATGCTGTTTGAAAATCGAGACCGCTGAACGCAGAATTGATAGCGACAGTAGTTTCGCCATCATCCGTCAGTTCAATATTCATTACTTCTTCATTTTTATCCAGCTCGGATAACAACTCATCACGTGAGAGTCGGTCTGTATCTCCCCCAATTTCATCCGGTCGTTTGCCACCAATCCATTCCAGTGTCTCACTCACTCGATCCATATCAGGGAGGCGGTCTGACGGATCTTTTGCCAATAACCTGGCAATTAACTGCTGATACTGTTTGCAGGTATCCGGCAAGGGGGGAATAGGTGCAGACAAATGCTTGCGGGCAATGCCCATCGCGTCTTTTGCCGAAAAAGGAACCTCATGCACCAGCATCTCGTAGAAAATAATTCCCAGAGAGTACATGTCAGTGCGCTTATCCAGATCTTTACCACGAATCTGTTCGGGACTCATGTATTTGGGGCTGGCATGGAAAAAGCCAGGCACGTCCAACTCCTCCTCAGCCATCATGTTTTTGGAGATTCCGAAATCGGTTAATACCAGCTCGCCGTTGCGCCTGACCAGGACATTACGCGGCTTGATATCCATGTGCACCACGCCTTGTTCATGCGCAAAAGACAAAGTTTTAGCCAATTCCTTAAATATTCTTACGGCTTCAGAAGTTTCAATATCACCTTGATCCAGCAGCTCACGTAAGCTACCGCCCGATACATATTCCATCGATAGGTAATATCGGCCTTCATGCACACCCAGGTCGTAAATAGTTACAATATTGGGGTGAGCAAGCTTGGCAATGGTCTTACCCTCATTAATCAGCTGCTCGCAATACTCTTTGTCTTCGGAGAGCTCGGGGGACAAGACCTTCAAGGCCACTTCACGCTGCAATGATTCCTGCACGGCACGATAGACCGTAGACATACCGCCTCGACCTATCTCTTCGTGAATTGAATAACCTGGAATCTTCATTTAATGCCCATTAATCGGCTTTTTTCAGCCATTCACTAGTATATAGCCAAGACATTAATAGTGATACGCAGCAACGTTACAATCCGTCAAACTACTGGAAAGTGTGAACACAGTTCACACCAGCTTGTAGGCTAAGTTTGTGAGAACCCGAAGTGAATTTGTCATATGCCGAAACATAATCAAAACAATATTCTATAAATGAGTAATTAACCGTCTATTATTCTGCCCCAAGGGGCATTTATAAATATTATTGCTGATTGTTTTTGTGTTTTTTTTACAACAAGATATGTTATTGATTTATATACATTTAGATAAATATCGCTGTGCTGATAATACGCATTAATAACTTTGTTGTTTTTTTGCACATTGATTGCCGCAATGGCATACTCCCGCCCTCATGTGACAGGTGTCACAGTTAATTCATACTATCTCGGAGAGATTCATGTCTATCAAAACAAAAGTAATCAGCTTGTTTGCTGCTGCTGCCGTTGCTACTACAGGTAACGTAGCATTCGCTGCAGATGAACTGGAAGAAATCATTGTTACTGGTACACGCGCAAAGGAGCGCTCAGTAACTGATTCGCCAGCCCCTATCGATGTTATTGGCGGTCAAGATTTAGCCAATCAAGGCGATACTGATTTAAGCAACTTGCTGCGAAATATTGTTCCTTCATACAACGTTAACGATCAGCCAATTTCTGATGCAGCCACTTTGGTGCGTCCGGTTAACTTACGTGGTTTGGCTCCTGACCACACTTTGGTATTGGTCAATGGTAAGCGACGTCATCGTGCTTCTGTTATTACCTGGTTAGGTAACGGTATTTCTAACGGCTCACAAGGCCCTGATACAGCCGCTATACCAGCTATGGCACTGCAAAGCGTCGAAGTTCTCCGAGACGGTGCTGCTGCTCAGTACGGTTCCGACGCCATTGCTGGTGTTATGAACTTCTTGCTTAAAGACGATAACGAAGGTGGTGTTCTTGAAGTGCGCTTTGGTGAAACTGGCGAAGGTGATGGCGCTCAGTACGCGATAGCCGGCAACATTGGCCTGCCTTTAGGACAAAGCGGTTTCGCTAATCTGACGCTTGAGTACGGTGAGTCAGACCCAACCAGCCGTTCAACCCAGCGTGCTGATGCTGCTAGCTTGATTGCTGATGGCTATCCAGATGTTCCAAATCCAGCCATGATCTGGGGTCGCCCAATCATTGATGATGACATTAAATTCTTTGGTAACTTTGGTTTTGATCTTGCTGGAGAAACCGAGCTATACGGTCATGCAAGCTACGCCAGCAAAACTGTCGATGGTGGGTTCTTCTATAGAAACCCAACCAATCGCGGTGCGGTTTACAGTAATGATGGTGGCGCCACGCTATTAGTTGGTGACCTGTTAGATGCACAAGATGGCGTACTCGATGGTTCTGCAGGTTGTCCGGTCGTTGCCTTCACTGGCAACATTCCTGACCCGGTAGCCTTGGCAGCAGTTAACGCCAACCCGAATTGCTTCCACTGGCAACAGCGTATTCCAGGTGGTTTTACTCCTCGTTTCGGCGGTGATGTAACAGATAACTCACTATTAGTCGGCCTGCGTGGCGAGACTGATGGCGGTCTCTTCTGGGATCTCAGTGTTTATAGTGGCACGCATGAATCAGATTTTTTCATCAACAACTCTGTTAATGCCAGCTTGCCAACCAGCCCTCGTGACTTCAATCCTGGTGGCTATGAGCAATCAGACCTTAACTTCAATGCTGATTTCTCTTACGCAGCAACTGAATACATTAATGTTGGTTTCGGCTTTGAATATCGTGATGAAGAATTTACCATTAGCCCGGGACAAGTTGAGTCATTCACAGCTGGCCCGCTGGCTAGTCAAGGTTTTAGTACTTCATCAAATGGCTTCCCAGGCTTCCCTGAATTAACATCCGGTACATTTAGTCGCTCTAACTATGCTGCTTATATTGATACAGAATGGGAATGTACAGACCAGACTATTCTTCAAGCAGCAGTGCGTGTAGAAAGTTTTGAAGACTTTGGTAGCACACAAAACCTAAAGTTTGGTGTCAACCACGACTTTACAGATACATTTGGTATGCGTAGTACGTTCAGTACTGGCTTCAAAGCTCCAACGCCTGGTCAATCAAACGCTTCCAATACATCTACAGAGCTTACTGGTGGCGTGTTGGTTAACAATGGAACCATCCCTGCCTCGAGCCCTGTAGCCCAGGCATTTGGTGCGAAAGAGTTGGGCCCTGAAGAATCAAAGAACTTTACTGTTGGCGCTTTCTTCAGCCTGGGTAACTTTGATTTCACTGTTGACTATTTCAATATTGAAGTAGACGATCGCCTGAACCTGTCTTCAGAAGTTAACCTGACTGCAGCACAAATTGCTCAATTGGTTGCTGATGGCATTCCTGGTGCCGGTGACTTGACCGCTTTCCGTTTCTTTACCAATGACTTTGATACTGAAACTGATGGCTTTGACATCATTGCCAACACTTATACAGAATGGTTAGGCGGAACAACTGACTGGACTCTGGCTTACAATAAAACCAATACTGAAGTCGTTGATTTTAACCCTGCCACCATCAACGCTTTCCGCATTCGTCAAATCGAAGAAACGACCCCTGACACACGTTGGACTCTGACAGGTAATCACAGCGTCGGTCCATTCAGAGTTCTTGCTCGTGTCGCATTTTATGACGAGTGGTTCGATAGCTTTGAGAATGACGTGTTCGGCACCGATGCAATATTTAATTCAGAGTACCTGATTGATCTTGAGGCGGCTTATGACCTCAATGACAACATCAATATTCTGATCGGTGCGAACAACATCACTGATGAGAAAGGTCAAACTACTGAAGCGGTGAATAACCTTGGCTTTGATACCTCAACTATTTTGGGTAACAAGTACAGCCAGTACACACCGTTCGGCATTAGTGGTGCTTACTACTATGCTCGCTTCACTTACAACTTCTAAAATCACTTTTTAGAGATTGTGTAAGGGCGCTTCGGCGCCCTTATTTTTTGCTAAACAAAAAAACCACGCAAGTACTTGTAGTAGAATAAACCAATAACAAAACTATAAAGGTTAATAATGAACGCACTTAATGACATTCTAATTTATATCGATGGCTTTATCGGTAGCGCCATCTGGTTTCCCTACCTGTTATTAGGTACCGGTTTATTTTTTACCATTTATCTCAAGTTCCCCCAAATAATATATTTCAAACGCGCCTGGCAAATCCTTAGTGGCAAACACCATAGCTCGGATGCCGAAGGTGATACTACGCACTATCGCGCCTTGACTACTGCACTATCCGGCACTGTTGGTACCGGCAATATTGGCGGTGTTGGACTAGCAATTTTTCTAGGTGGACCAGCGGCATTGTTCTGGATGTGGGCAACTGCCTTTCTGGGAATGACCACCAAGTTTGTAGAGGTCACCTTGTCCCATAAATATCGTGTTAAAACTGAAGACGGCACCATGGCGGGTGGACCCATGTATTACATGGATCGCAAATTGAATATGAAACCACTGGCAATCCTGTTTGCGATTGCTTGTGTAGTGAGTTCATTTGGTTCTGGCAGCTTGCCACAAATTAATAATATGGCGCAGTCGGTTGAAGCCTCATTCAACATCAAACC
>CALISW010000116.1 GCA_938041655.1 uncultured Thiotrichales bacterium | reverse complement strand
GATCATTGACCAGCACAGCGGCGCCGACTAATAAGGTGCCACCAACAATCCAGCGAGTCGTTTTCTTTTGTCCGCGTTGAATAGTTTCGACTAAATCAACCAGCTCGGCCGATTTTTGGCTGGTAACTAACTCACCGCGAGAGGCTTTGCGTACCAGATCGTGTACCAGAATAGGCATCTCGGGTGACTTGGCCAGGAAGCGAGGTAAATGTGTCTTCATACCCTCAATGAATGATGATACCCCCATGCGATTGTCCATCCAATCCACGATGTAAGGTTGTGCTGTATCCCAGACATTCAGGTCAGGGTAGAGGTCTCTGCCAATGCCTTCAATGTTGAGTAGGGTTTTTTGTAACAAGATCAGTTGTGGTTGTACGACCATTTCAAAGCGACTGGCGGTTGCGAACAAGCGCATTAGCATGTGTCCCACCGATATTTCCTTGAGTGGCCGTTCAAAGATGGGTTCACAGTCGGCTCGTATCGAGGCTTCAAATTCATCAATCCTGACGTGCTCTGGTACCCAGCCTGAATCGATATGAAGTTCTGCCACCCGCCGGTAATCGCGCTTGAAGAAGGCGTACATATTCTCGGCGAGATAGCGTTGGTCAGCATCGGTCAGGCTACCGACAATACCAAAATCAACCACGATGTATTTAGGATCTTCCGGATTGGTGGTGTCAATAAAGATGTTGCCCGGGTGCATGTCGGCATGGAAAAAGTTGTCGGTGAAAACCTGGGTGAAAAATATCTCTACGCCACGCTCTGCCAATTTTTGCAGATTGATGTTTTGTGCTTTGAGAGACTCGGTATCACCTATAGGTGTGCCATAGATGCGCTCCATGACAATAATGTTGTTTCTGGTTAGATCCCAATCGATAAAGGGTACATGTAGGTTGTCGCTGGTGGCGTTACGTTTGAGTTGTGAGGCGTTGGCGGCTTCGCGGGTTAAATCCAGTTCATCAAAAATAGTTTTTTCGTATTCTTCAACGACTTCAACCGGTTTTAAACGTTCAGCGTCGGGCAAAATGCGATTAGCGATTTTTGCCATGGTATGCATCAAGTCAATGTCTTTGCGTATGGTTTTCTCTATATCCGGTCGCAAGACTTTTATCACCACATTCTGACCGTCTTTGCGCACGGCCGAATGTACCTGTGCGATGGAGGCAGAGGCTAACGGGGTGGCGTCAAAACTTTGAAAAACTTCATCAACCGGTTGTTCCAGTGCCTTTTCAATTATTCCGGTAGCAACTTCACTTGAAAACGGCGGCACATTATCCTGTAGCTTCGCAAGCTCCTCGGCGTACTCCATAGGAAGCAAATCGCGGCGTGTTGAGAGTACCTGACCGAATTTAATAAACACAGGCCCAAGTTCTTCCAGCGCAAGTCGCATGCGTCTGGCTTTACTGCCGGTATCCTTTTTTCTAAACCAACGCGGTGGCCAGAGGTAGTAAAGGAATTTTACCGGTTTGAATAATTTCAGGCCCAGCATAAATTCTTCCAGGCCATAACGAATGACGACAAAGCCTATTTTAATCAGTCGCACAAAGTTAACCAGGTACCTCATGCTTTATCACCAGCATCGATAAGGTTAAGGCGTGCTTCGAGTCTATCAACTGCGTCTCTCAGGTTTTCCACTTCCGAGGCAAAGTGTTCTATTTCTACTTTGGTTGGTAGGATATCTGATTCTTCGGTCAGGTACTCCGCCGTGTCAGTGCGTAGATTGGTGCCAGTTTGTTGCAACCATTTACTGCCTTCACGCACAAACATACCAATTCTATTGGCAATAAAGTCTCCACTGAAATTGCTCAGTTGTTGCTCCCAGTCAAAATCAATTCCCGCCAGCGTGTCCGCAAATTGTTGTGCCACACGTAAGTCACCTTCGATCTCAACTTCGCCCGCACTTATAGCTGCGGCGGGGTTATCACTGCGCGAGAGTTTGATTAGGCCGCTTAATGTCGTGTTTATGATGACGTCTGCCGGTTGCGACCATTCAGCTTCGATTTGAAGTGCACCTGACATAGGCAAGCAATAAGCGTTAACCTCAGGTTTACTTAAATTGATTTGTATACATTTGCCTTCCAGTGATTCCAGCTCGGCTGCTTTTTCAGTATCAAATGACAGATAACGATTAATCGTTTTTTCAATGATCGGTAGTAGTTTGGAAGGCTCTAACATAGCTACACCACATGACCTCGGTGCAGTGCAACGACGCCACCAGTCAGGTTATGATAATCACAACGAAAGAAACCGGCAGTTTCCATCATGGACTTCAACGTATCCTGATCCGGGTGCATCCGTATCGACTCTGCCAGATAGCGGTAGCTGTCTTCGTCGTTGGCAATCAGCTTTCCCAGTTTAGGCAAAATATTAAATGAGTATTCGTCGTAGATTTTACTGAAGGCTTGATTCAGAGGCTTGGAGAACTCCAGCACAAACAAGCGGCCCCCCGGTTTGATCACGCGTTGCATGGAATTTAATGCGGCTTGTTTGTCTGTCACATTACGCAAACCAAAGGCAATCGTAACCACATCAAAACTGTTATCGGCAAAGGGCAGGCATTCGGCGTTAACTTGTGAATAATGAATGTTGCCCATGATGCCGGCATCGGTCAGTCGGTCCCGACCCTCATTCAACATTGCCTCATTAATGTCGGCTAATACGACTTCACCTTCTTTACCTACCTGGTGACAGAATTTCTCAGCCAGATCGCCGGTACCACCGGCCAGGTCGAGAATTTTCATGCCGGGACGAGCTGCGATTTGAGCAATGGTGAAGCGCTTCCAGAGTCGGTGTACGCCCAACGACATGGCGTCATTCATAACATCGTATTTACTAGCCACCGAGCGAAATACTTCGCCTACGCGTTGTTGCTTTTCAGCTATCGGCACATCCTCAAATCCAAAATGAGTGGTTTCCTGTTTATCACTCATGCTGTGCTCACGCGTTGGTGTCCAACCTGTTCTAGTCGGTTCAGATAATCTAGCCAGTTTCGTTCCTGGTTAATGCCAAGCTCATAGAGTAAATTCCAGTCATAAATTCCGCTGTCATGACCATCGTCGAATACCAGCTTGATGGCGTAGTGACCCACAGGTTGAACATCGGTAATACTGACCTGTTCTTTATTGAGCTGGAGTACTTCCTGTCCCGGTCCGTGGCCACGAACTTCTGCTGATGGTGAAAATACCCGTAAATACTCACAGCTTAGTTCATGACGTAAATCATTTTCATAAACTAGCTCTAGCATACGAGATTTACTGTGCAGATTGATTTCTTGTGGTCGCATAATTATGTGCCTGATAACCATGGCATTTTACTTGAATTGTATTGAAACGTCTTACATTTACTCATTTATTGAGTGTTGAAGAAGATTTGTGCGAGTCTCGTCAGAGCGAGTAGACTGTAATCTTAGTTTCTTGGGAGCTAACTTATGCGTTTTTGGTTAATACCTTTGTTATTACTGATTGCTTTACAGGCATGTGTTGTTGATCAAGCCAATATCAAATCTGCGCAGGAGGTTGAACCAGTAGCAAAGATTAGTGACCCCTTAGCTCCTCGAAATAACCTCGAGCAACGTTTTGCGAGTCGATTGCAGGCGGCTACCCTAATCACATCAGATATTAATACTAGCCAACGATTTTTTGTTGATGGGATGGGGATGGCCATTACCCCGGAAGTTGAGTTCAGTGCTAGCACACGCGCACAGCTTGCTAGTGCCTGGGGATTGGAGCAGCACCCGAACTGGAAACTGTATTATGCGCATCGACAGCAGGTTGATGATGAAATCATAGTTAGGCTGATTGTGATCGATCAGGAAACACCTCGACTCAGGCCCGATATGAATGCCACTTTGCAAGGCATCCTTTCGCTAGGGTTTTCTGTTGAGAATGCATTTTTGCATGAGGGGCAAATGAAAGGTCTTGGCATCGATTCAAGAATTGGCGTCACGGTGATGGACTTTCCGCGCGCTAATGGTGGTACCTATGAGGTTGGAGAAATTCATTATTTGGGGCCAGAATCAACTTATATGCTTGGTATTTCCAGAGATAAAGATTATCCGCCGCTGAGTACCATTGATGCAGGTTTGGGTATTGGTGGTCCTTCGTATTCTGCCTTGATTGCAGATGATCCTGACCAGATGAAACGCTTCATGGAAGACGTGCTGGGTTTTGAAGCACGTCGTGATCTTGATTTAACCTCTTCAGGACCCGACGGAGGCCTTGGATTGAAAGTGGATAACCCCATGCGTTTCATTCAGATGTTTGCGCCAGGCTCACGTGCTGGTTATACCATTGTCATGGGTGTCGATGGGGAAGTGGGCGCGGTAGAGACCGACCAGAGTCTAGCGCATCGAGGTCTAGCAATGTGGACCTTTACCGTTCCAGACTTAGCTCAGGCGCAACAACGTGCATCCGCCTTTGGTGCTGAAACTCGAGGTCCTTATGCTGTGAGTGACACTGTGCTTGGCAGTAGTAAAAGTCTGATAGTGACTGCTCCTAATGGCCAGTTGATAGAGTTTGTCGAAGCTGGTGCTACTGGTTTAATGCAGGCGACTGATCTTACGACGGCAAGCTGTGATAAACCTGTGGTGATGATCGTTGAAGGCAGTAACCTGGATGAGAAAAAGTTTGCAGCTTATGGCGGAGCATTAGCTAAGTCGGGCTTGTACCCAAAGACCAAAGGCTATTATCAATTACTCGGCGATCCAATCTACGTTTTTGAAGGTGAATATCAACCACAAGAATTTGTGTTGGCCGCAAGGTTTCCCTGTGCGCGAGCAGCCAGAGAATTTTGGTATGCACAGGATTATCAGAAAATTAAACCGCTGCGGGAAGGCGCTGGGGCAGTAAGAGTAATGGTATTTGATGAGCTGGATGTGCCAGAATATGTAGATTGGAAATAATAACTAATAATCAAATTGAAAACTCAGGAGTAAAATATGTCACTTTCTAGAATTATAGTCAGCATAGTTGCCATTGTTGCGATACAAATAGCCGTAGCCGAAGAAAAAATGGCCCCGAAACTAACCACTAGCGAAGTTAAAGATGGTCTCTATATCATTAGTGGTGACGGCGGAAATATGGCATTTTTTACCGGGCCTGAAGGCGGGGTGCTGGTTGATGATGCCTTCGCACATACTGCGCCAGCGATTATGATGGCTATCGATAAGCTCGGTGACGATATGCCAAAGTATGTCCTAAACACTCACTATCATGGTGATCATGCTGGTAGTAACCTGGCATTTGGTGAAGCCGGTAGTATTATTGTTGGTCATCGCAATGTCCGCGCCAGATTAGCCAGCGGCACTGAAATAAAAGTATTTAATATGGTGACCCCGCCGGCAGAGCCGGTGGCTTTACCGTCACTTACCTATGCCGATGGTATGGATATTTCAATTAACGGCGAAACCGTCTCTTTGTTTCATGTAGAGAATGCTCATACTGATGGCGACACGGTTATGAAATTTGTCGGACGTAATGTGGTGCATACAGGCGATGTCCTGTTCAACGGCTTTTTTCCGTTTATCGATGTAGCCCATGGTGGCACGCTGGCCGGTTATATTCAGGGTCAGAATGCGATTATCGATTTATCCGATGACGATACGATCATCATTCCCGGTCACGGTGAAATTACTGATCGTGCCGGCGTGATTAGAAACAAGACTATGCTCGAAACCGCCCTCAAAAGACTGATCGATGCCCGTATTGCCGGCAAGACACTTGAAGAGGTAGTCGCAGAAAACCCGCTGTCCGACCTGGATGAAGAATGGGGCAAGGCAATGTTTACTTCTGATCGCTGGATCAGCATTGTCTATGACAGCGTTACTCCGGAATCAGCATCCGTATTACCTATAGAAGAGAACTAAGTATGAGTCAGTATGAATTCCTGGAGTTTAGCGAAGATGGTGGTGTAGCTAGAATTAATTTAAATCGTCCGGCGCAAGCCAATGCGCTGGACTTACCATTAGCAAAAGAACTGGTCGCAGCTACTGCAGCCTGTAAAGAAAGTAGCACCATACGTGCTGTGATCCTGACAGGAAATGGCAAGTTGTTTTGTGCAGGTGGTGATTTAGGCAGTATGGCAAACGCTGAAGGCCCGGTGGATAAACACCTGAAGGAACTGGCAGATACCTGCCACGTAGCCTATACCAATATTTTAACCATGCGTGCGCCAGTAGTGATGGCAGTCAACGGTGCAGCAGCCGGTATCGGTTTTGGTTTATCAATGGTGGGTGATATCACTCTTGCTTCAGACAAGAGTAGCTTCTTGCTAGCGTATACCGCAGCTGGTCTGAGTCCGGACGGTGGCACCTCAAAAATCTTGCCTTTGGTCGTTGGTCTCAAGCGCGCCAAAGAGCTGGCTATTTTGAACCGTAAGTTAAGTGCTGAAGAAGCGCTGGAGTGGGGCATTGTAAATCAAGTGGTGCCGGGTGATGAGTTGATGGCAGCTGCAGAGAAAATGGCCTCTCGCCTGGCCTCCGGACCCACCAATGCATTTGGCAGCGTCAAGAAGCTGATGCTGGATGCTTTAACTCAGTCTCTCAATGAAACCATGGACGTTGAGTCAGTCACCATCGCCGCCAACGCAGTATCGGCTGACGGTACAGAAGGTATAGATGCGTTTATGAACAAGCGCAAGCCTGAATATAAAGGCTAACGCAAGATCAGGGTGCGGCTAACGATTGCCGCGCCCGGCTCTTCCTCTCCAAGGGTTACTGAGGGTAACACCGAGTGCTCCACGTTCAACAGTTAGCGGCACGATCGCGCCATCACGCAATACTTCTACAATGACACTTTCTCCGAGGTTGCCGGAAATAGTGCCGCGAGTTACATCTCCGCTTTGAAAGACACGGTTGCCATCGTAACTGTAAATTTGATCGCCCGCTTGAATGCCTGCTTGTGCAGCGGCTGAACCTGGAGTCACTGCGCGTGTAGTTACGCTAGTGTCTCTCCCTAACGCAGTGAGATATTCTTCGAAGCGTTCATCACCAAGCGTCTCACGTGTGCTTTGATATCCCAAAGGGTCAAGAATGTTTTGATAATTTTCAGGGTTGTCACGCATTGCCTGTAAGCGGTTTTCAAGTTGCTGTTGGGTATGGGCCGCTTTAGCTTGCTCGATGTAATCAAGTTCACTTTGATTGAAGCCTGCATTTATTAATTTTTCGCGTTGTGCATCGGGATCATTGTTGCGTCGAAATTGTTCAACTCGTTCGCGCAATAACTCGGGTACAGCTTCAGTCAGCTCTTCTCTGTTTGCGATGATAGATTCACTTGGACCAGCATCATCTTGACCGCCGTTCAGTTCTTGTTTTAGTTGTTCAAGCTCTTTGCTCACGGCGCGATAGTTCGCTTCGGCTTGATCGAGACGTTCGATTAACACAAGTGGGTCGAAATCATTTTCTAGATAAGCGGCGCTGTCATAAGAGTTATCTGGTTCAATGTCTATAGTGCTGGTAGTGTCATTGGCAGGCAGTGCGTAACGCGCAATCAGAACACCTATTAGGGTTGCTCCAAGATAACCGAGTAATGTTTTCGACATGATAAGTCCACTGTGGTTGTCGTAATTTTGACAAGATTACTGAAAAAGAGTTTTCAAAAAATGAATTTTCTGTGGTTTTTACACTAGAGCTTGTTCATATGAAATTAATTCATAATTTGTATAAGTATCATGTTTGGGCTTTTGTTTAAGAATACAGCGATAAAAAATAATATGAAAATTATCAGCATGACTAAGCTGTCAAGGTGAGGGCTCGTTCCAGTTTTTCTCTTGATAATCTTCTTTTCGAGAGAACTTGGCGACATTATCGTTTCGATATTATTTTCAAGATGATTAGGTAGTGGTTTGTTAGCAAGCAGAGCATAATATATACGTATTTTTTTACTGTTAAACAACCACCATAGGCTGCCAGCTATAATTATTATTCCAGGTAGGGCGGCAGAGAAAAGGTTGCCTGTGACAGATAACCATATAAATATTTTATAAGCAAGAAATGCACTAAAGCAGGCAATAAGTTTTCGGCTATGAACACTTTCGTTAGAAATGGTTACGGCAATTAAAATTGGCAAGCAAAAAAAACCTAATCCATCCAATGCCAGTTCAAGAAAGCTCTGGTCTTGTATGTAACTCAGTTGAGTTTTTACAGCCTGGACCAAAACACCGGCGACACTGGTTGCGCAGACCAGTACAAAAAGTCTAATTGATAATGGGGTCGTAAATTCAACGCCCCTCTTACGGAGAAAACTGCGGGTTCTTTTTTTATTCTTAAATTTCCCAATCATCAATTAGATGCCTCTAGAACTATAAAATGTAGCGACTCAAATCCTCGTCCTGAATCAACTCAGCTAAATTTCCATTAACAAAGTCAGCATCAATTACAATCTTGTCGCCGCTACGATCTGGCGCTTCGAAGGAGATTTCATCCATCAGTTTTTCCATGATCGTGTGTAAACGTCGCGCGCCGATGTTTTCGGTACGTTGGTTTACATCGTAGGCAGCGTGGGCTATTTGCTCAATACCATCCTTAGTGAAGCTCAGCTCTACGCCTTCGGTATTCATTAATGCGATGTATTGTTCGGTGAGCGAGGCATCCGGTTCAGTAAGGATGCGCACAAAGTCTTCTGCTGTGAGCGCATTGAGTTCAACCCGAATTGGCAAGCGACCCTGTAATTCAGGGATGAGGTCAGAAGGTTTGACCAGATGGAATGCGCCAGAGGCGATAAACAGAATGTGATCGGTTTTAATCATGCCGTATTTGGTGCTAACGGTGCAGCCTTCTACCAATGGCAGCAGATCGCGTTGTACGCCTTCTCGTGAAACATCCGCGCCGCCGGCATCACTGCGCTTGGCAACCTTGTCGATTTCATCAATAAACACAATACCGTTTTGCTCCACATTTTCTATAGCACGCTGTTTGAGCTCATCTTCGTTGATCAGATTTTGTGCTTCGTCTTCGGTTAGACGTTTCAGTGCGTCTTTGATTTTCAGCTTGGTTTTCTTCTTTTTGCCACCGAAGTTGCTGAACATATCCTGCAATTGTCCGGACATTTCTTCCATGCCGGGAGGTGCCATGATCTCCACTCCCACCGGGGCGCTGTTTACTTCGACTTCGATTTCTTTGTCGTCCAGATCGCCTTCGCGCAACTTCTTGCGAAATTTCTGGCGGGTGCTGTTATCTGAATCCGTGACCGAGGCCTCTTCATCTACGAAACCCATGCCTTGAGGTTTGGGTAAAAGTATATCCAGAATGCGTTCTTCGGCGGCTTCTTCGGCGCGATTTTCATGTCGCTTAACTTCCTGTTCACGAAACAGCTTGATCGATGCGTCGGCCAAATCACGGATGATTGAATCAACCTCGCGGCCAACATAACCAACTTCAGTGAATTTGGTGGCTTCAACTTTTATAAAAGGTGCGTTGCTGAGTTTTGACAGTCTTCTGGCGATTTCCGTTTTTCCCACGCCGGTAGGACCAATCATCAAAATATTTTTTGGTGTTACTTCCGGGCGTAGTTCCTCGCTGAGTTGCATTCGGCGCCAGCGGTTGCGTAAGGCATTGGCTACCGCGTGTTTGGCATTGTCCTGGCCAACGATATGTTTATCCAGCTCCTGGACAATCTCTCTGGGTGTCATGTTCGACATTTAATTTCCTAGTTCTTCAATCGATAAATTAGTGTTGGTGTAAATACAGATTCCCGCGGCAATCGTTAGTGACTTTTCAACCACCTCACGAGAGCTTAGTTCTGTATTATCCAGTAACGCTCGTGCGGCAGACTGGGCAAACGGGCCACCAGAGCCTATCGCAATCAAACCATCCTCTGGCTCGATCACGTCGCCATTACCAGAGATAATCAATGAGGTTTTTTGATCAACTACTGCCAAGAGTGCTTCCAGTTTTCTCAGGGCACGATCAGAACGCCATTCTTTTGCCAGCTCAACTGCTGCTCTGGTCAGGTTGCCGCTATATTCTTGCAGCTTGCCCTCAAATTTTTCATTAAGCATAAAAGCATCCGCAGTACCGCCAGCAAATCCGGTCAAGACTTTGCCGTCCAGCAGGGTTCGGATTTTTACAGCATTGCCTTTCATCACGGTATTACCCAGTGATACCTGCCCATCTCCACCTAATGTGACGTGCTCGCCACGGCGAACCGAGACGATAGTAGTACCTCGATATTGTTCCATTTTGACTCCGACTGAGATTGCTGTCGCAATTAGACTTTAAATGTAGCTATATGACCAGTCATGGGGCTATTTTTTATGGATTCAAGCGCCCTGCGGAATTAGACTAAAAAGTATGAATAAAGAGCAGCGTAAGCACTATCAACAGAGATTATTAGCATTGCAGCAAGAGTTGATGGGGCACGAGCAGGTCAATCAAGAGGCTGCCGGGGTGGTAGAGCTTGATCAGACGCGCGTAGGTCGTCTTAGTCGCATGGATGCCATGCAAGGGCAGGCTATGTCTCAGGACATACAACGCCGACGCAAGATTGATTTACAAAGAATTGAACGAGCTCTGGAACGCCTGGAAAACTATGAATACGGCGAGTGCCTACGCTGTGAAGAACCCATTGCTGAGGCACGACTGGAGTTTGACCCTGCCGCTACGCACTGTATTGAATGTGCACAATCAAAAGAATGAACGTAGCCAGCTCATAAACCAGCTCTCGTCTTTACTACCCACAGCATCAACTGTGCCTGAACCTCCTCGGCAATTACTATCACCACGATCAGCATTGGCGAGCAGTTCGTCTAAACCCTGGTTCGCCAGATTGCCACGCAGGTTTACAAACAGCTCTGAAATATTATTATTTCTATCACAACGCACGCCAATTTTTTGTCCGCTTCCTTCACCAAAATGCCGATCAAATGCTGACTGAATGTTGTTTACGGTTAAGCGTTCTTCAATATTGTCAGCAAATAAATCCTGGACAGGTGAGTTGTTGATCATGCTTAGGATACGCATGGAGTCCTGATAGTAGGTGTCGGCATCACTGCCATAACAGGTGCCGTGTTTGGTCCACTCATGTTCGTGTAACTCGGAGGCAACCCCGGGCATCACCTCGCGCAGTTGGTTGAGTGTGCGACTGCTGATGTTGGCATCAGGTAGTAAATCCCAGCGACCACGGCGATCTATCGCTTTGTCGCTTTCACTGACACCACAGTAAGCATTGTTTCTGGGTTGTGGCCACAAGCCATGCAGAGAGAAATGGCTGGCATCAAAGCGAGTTTCGGTCTGGCTGCGACATTCTGTTTTACCACTGTTTAACTCGCAAAAGGCCGGTTGCCAACTAATAGCCAGTAGATATTTTTCGCCACGGGGTGTGCTGACAGTTGGTGCCATGCCACAGGACTCAACATAATCTCCGCAAGTAATCGAGACCCAGCGTTGTGGTCGATTATTATTCTCAAAACTTAATTGATAGTGGGTGGCATCTTTATATTTATTGCGAGCCGTGATGCGATAATTTACACCTGGTTTTAGCATTAACTGGTCAGGGTTGGTTTGCTTTTTGATTGAGATGGTCGCCGGACAGCTTTCGGTGGCTTGCAAACAACCCTGCATCGGCTCACTAGCATTGGCTGAAGTCAGATGGGTGAAGAATGCTAACGCGGTTAGTACTGATATGTGTTTGGTCTTCATTTGGTTTTTTTCTTTCGTGCTCGTGGGTGTGCTGTGTCGTAGACTTTTGCCAGGTGCTGAAAATCAAGATGGGTGTACACCTGGGTAGTGCTGATATCTGCATGACCTAATAATTCCTGTACCGCACGTAGATCACCTGATGATTCCAGCATATGGCTGGCAAAAGAATGCCTGAGTTTATGTGGGTGCAGGTGTTGGTCCAGCCCTTGTTTTTGTGCCAGTTGTTTCATCCTTTGTTGCACGGTCCGTGGTGAGATTCGTGTGCCCCGATTACTGACAAACAATGCGTTTTCATCGGCATTGGCCATATCCTGTCGGAGTGCCAGCCACGCTTTTACAGCTTTGATAGCGGCCCTGCCAATCGGTACTTCACGCTGCTTTGAGCCTTTACCAGTAACGCGTGCCATACCTGCGCTTAAATCCAGCATGCCGAGATCCAGATTGATTAATTCAGCCAGCCGTAAACCGGCCGAGTACATCAGTTCGATCATGGCGCGGTCACGTACAGCGATAGCTGATTGGTCTGTACTGTTAAGTAGTTGTTCTATGTTTTCTATGTCTAGCGCGGCAGGTAATTTTTTACCGGATTTTGGCGCGGGAATGTCCAGTGCCGGGTTGTTACTGACGGCTTGATGTTTTTGTAAGTATTGATAGAGGCTGCGAATCGCTGAGAGTTGACGACTGATGGATTTACCACCACTGCCTTTTCGATGACGGTTGGCAACAAATAGTCGAATGGTCTGCGGTTTAACAGCTTGCCATTCAGATATTTCTTGTGCGCCCAGATAATCTAGCAAGCTGCTTAGGTCGCGTTGGTAGTTACTTATGGTGTGTGGGGAGTAGCGTTTCTCAAATTCGAGATATTCAAGAAAATTGTCCAGCCCCTGCTTGAGTGTCACTGATCTTGCATGTCTTGATGAGAGATAACCGCGCGACCTACCAACTCACCCAGACTTCTAATAAACAAGACACCCATCGACGGTGTAAAGCGAGACTTTCTGGCGCTGCCCATGGCTAAAAAGCCAATTGGTCGACCTTCATTCAAGGGGATAAAAACCGATGATTTAATCTCGATATCAGTATCCGTAAAGATCAGATCATTTTGTTCTTTGCTGAGTGTACCGCACAGACAATTGTGGGTGCGGTAAGCGCTCGAAAACTGGCGGCTGATGTCACGAGCATTAACGTAATAGGGTGCCTTGTCTTTATTACCTGTTTTAAATAATTTTATGCTAACTGCTTCAGCGTCGAATACCGTATCCAGTTGCTCGCGTGCCACTGAAAGAACCGAGTCGAGTGTATCTGCTTCCAACAGGGTTAGTGATAACTGATGGAGTTGGTCACTCAAGCGATGATTATCTTTGGCGCGTTCAATCAGGTCGTTAAGCTTGTTGTTCAGGTTGGTATTGCGTCGGCGTAACACGCTGACCTGATGTTCGATCAACGACACGGCACCGTCGGTTTGATGCTCCAGCTCAAGATGCTCCAGAACTTCGGGCTGTTCCTTAAAAAACTCCGGGTTGTTATGCAGCCAGTCAATGATTTCTGCTGAGGTGAGTTTATTGCCGGGTTTGGTCTTTGGCTGTGCTGTCATAATTCGATAGTCCCTTGATATACAGTTTGTGCCGGCCCGGTCATCATGACCGGATGGCTTCCGCCTTGCCATTGAATAGTTAATTCGCCACCAGCAAGAGTAACCCGTACCGGGCTATCCAGCAAGCCAGATTGTATGCCGGTTACCACTGCTGCACAGGCGCCTGTGCCGCAGGCGAGAGTTTCACCGACACCGCGCTCGTGTACACGTAATTTGATCTGGTTACGGTCTATGACTTGTCTGAAACCGATGTTGGCATGTTCAGGGAAACTGGAATGTGTTTCCAGATAGCTGCCTATGGTTGTTACGGGTGTTTTATCGACTTCATCTACATCCAGAACAGCGTGTGGATTGCCCATTGAGACCGCTGTAAATTCATAGTTATCTATTTTATAGTGATCCGCTTGTGGTAGGTCGAGCGGGATCACTTTAGTGTTGAAATCTGGAGCCCCCATATTGACGGTCACACTTTGATCATCATGCAGTTCCAGAATCAAATGGCCGGTAGCTGTAGCAACAGTTATGGTTTTTTTATCTGATAGCCCTTGTTGATTGACGTACAAGGCAAAACAGCGAGCGCCATTACCGCAAGCGTTTACCTCACCACCATCTGCATTGAGGATGCGATAACTAAAGTCAATACCGTCATCTGGATGCGTGCCGACCAAAAGAATTTGATCGCAACCAATTCCAAAGCGGCGATCCGCTATAGTTCGTGCTTGCTCTGCAGACAATTCAATAGCATCTGTGGTGTTATTAATAACCACAAAGTCATTGCCACAACCGTGCATTTTGGTGAAATTTAACTGCATTTCGCTACATTATCACAGCAATAATGCGATGTAGACAAGATTCTAGCCACTTGTCTGAAGAGGGTGCCATACGGTGTAATCATTGCTATGGTATCTTGAGAAATGTGGTTCTGTGTAACCACTAAATTGCAGTCAATTATAAGAATAACCTGCCTGAGAGATGAGTATGGATGAATCAGATAATGAGCTTGATGCACGCGGTTTGCATTGTCCGTTGCCAATCCTGAAAACACGTAAAGCAATCAATGAGATGGAGGTAGGCGCTACCTTGAGAGTGATCTCGACTGACCCTGGTTCGGTTAAAGATTTCCCCACCTTTGCAAAACAAACAGGCCATGAGCTGATTGCGACAGAAGAAAATAAAGAGGAATTTATCTTTATTTTGCGTAAGACAGATATTGGCTCGGATCAGGAAGAATAAGACCTGATAAGCTAGTGTCCAAGGTTTCATCAGATTTGCTTGTGCATACAGTTCAGGTGAAAATTTCAGTTAATCAATAGTAACTCTCAGGAGGAGTTTATGAGTATTCAAGTAGGAGATAAAATTCCCGAGCATACGTTCGGCATCATGGGTGAAGAAGGCCCTACGGGCATTAGTACCAGTGATATTTTCGATGGCAAAAAAGTAGTCTTGTTTGCTGTACCGGGTGCATTCACACCAGGGTGTTCTATGACGCACTTGCCGGGTTATGTGGTGCACTATGACGATATCATTGCGAAGGGCGTTGATACAGTTGCCTGTATGGCGGTGAATGATCCTTTTGTAATGGGTGCTTGGGGTGATGCGCAAAATGCAGAAAATCTGTTAATGCTGGCTGATGGTAACGCCGAGTTCACCGATAAAATTGGTCTTGAGCTGGATGGAACCGGTTTTGGTCTGGGTAAGCGCTCACAACGTTTTGCCATGATCGTTGATGACGGTGTCGTGAGTCTCTTAAATGTAGATGAAGGCGAGATCAAAGTCAGTGCAGCGGAAGCTATTCTGGCCGCTCTGTAATTCGTAACACAATAACCCGGTCGCTATGGCCGGGTTTTTTTCAGGCATATCATTTTGAGTAAACGCTACACCACCATCGAAATCGAGAAAGAGTATCTGCATTTCTCGGCTGCACACTTCACTATTTTCTCAGCCACAGAAAGAGAGCGATTGCATGGGCATAACTTTTTTGTTGCTATCAAGGTTACTTCCGAGATTGGCGAAAATGGTATGTGCTTTGATTACAATATTTTAAAAGATACCTTACGTACCATCTGTGAGCGTTACGATGAGTACATGTTGATTCCGGCTTCTTCACCCTACTTAAAAATTGAAGAAGACGATACTCGTTATATTCTGAAATTTAATGATGAGGTTTTGACCTATCTCAAGAGTGACTGTTTACTACTGCCTGTTCTTAACATTACGGTGGAAGAATTATCCAATCACTTGCTGGATCTACTGGTCGCTGATAAAGAAGCAGTGGCCATCATGAAATTGTCGGACATAGAATTAAAAGTGTCTTCCGGCCCCGGTCAGTGGGGTGTAGCCAAATGGAGTTCTGGCTGAGCACAAAAGTGTAACCACTCGTTGATGGTGGTACTGCGGTATTTGTTTTTATGTACTACCGCATAAAATTGCCGAGTAAAATCACGGTGCGGCACTTTTAATTCAATCAGTTGTTTCTTTTCGAGTTCTTCACCAATGGTAATGCGCGATAAACAGGCGATTCCCAGACCGGCTTGTACAGCCTTTTTTGTCGATTCCATGTTTTGTAACTCCAGCACAAAATTCAGCTGGGGAAAAATACCATGCATCGCCCGTTCAAAGGTTTGTCGCGTACCCGAACCAGCTTCTCTAACTATCCATTCGGCGTTGATAAGTTCTTCATCACTAAGTGTTCTTGTTTTAGCTAGCGGATGATCCGGCGCACAAAAGACCACTAACTCATCTTGTTGGATAGGGATGAACTCCAGTTCCTCGCGATTGATCTCGCCTTCAATTAAACCAACGTCGAGCTTAAAGGAAGCCACCATGTCGGCAATTCTTTCAGTATTACTCACCTTGAGGCTCACCCGTGCATCATTATGTTTATTTCTGAAGGCTGCGATAATCGGTACCGCCATATAATTGCCGATGGTCAAGGTAGCGCCTACTGTGATTTCATCAATGACCTCAGCGCCGAGAAAGTTTTCTTCCAGTCTTATTGCCCGCTGAATCAATTCCTGGGCTTGTTCTTGTAAGGCTTTGCCACGGGGATTGATTTTCAGGCGCTTGCCTGTTCGCTCGAACAATTGAATATCCAGGCGGGATTCTAGTTCTTTAAGCGAATCACTGGCAGCAGACTGTGACATCGCCAGTTGATCTGCGGCTTTGGTGATATTGCCATGCATGGCGATCGCCAGAAATACTTCCAGTTGTCGTAAAGAATATCGCATATCCGGAAAAACCGATTAATATTATAAATAATAACCATTTTACCTATATCACGAAATTAAGTAGACTGCAAGCATCATAAATCTACTTTGTACGAGACGGACCAATGGCTAGCAACATACGTGAAGAAGAAGTGCTCAGTGTGCATCACTGGAATGACACCTTGTTTAGTTTTCGAACTACGCGAGATCAGGCATTTCGATTCGAGAACGGTCATTTTACGATGATCGGTCTGGAGCAGGAAGGCAAGCCATTGCTGCGCGCCTACAGCATGGTCAGCGCGAACTATGAAGATGAGCTGGAGTTTTTCAGCATCAAGGTACAGGACGGACCATTAACTTCCAAGCTACAACACCTGCAGCCAGGTGATCAGTTACTGGTCAGTCAAAAGGCAACCGGGTCTCTGATTCTGGATAAGTTATTGCCAGGTAAACATCTGTATTTGATAGCGACAGGAACAGGTCTTGCACCTTTTATGAGTATCATCAAAGACCCCGAAGTTTATGAGCGTTATGACAAAGTCATACTGACCCATGGTGTACGTCAGGTGAACGAGCTGGCCTATAGCGAATACATTACCGACGAGATTTTCTGTAATGAGTTCTTTGGTGAAGTTGCGCGCGAAAAACTGATCTATTATCCAACCGTAACGCGTGAGAGTTTTGTCAATGAAGGCCGTTTAACTGATGCCTTGATCTCGGGCAAGCTGGCAGAACAAGTAGGCTTGCCGCCAGTTAATACTGACGATGATCGCTTTATGTTATGTGGTAGCCCTTCGATGCTGAAAGATTTTACAGGCCTGTTGGAAGATATGGGTTTCGAAGAAACTGTTAGTGGTGACCAAGGGCATTGGGTCGTAGAGCGGGCTTTCGTCGAAAAGTAATTCAGCTTCGATCGTATGCTAGTGTAAGCGCATGCGAAATACCGAAGTAAGTGTAAAAAGCGAACGAATCATCAAGTCGACCAGGCTCTGGTTGGAGTCGGTCGTTATTGCTTTAAATTTATGCCCGTTTGCCAAACCTCGCGTTGTTCAGGGCTCTATTTATTATTGTTATACAGAGACAGTAAGTGAAGAGCGTTTATTTGAGGCTCTCGCTGATGAACTAGTCAGGCTGGATACCAGCCCTGATATTTCAACCACCTTACTTATTCATCCAGCCATACTGTCTGACTACTCTGAGTACAACCAGTTTTTGGGACTGGCTGAACAGTTGCTTGAAATGAGCGGCTATGCCGGAGTCTATCAAGTGGTTGGTTTTCATCCTCAATTTCAGTTTGCAGACACTGATAAAAATGATGTCGGCAATTACACCAACCGTTCGCCCTATCCGATGTTGCATATTCTTCGTGAAGCAGAAGTTACTGAAGCGGTTGAACAACATAAGAATGTTGAAAAGATACCCCAGCAAAATAGTGTAACGTTGAAAGAGCATGGTTTGGAGAAGCTAAAAGAACTGCTGGCTAACAGTATTGAGTTTGAATCGAGCTAGTAGTTTATTTCTTTGGTGGTCGTGGAAAAAATCCACTAGTGGTGCGTACATACTCATCGTATTCGGTATAACGTTCACGCATTCCTTTTTCCAATAATGATTTGCCGGTAACTTTAGTGAGAAAGAATAACATCAGGAAGGGGCTGTAGATGCCGATCAAGCCAACAGGATTTTCCAGTGCTATCAGGGTCAGCCCAAACCATATGGTGGCATCACCAAAGTAATTGGGATGTCGAGTCCATGCCCATAAGCCAGAGGTCATCAAGTGCCCTTTGTTTTCCGGTTTGGCTTTGAATTGTTTTAATTGATAATCACCAACAGCCTCAAAGAACAAGCCGACGCAAAAAATCAAAGCGCCGATATAAGCTAACCAACCAAGCTGTTGTGGGTGCTGATAAATCACACCGAGTTGCGCCGGGATGGAAATTAGCCAGGCAATAACACCTTGTAGCAAGAACACTTTTTTTAGTGTGAATATGTGTGGGTTAGTTCCGGCGGGTGCAGCAGCGCGCATTGCGGTGTAGCGTGGATCTTCGCCGTGACCAATATTGCGCCGGGCCAGGTGGTAAGCAAGTCGTAATGCCCAGAGCGTCACCAGACAGAACAACAACAGTTTACGAGGCTGATAGCCATGCGATAGTGCATAGGCAACCCAAACCGGAATGGCGCACGCTGGCCCCCAGAAAATATCAATAATACTGGCGTTATCGAGTTTGATGCTCCAAAGCCAGAGTATTACCACGCTTGCTATCAAAATCGTTAGTGATATTAGGGGGATGTAAATGAGTTCTGACATGCTAATTATTGATGCAATTTATAACTTGTTAAGTGTGGTATCAGTATAATCGCATGGAATTTCATTAACAGCGAATAACCATGACGTTTAAAGGCACTGAAAATTACATATCAACCGATGACTTGAGCATGTCTGTTAACGCAGCAATAGCCTTACAAAAACCCTTGCTGATTAAAGGCGAGCCTGGCACCGGTAAAACCATGTTGGCGCTGGAGTTGGCGGCCGCTTTGGATAAGCCCTTGATTCAGTGGCACATCAAATCCACCACCAAAGCGCAGCAGGGTTTGTATGAGTACGATGCGGTTTCACGTTTGCGTGACTCACAATTGGGTGGTGACAAGGTCCACGATATAGCGAATTACATCAAACCCGGTAAGCTCTGGGAGGCCTTTACTTCTGAAGAACAGGCAGTGTTACTGATTGATGAAATAGACAAGGCTGATATCGAATTCCCCAATGATTTATTACAAGAGCTGGATCGCATGGAGTTCTTTGTCTATGAGACAGGCGAGACCATCAAAGCCAAAACCCGTCCGATAATTGTTATTAGCTCCAACAATGAAAAGGAATTACCGGATGCGTTTTTACGTCGCTGTTTTTTCCACTTCATTAATTTTCCGGACCGCGAGACCATGTCCGAGATCATAAAAGTACATTACCCAGATGTGCAGAAAAAACTGGTAAGCGAGGCGTTGGAAGTATTTTTTGAATTACGCGAGATACCGGGGTTAAAAAAGAAGCCTTCAACTTCGGAGTTGCTGGACTGGTTGAAGTTATTAATGTCAGATGATATCCCCGCCGATATTTTACAAAATCGCGACAACAGCAAAGCCATTCCACCCCTGTATGGTGCTTTGCTCAAGAACGAGCAAGATGTGCAGTTACTGGAACGGCTTGCTTTTATGCACCGAGGCGCTAGCCGCTAATGCTGGTTAATTTCTTCTATACGCTGAAGGAATATGGAGTGCCGGTTACCATCGGCGAGCATAAGGACTTGTTGAATGCGCTCGATCAACATCTGGTCTTTTCCGATACTGAGCAGTTTTATCATCTGGCACGAACTATTCTGGTTAAAGATGAAAAATACTTTGATCGTTACGATCGAGCTTTCGCTGCATTTAGTAAAGGGTTGGATACGCTCGAAGGTTTGATGGAAGCGATGATTCCTGATGACTGGATTCGCAGTGAGTTCTTAAAACAGCTCAGTGATGAAGAAAAAGCAAAAATAGAATCGCTGGGTGGACTTGAAAAATTAATCGAAGAATTTAAAAAACGTCTGGAAGAACAAAAAGAAAGACACGAAGGCGGTAATAAATGGATTGGCACTGGCGGAACATCGCCATTTGGAAATTCTGGTTATAACCCCGAAGGCATAAGGGTGGGTGGTGAAGGTGGCGGCAAAAGTGCCGTGAAGGTCTGGGATGAACGCCACTATAAAAATCTGGACGATTCGATAGAGCTGGGAACTCGCAATATGAAGGTGGCCTTACGTCGGCTGCGCAAGTTCGCGCGCGAGGGTGCAGCGGATCAACTGGACCTGGATGATACGATAAGTTCGACCGCGAAGAATGCCGGCTTACTGGATATCAAGCTGGTTCCAGAAAAGCACAATGCCGTCAAAGTGCTACTGTTTTTTGATGTTGGTGGTTCAATGAGTCCACACGTCAAAGTCTGTGAAGAACTGTTTTCAGCAACACGGACAGAGTTCAAGCATCTTGAGTATTTCTACTTTCATAATTACATCTACGATTATGTGTGGAAGAACAATGTCCGCCGACACGAAGAAAAGACCAATACCCTCGACGTGATTCGCACATACACTTCTGATTATAAAGTTATCTTCATTGGTGATGCTTCCATGTCCCCATACGAAGTCACACACGCTGGTGGTAGTGTTGAATATTATAATGAGGAGTCAGGTGCCGCGTGGATGCAGCGCATCTTGAATCACTTTGACAAGGTGGTATGGTTAAATCCCGAGCCAGAAAATTACTGGCATCATTCGCATTCTACTGCTTTGATTCGAAAACAGCTGGAAGAGCAGATGTATCCCTTAACAATCAAAGGCCTCGAGACTGCAATGCAGGCTCTTGCAAAATAGAAGCTATAGACAGCTCTGTATGACCTCTTTTGTGCGAGCTGCCCATGCTGGCCATGAGAGTGCTTGTTTGGCACGTTTTGCGGCTGCGTTGGACAGGCTTTCATAATCACTCAAACTAAAAGCAGATATTTTTTCGGCGTATTCTACTGCTGATGCGGTTTTATCAAACACCAGGCCAGTGACCTCGTCTTTAATTACGGTCGGCAAGCCGCCTACATTGCTGACTGCACTCGGTCTGGCAAAGTGTGCCGCCTCACAAGGTGCAATACCGTAGGCTTCCGCTAGAGAAGGTAATAAGAACCAGTGGCTTTGGGCTAATGTTTGTTGGTGTGTTATCCGGTCCTCGGGATTACTGAGTAGTAGACGGCCAAGCCAGTTGACGCGCTTGTTTGCTGTGAGCGAGTGTTCAGGCCCAATATAGTTCAAGCTGCTATTCCAGCCGAGGGTTGCCAGATGCTCGATAACTTCAATACAAAAGTCGAGCCGTTTACGAATAGGGTCTGCGGCTACCAGGCATAATTCAATTCGGTTTTTGGTAGGAGTATCGGGGTTGGGTTGAACCGAGGTTGGTACAACATGTGCTCCGAACTCAACCACCTTTACTTGTTCTTTAGTTAATTTGAAGTCATTGATGCCTGATTTGGCGGTCGCTTCAGCAGCTGGCAAGAAAAAACTACAGCGTGATAATGCGTCTTGTTCGATGACCATAGTTGCTTGCTTATAGTGATCTGATTTTTCTTTGTACTCACCATAGGTTTCGTTGATCAATTTACTGGTGATATCTGTTGCGTAGACAACGGGAAGATCAGTGTCGAGCTGATATAAAATCGAGCAAGAGCACATGGCGAGTAGTACATCCACATCGCTTGAGTCGATTTTTTCTTGGGTAGCGATGCTGAATGACTTTGCATTAGCAAGCATGTGTTGGTACGAGTAAGCCGGATTTAGCTTTTCTCGGATGATGATGTATTTTTCAGTACAAATATATTTTAGTTTTCTAAATATTTTCTGCAGTATTGAAAGTTTTCCGGGTGGCACATGTTTAAGGCTGAGGTCGACCACATCGACGCCGGCTTTACGCAGCTCCTGCATCGCACTATAAGGTGTGCCGCTGAAACTATTTGGGTCACTCGCATCAAGCTGGCAGATGAGACCTACGCGAATGTTTGGCATGTAGCTAACCTTATGCATGTTAATAACTATAGAATAGGGTATACGCTAAGCAATTATTAGCAAGCTTCTCTATGCCAAATTGAGGATATAAACACATGATTTCATATACTACAGTCGGTACAAATTTTCTAAACGAGTCCAGCCAGTTTTACGATCACATACTTGGATTGCTCGGCGCCAAACGAGTAATGGAATTTGACCGAGGTTTTGCCTGGGCGGTTGCACAGGACCAACCGATGTTTTGTTTGATGACCCCTTTTGATGAGCATAAGGCAACGATCAGTAATGGTTCCATGGTGGCGCTAAGTGCAGAAAACCGTGAGATTGTCGATAAAATGCATGACATGGCAATTGAGTTGGGTGGTGCGGATGAGGGGTCTCCCGGAGAGCGTAGCGAGGGGTTTTATGCGGCGTATTTTCGTGACCTGGATGGTAATAAAATCTGTATTACGCACATTGAAATGCCTGACCCTGAGTCAGTCTGAGAGCATCACCAGATAAAATACAGGCACTAGTAAGTACAAAAGGCCGAATAGAGCCAGAGTGGGTCTGATGACTGATACATCAGGTTTGTTGATTAAGCGCTTCCAAAGTATTCGGATCAGGATTAAACCGAAGGCCGCTTCGAACAGGCTTACGATGACGCCGTAATGTTTTGGGTCCCAATACGATATAGCTGAGTTGTAGCGCCAGTCGGTCATGGGCCAAAAATGTGCGTGACCGTCATCAACATGTACCGGTATATCTAACAGAATATGTATCAGTGAAGCAGCCACAAACAATAACACTAGTTTTCGATGTTTCTTATTTCTGGTGATAACTAGACAGCATAAGCCGATAAAAATATACAGGGGTATAGAGTTAGAAATATCAATCCAGGTTTGCCAGGGTGGGTTGAAGTACCATTCACCCCAGACAACCTCGCCAGCTACGCCTTGAATACCAGCCAGGCCGGCCATCGCAAAAATCAAAATATCGGGAGTTAAAGCTCCCAGGACAATTATCAGATTTCGGTGACGGTGTGTTTTACCATTTTTAGCCAGTAAGGCTGAGGCTAGTAAGAGGTGGGTCTGGGTGTTCAAGTATTCTCGGTAGTAATGTCAGGTATTTCCAGATAACTACGTAATTTACCGACTAGAAAATATAGCGGTAAAGTATCCGCCATGGCAGATAGCATTTTGAAGGCGTAGTTGTACCACATCAATCCGAGTAGAACCACCAGGGTTTGCTCGCCACGCATGAAGGCTGCGCCAAACGTTACCGTAATTACAATGAATGAATCAACTGCCTGACTGACCAGTGTACTGAAATTATTACGTAGCCACAGGTGTTTGCCTTTGGTGAGTTTTTTCCAGAAATGAAACAGGTGTACATCGCAATATTGTGCGGCCACATAGGCAATCATTGAGGCTACCACCGCGCCTGAAGTACAGGCATACATGAGACTAAACAACTCGACCGAACCTTGCTTCTGGTCTCCATTAGGCAGGAATACACTCTCTGCTAATTCCAGTACCTGCCATGGAGCTGCCGGGTCTGCTGCCGGTAATGCTTGTCCTATCCACATCACCAGTAAAATGAAGCCATTGAGTATCAAGCCAACGGTGACCAGAAAATTGGCTCGTCGCTTGCCATACAGTTCCGAGATTAGATCGGTACAAAGAAAGGTAAGTGGGTAAGGTAAGACACCCACAGCTACTGCCAGCGGACCGAGTTGTACAAAACGGGTAAGGCCGATGACATTGAGTAAGGTCATCGCGCACAGGAAGAATCCAGCCAATATCAGAAAGACACGTTCCCGACGCTCATGCAGGGCGTCGAGAACGATTTCTGATGACATTGGTGTTATATGGTTGCGCTTAGAGCGCGCTGGTCATTTCCGGAACAGCATCAAACAGGTCAGCTACCAGGCCATAATCCGATACTTCAAAGATGGGTGCTTCTTCATCTTTATTAATCGCGACAATTACCTTGCTGTCTTTCATGCCCGCCAAATGTTGTATCGCGCCGGAAATACCAATCGCGATATACAGCTCAGGGGCAACCACTTTACCGGTTTGGCCGACCTGATGATCATTGGGAGCATAACCGGAATCAACGGCAGCACGTGATGCACCTACCGCGGCGCCGAGTTTGTCAGCAAGCGCTTCGATAATTTTGAAGTTCTCTTCACTACCTACACCGCGACCACCTGAGACGACGATGCCGGCGCTGGCCAGATCGGGT
>CALISW010000115.1 GCA_938041655.1 uncultured Thiotrichales bacterium | reverse complement strand
GATCTGGTCGGGGTAGAGAGATTCGAACTCCCGACATCCTGCTCCCAAAGCAGGCGCGCTACCAGACTGCGCTATACCCCGTAAGGGCGAGAATAATATACACGTGTAAAGGCTACGTCAAACAAAGAAAAGAGCCATTTTCAGGCTCTTTATCGGGTAAATAATGACTACGGACTGAATTCCGAGGGGAATATCAGAGTTCCAGCGTTTTCAGGTAATCACGAAATCCTTCACCCAGCTCGCCATGCTCCAGCGCATACTCAACATTTGCCTTTAGATATCCAAGCTTGTCACCACAATCATGACGCTTACCAGTGAACTCATAGGCTAACACACGCTCCTGTTGCAGCAACTCTGCGATAGCGTCAGTCAGCTGAATTTCGCCACCGGCACCCTTCTTGTTCTTGTTCAATAAATCGAAAATATGCGGGGTTAATATGTAGCGACCAACAATGGATAAATTGGAAGGTGCATCCTTGGGATCCGGTTTCTCAACCACGCCATTAACGTTGAACAATCGGTCACCGGTTTCTTCACCGTCAACCACTCCGTATTTTTGAGTGTCTTCCATAGGCACACGTTCGCCACCAAGGACACTGCAACCATGGTAGTTATAGACCTCGACCATTTCCTGCAGACAGGTTTTGCCATTCGGCATAATCAAATCATCTGCCAGTATCACAGCGAATGGGTCATCACCCACTATTGGACGAGCACAATTAACCGCGTGTCCAAGACCAAGTGCATCTGCCTGACGAACATAAATGCAGTTAACGTTGCTCGGAATAATACTACGCACCATCTCCAGCATTTTTGTTTTGCCTTTTTGCTCGAGCTCTACTTCAAGTTCATAGGCCTTATCAAAATGATCAGGTATCGCGCGCTTGGTACGACCGATAACAAAAATCAATTCCGTTATGCCGGCTGAAATCGCTTCTTCAGCGGCATATTGAATCAGAGGCTTGTCTACCACTGTTAACATTTCCTTTGGGTTTGCCTTGGTAGCGGGCAAAAATCGGGTACCCATCCCGGCTACTGGAAATACAGCTTTCGTTAATGGTTGTGGCATTGTTCAATCCTTTGGTGTTTTTGAACTGTGGCAATAATAAGCGAGCTGATTACATCATCCAAGCTGTAATCAGGATAGTGTGACCTGTATCGACTCTAAAACCTTAACAGGATTGGCGGCCTGTGTGATCGGCCGGCCAATCACAAGATAATTGCTGCCATTGGCGATAGCCGCGGCCGGTGTGACTACACGTTTCTGGTCATTGGCATCTGAACCTTCTGGCCTGATACCAGGCGTGACTAATAGAAAATCATCCGCATGCTCTTTTCTCAAGAGCGGTGCTTCTGCGGCTGAACACACCACCCCGTCAGCACCATTGTCCTTGGCAGCTGCTGCCAGTATCGAAACTTGCTCTGCTATCGTGTTGGTAAAACCCAGCGCCTCATGTTGGCCTTGATCAGTCGAGGTTAATACCGTCACCGCTAACAAATGCGGCCGATGATCCTGAGCATCAATTGCTGTTCGTGCGGCTGCAATCATCTCTGTCCCGCCAATGGCATGCAAGTTGATCATCCACACCCCTAAATTGGCAGCAGCGGCACAGGCTTTGGCCACGGTGTTCGGGATATCATGAAATTTCAAATCCAGAAACACCTCGAAACCGAGCTCCATTAATTCATCAACCAGAGCCGGCCCGCCATGCAAGAACGACTCAAAGCCTACTTTGACCCGGCAAAGAGAAGGCTCAAGTTGTTCAGCCTGTGCGATCACTTCAGCAGCAGTCGGAAAATCCAGAGCAACTATAATTTTAGGGTCGTGTGACATCAGTCGAGGTCCTGTCCATATTCAATACTCATAAAACGATTCGGCTTGGAGGTGCCCCACTTTCGACAGGTAGGACAGTTCCAGAATAAAGTGTTCGTATCATAGCCACAGCTGGTACAGCGAAACGAGCGATAATTCGCCAATTCTACATCCAGCAATTCATGCAAAGTCGCAAAAGTTTGCTGCACGTCTCCATCGGTACTCTCACGCATTAACTCAAGGTAACGCTTGACCAATATGGGTGAAGCATTTTTCCGCGCCAACTCGGCATGTAAAAAATCACGCACGGCACGCTCATTCTGCAGCATAGTGTAAGCACGCAGCTGAGTATAACGAGCTGCTGCATTAGTCTCTAGATCGTGTGCCTCCAGATCTTGCAACAAATCATCCAGCTTGTTCTGTGTAGCATACATGGTAAACATTCGATCATAGGCTATCGGTGCGAAGCCACGGTTAATCTGAAACACTTTCTGGTATGCCTGCTCTGCTTTGCTGAAATCTTGTTGTGCAACATGCACATCACCTGATAACAGATGCGCCCGAAAACAACGCTCATCGTATTTGAGTGCCGACTTGATCGCTTTCTTTGCATCGGACAGATTTTTCTTATTCAGCGAGGTCTCAGCAACCTCACAATGATATTGGGCAATCCGGCTTGCTTGTGTTTTATCACCCAGGCGGTTTAATTTTTCAGTAACTGCAATAGCTTGTTGCCAGTCTTTTTCCTGCTCATAGATTTCCTGTAAGCGCTGGTAAACACGCTTGTTTTGAGACTGCTTGTTAGCCAGCTTTCGAAAGATATTTTCTGCTCGGTCGAGCACGCCTGCCTTAAGGTAATCTGTACCCAGCTCCAGCATCGCAGTTTCGCGTTGCTCAGTAGTCAAGGTGGGTCTGGCAATTACGTTTTGATGGATTCTGATGGCACGCTCAATCTCACCGCGACGCCGAAACAAGGCACCCAGTACCAGATGAGTATTAACAGTTTCGTGGTCGGTATCGACGACATTGATCAATGCCTCGATCGCCTTGTCGGGCTGTTCGTTTAAGAGATAGTTTAGACCGCGCACATATTGATCATTGAGCTCGGGGGTAGTATTGGTATTATTTTTTTTTGATGCTCTGTGTGCAGACCACCATCCAGCTGCAGCTGCTACCGGGAGTAGCAACCACGGAACAAAATCCACTTAGGGCTCGTCCGTAATCGGCGCTTTGCGAAGGTTCTCCACTTCTTTTTCTGTGTTTTGTAATTTCTTCTGGACCTTGCGTAACTGGCGGCCCTTGCCCAATGAGGGAATCACGCCAGCAATCCAGCCCAGAAACAACCCGAACAAAACGCTCGCCAGAATTACCAAAGCAATTTTGAATTCGCCTTCAAAGAAAATGAAATCAAGTGCCACATCGCCTTGATTGTACATTGTGAAAGTCACGGCGAAGATCGCCAGTACAATAATAAGCAGGATATACAGAATCGACTTCATGTCTTTACTCCCTGATGGGTGTTCCTAATGAGGTGAGTATTCTGGCACGCAAATCCTTACCGGGCTTGAAGTGCGGCACACTTTTGCCACTTAGTTGTACTGACTCACCCGTTTTAGGATTGCGGCCAGTGCGTGGCGAACGATAGTGCAAGGAAAAACTACCAAACCCTCGGATTTCAATACGTTCACCCTGAGACAGGGTTTCGCTCATTTGCTCAAGAAAAATCTTAACCGTGAGCTGTATATCTTTCGGCGGTAAATGCGCCTGTTTACTCGCTAAAATTTCTATTAGATCAGATTTAGTCATTCACTGTACCTGGTTAGATGACGGGGCTGGCCTGACCAGCCCCTGACATGATACTGCAATTACTCTTCTTCGCCGCTATCTGTGATCTTACTTTTCAGATTCTGCAACATCGCCTGCATTGGTGTAGAGGTAGACTCCTGATTGGTGTAGCCCTCCATAACCTCAGCTTCTTCTTCATAGTCTTTCGCCTTGATCGACAAGGTGATCTGACGGGTCTTGCGATCTATGCCAGTAAATTTAGCTTCCACTGACTCGCCAACCTTGAGCACGGTCGATACATCATCAACACGATCGCGTGAGATTTCAGATGCCTTAAGGATACCATCAATTCCTTCAGCCAAATTAATCGTGGCGCTACGCGCATCAACTTCGATTACTTCACCGGTAATTATTGAACCACGCGGGTTTTCAGCCATGAAGGTTGAGAATGGATCAGTATCCATCTGCTTGATACCTAGCGAGATACGCTCACGCTCGGGATCAACCGCTAAGACGATCGCTTCAATCTCGTCACCCTTCTTGAAGTCGCGCACTGCTTCTTCACCAGGCAATGACCATGAAACGTCAGACAAATGCACCAAACCATCGATGCCGCCGTCAAGACCAACAAAGATACCAAAGTCGGTAATCGACTTGATTTGACCTTTAACCAGATCGCCTTTGTTGTGTGTCGCTGAGAAGTCTTCCCATGGATTAGCCTGGCATTGCTTCATGCCCAAGGAGATACGACGACGTTCGACATCAACGTCCAGGATCATGACTTCACACTCCTGACCAACATGTACGACTTTATTAGGATTAACGTTCTTGTTAGTCCAGTCCATTTCTGAAACGTGTACCAGACCTTCAACACCGTCCTCAATTTCAACGAAGCAACCGTAGTCAGTGATATTGGTTACCGCACCGAACAAACGTGAGGTTTCAGGATAACGACGAATCAAATCTTCCCAAGGATCATCACCCAACTGCTTGAGGCCCAGAGAAACGCGGTTACGCTCTTTATCAAACTTAAGGACTTTTACATCAATTTCCTGTCCGATCTCGACCACTTCGGATGGATGACGTACACGCTTCCATGCCATGTCCGTAATATGGAGCAGGCCGTCGATTCCGCCAAGATCCAGAAACGCACCGTAGTCCGTGAGGTTCTTAACGATACCTTTAACTTCAGCACCCTCTTCCAGGTTATCAAGCAACTCCTGACGCTCTTCGCTGAACTCTTGCTCAACGATGGCACGACGTGAAACAACCACGTTGTTACGAGCCTGATCAAGTTTAATCAGTTTGAATTCAAGTTCTTTACCTTCCAGGTAGGCAGTATCGCGCACCGGGCGAACATCGACCAGTGAACCTGGCAAGAAGGCACGCACGCTGCCCAGTTCAACTGTGAAGCCACCTTTGACTTTACCCGTGATAACACCGGTAACGACTTCGCTATCTTCATACGCTTTTTCAAGCGTCTTCCAAACACGAGCTCGAACGGCTTTTTCTCTTGAGAGCCTAGTTTCGCCATAACCGTCTTCAACGGTATCCAGCGCAACCTCGACTATGTCTCCCGTGGCTACTTCGAGCTCACCGGAGAGGCTGGTAAATTGATCAATCGGGATAACACCTTCCGACTTGAGACCGGCACTAACAACGACCATATCGCGACGTATCTCGATAACGGTGCCATTAATAATGGAGCCTGGACGCATTTCTGTTTGCGTTAGCGACTCTTCGAATAATTCTGCAAAACTTTCAGACATGAAAAAAACCTGTGGACACTCTGAACAGAGCATCAATTGTTAAGTTAATCACCAGCACTCCAAAATTAGAGCGCCACCTGTTGTTGTACAATTTTCAGCACACTGCTGAGTACCTCGTCGATGGATAAAGTTGAACAATCCACCGTCACTGCATCAGTAGCTGGCCGTAGTGGAGATACCTTGCGATTCGCATCGCGTTCGTCTCTTTTGGCCATGTCCCGAAAAAGGGCGTCAATACTAATGCCATTTCCCTGTGCTTTCAACTGCTTATGTCGTCTTTTTGCCCGTTCTTGCAGACTTGCCGTAAGAAATATCTTACACGGAGCCTCTGGAAAGACCACAGTGCCCATATCCCTGCCATCTGCCACCAATCCAGGAGGCTGGCAAAATTGGCGTTGACGGGCTAGCAAAGCCTCGCGAACGGCAGGAATTACTGCAATTTTTGAAGCTGCCTCACCGGTTGCCTCATCACGTAGTAATAACGATACATCCTCATCATCCAACAGTATCTGCTCACCCCCGGCCTCGTTTTGCTGAAACACGACATTCAGCTGCTCGCAACATGCAATCAAATCAGGCGTATCGACCGGGTCTATGCCGCGCTCCATTGCTGCCATTGCCGCCAGTCGATAGATGGCACCGCTATCAAGTAAGTTCCAGCCTAACTTGGTCGCGAGTAATCGGGCAATGGTGCCTTTGCCTGAACCACCAGGTCCATCAATAGTAACCACCGGCACAAAGCCAGTCATGAGCTACTTAACTCGAGGGCAAAACCTAGCTGGTTAGCCAACTCAACAAAGCCGGGAAAAGAAGTAGTGACATTGGCACAGTCTTCAATTGTTATAACATTATCAGTTTGCAAACCAGCCACCGCAAATGCCATGGCGATACGGTGATCATGACAGCTATTAACTTGCCCGCCACTGAACTTCCCACCTTCGATTACAATGCCGTCCGGGGTTGTTTGCGACTCAATACCACAAGCATTCAACCCATCTGACATCACTTGCAGTCGATCGCTCTCTTTAACCCTTAGCTCGGCGGCTTCAGTTAATCGGGTCTGGCCTTTGGCACACGAGGCTGCCACAAAAATTACCGGAAACTCATCAATCGCCAGCGGCACCAGTGCCGGCGGAATATCAATACCCTGCAGCGGTGCGGACTTGACGCGAATGTCGGCAACCGGCTCAGCCCCGACCATGCGAGAATTTTCCAGCGTAATATCGGCGCCCATCAATTTCAGAATATCAATCACACCGGTGCGGGTCGGGTTAACCCCAACGTGTTCAAGCAATATATCGGAACCGGGCACAATGCTGGCAGCGACCATGAGAAATGCTGCACTGGATATATCCGCCGGTACGTCAATTGAAGTTGCCTGTAAACGCCCGCCGCCTTCGAGCGCAAACCTGTTATCAACAGTTTGAATATCGTAGCCAAAACTGACCAACATACGTTCTGTATGATCCCGGGTTACCGCCGGCTCAGTGACCGAGGTGGTGCCTGACGCATACATGCCCGCCAGTAATACTGCAGATTTCACCTGCGCACTAGCCATCGGTAATTGGTAATCTATCCCGGTAAGTTTTGTGCTCGCATTAATAGCTAGTGGTGCGGTGTTTTTGTCAGTGCCTGATATATCGGCACCCATCAAACGCAAAGGATTGATGATGCGGTTCATGGGGCGCTTATTTAAAGAAACATCCCCACTCAAACTGGAACTGAACTCTTGTCCAGCCAATATACCGCTAAGCAAACGAATCGAGGTTCCCGAGTTACCGATATCCATAGTTTGTTCAGGAGCACGTAAACCATGCATACCAACGCCGTCAATCTCGAGCTGATTCGATCCGGTTTCGGTGATCTTTACACCCATATCTCGAAACGCTCTGGCAGTCGCCAGACAATCTTCGCCATTTAAAAAACCGCTGACCTTGGTAACTCCTTTAGCAATTGAACCAAAGATAATCGAACGATGGGAAATAGACTTATCGCCGGGCACACGAACCTCACCCTTTAAAGGGTTACTAACATTACTTGATTGAATATTTACTAGCTCGGCCATAGATCTGTATTATTTTTTCACTGGCTCATGAGTATCACGGGTTTTCTTGGCCTGACTAAAACGCTCAAACAGGTAGTCTCCATCGCCACGATCGATGGCTTCGCGAATCTGGTCGAGATCTTTTTCAAACACGTCAATTACGGAAAGTAATTGTTCACGGTTATGCAAACAGACATCTCGCCACATCACCGGATTACTCGAAGCAATCCGCGTGAAGTCATGCAGGCCACCAGCTGCATAAGTGAATATCTCTTCGGACATATCAATACTGGTGAGTGCATTAACCATTGAATAGGCCAGCAGGTGCGGCAAATGACTGGTTGCGGCAAAAATCGCGTCATGCTTGGCAACCGAGAGCGTCTCTACTTTACCACCCGCGGCTTGCCACATATTTTTGACTGTTGCCAATGCATCGCTCGAGGTGGTTTCGGTAGGGGTGAGCATGATGCGCTTGTTGTTAAACAAACTATTAAAAGCAGCCGCTGCACCACTTTTTTCTGTACCGGCAATAGGGTGCGCTGGTACAAAATTTTCTGGCAGCTCACCAAACGCAGACTTAATCGCCTCAATTACTCCGCCTTTGACGCTACCAACATCTGTTAACACCATCTCCGGTCTCAACAAACTTACTAATGATTTAGCGACAGCCTCTACCGCGCCAACCGGCACCGCAATAACTACAACATCTGCGCCTTCAATAGCATGCTCTAAATCTTCACTGACTTCATCCGCTACACCCAGGGCTAATGCTGTTTGTGCGTTTTCCTGGTCGGTATCATAGGCAACCACGCTACTTACATAACCCGCCTGCTTGAGTGACAAGGACAAAGAACCACCAATCAGACCTGCACCAATCAGCGTAAGTTTATTAATCATGGTTAGAGCACTGCGCGGGGATAAGAACCAAGTATTTTCACCATGTCAGTAGATTCACGCAGTTGTTTGAGCGCGTTTTGTACTGAATCGGACTGCTCATGCCCTTCAATATCCAAAAAGAACACATAGTCCCAGTTGATTGATTTAGACGGTCGCGACTCGATTCTGGATAAGCTGATGTCATGATCGGCAAAAGATTTTAGTAATTTGTACAAAGCACCGGAGCGGTTACTCGCCGACACTAACAAGGTGGTTTTATCTGCCGGTGAAGTCGGTACAAAATGATCGCCGATAATAAGAAAACGAGTAATGTTGTCCGGGTTGTCTTCGATGTTCCGATGCACGATTGGCAAGTTATACACCTTGCTAGCGGCTTCCGCTGCAATTGCCGCGGCTCCAGGGCTTTGTGTGATACGTCGGGCAGCTTCAGCATTGCTGCTCACTGAAATCCTTTCTGCCAGAGGAATATGTTTGTCCAACCAACTACGGCATTGCGCCAATGATTGCGGGTGTGAGTATATTTTTGAAATCTCAGCAAACTCTGCTTCATTCGACAGCAAACATTGATGTATGCGTATTTCAACCTCGCCACAAATACGCAAGGTAGATTGCATTAAACTATCGAGCGTGTAGTTAACAACTCCTTCTGTAGAATTTTCAATTGGTACTACGCCATAGGAACAGTTACGCGCCTCAACCTCACGAAAAACCTCATTAATATCTGAACATGGAAAAGCTTTGATCGACTCTCCAAAATGTTTCAACGCAGCAGACTGAGTGAAGGTACCTTCCGGGCCTAGATAGGCTACTTTAAGCGGCTGCTCCAACGCCAGACAGGCCGACATGATCTCGCGAAACAGCCTGGCCATTTCCTCATCTGCCAATGGCCCTTCGTTACGCTCCAACACACGTTGCAGTACCGCGGACTCGCGCTCTGGGCGGTAGAACAACGTATCATCACCCGATTCCTGCTTGACTACCGCAACGTCTTTAGCACAATCGGCACGGGCGTTGATCAACTCCTGTATTTGGGTATCAATAGCATCAATCCGATCCCTGATCGCGAGCAACTTGTCCTGTTCAGATGCCATTCACTAACCTCTAGAGTACGCGTACGCGGATCACACCATCGACCGCTTCTATTGCAGAAATTTGTTCATCTGTCACCGATTTACTAACATCGATCAAGGTATAAGCAATCTCGTCTTTTGACTCATTCACCAGATGTTCAATATTTACACCAGCCGCTCCCAATACTTGCGAAATACTAGAAATCATATCCGGCTGGTTCTGATTGATTACCGCAATTCGGGCCGCCCCTTTACGCGCTAACTCTACTTCCGGGAAATTCACCGAGTTGGTTATTTTGCCATCTTCTATATAGGCACGAATTTGATCAGCCACCATGATGGCGCAATTATCTTCAGCCTCGGCTGTAGAAGCACCGAGATGCGGTAAGGCGATCACACCCGCTTTATGCTGCAACTCGGGCGATGGAAAATCACACACATAAGCGTGGATTTTTCCTGAATCGATCGCTGCTAAAACAGCCTCGTCTTCAATAATACCGGCGCGTGAAAAATTCAGAATCACCGCACCGTCACGCATGATCTTCAGGCGCGATGCATTGATCATGCCTCGCGTAGCATCGATTAAGGGTACATGCACAGTGACCATGTCTGACCGATCGAGCAAATCATCTACATTTTTGGCTTGCTTGACGCGCGATGACAACTGCCATGCACTCTTGACGGTGATGCCCGGGTCATAACCAACCACATTCATACCAAGATCCAATGCCGTGTTCGCCACACTGGCGCCAATGGCACCCAGCCCGATTACACCCAGTGTTTTACCTGGCAACTCAAACCCTTTAAAAGCTTTCTTGCCATTTTCGACCTCAACATTAAATTGCTCAGACTTGGCATCAATAGCGTTCCCAAATAACCAGGCTTGAGGAATATTACGTGCCGCCAGTAACATACCGGCAATCACCAACTCCTTGACCGCGTTGGCGTTGGCGCCCGGGGCATTGAAAACAGGAATACCCTGCGCCGCCATTTTCTGCAGCGGGATATTGTTCACGCCGGCACCAGCGCGGCCGATAGCCAGCACGGAATCAGGCACATCCATATCATGCATATTGGTTGAACGTAGCAGTAGTGCGTTGGGGCTTTCCAGTTCACTTGAAATTTCATACTCTGCCACCGGGAAACGCTCCAGCCCGGCAGGAGCAATGTTACTCAATGTTTTTATTTGTATTTTTGACATTGCTTATCCGTTGGTACGCTCAAACTCAGCCATAAACTCAATCAGTTTGTCGACCGACTCCTCCGGCATGGCGTTATAAATACTGGCGCGCATACCACCGACCGAGCGATGGCCTTTGAGATAGTGCATATGCTCAGCTTCAGCCTGCTTTAAAAACTCACTATCGAGATCCGGATTAGCCAGTGTAAAGGGAATATTCATCCACGAACGACTGTCGGCTCGTACGGGGTTTTGATAAAAGTCTGAAGCATCGATAGCGGTATAGAGTTTAGATGACTTGCGACGATTAATCGTCGCCATTTCCACCAGACCACCCTTCTCTTTCAACCACTCAAAAACCAGACCGGCGATATACCAGGTGTAGGCTGGCGGCGTATTAAACATAGAGCCGGATTTCGCGTGCACATCGTAATTAAACATTGACGGTGTGTCGGTTGGAGCGAGGCCAAGCAAATCATCACGAATAATGACAATAGTTAAACCAGCCGGACCAATATTCTTTTGCGCACCAGCATAGATCACACCATATTTTTCAACATCTATGGGACGCGACAATATAGTTGAAGACATATCCGCAACCAGAGGCACATCACCCGCTTCTGGCACATAATTAAACTCTACGCCACCAATCGTCTCATTGGGCGTGTAGTGTAAATAACACGAGCCTTCATCCACGCTAATTTCTTTTTGTAGTGGTATACAAGTGAAATTCTGATCTTCAGTACTGGCGACCACATTCACTTCACAAATACGGGTCGCTTCGGCGATAGCCTTCTTGGACCAGGCACCGGTGTTGATATAGCTGGCTGGCTGTCCTTGCGAAAGATTAATTGGCACCATAGAAAACTGTGAGCTGGCACCGCCCTGCAAAAACAGTACTTTGTAACTCTCACTAATACCCATCAGCTCGCGTAAATCGGCCTCAGCCTTTTCGGCAATCGCCATAAAGTCTTTACCACGGTGACTCATTTCCATCACCGACATGCCGCTATCGCCCCATGCAGAGAGCTCTTCTTTGGCACGCGCCAATACATCAGCGGGAAGCATTGCAGGCCCGGCGCTGAAATTAATTACAGTGTCCATTTGTTTCCTTACTTACTTAAAACTTGTTGGTATTTCTACTCTTCTTCGGAAGAGTCGCTTGTAGCATCGTCATCAGATGCATCCAGTACATCGATAGACTCAAGCTCGATTAATTTTTCATCTTTAGTAAGTCTTATGAGAGTCACACCCTGGGTATTACGACCAATGACTGAAATATCGCTCACCGCCATGCGCACCAGCGTACCGCCGGTAGTAATGAGCATCGCTTCATCGGAGTCTTGCACAATCGCTGCGCCAACCAACGGACCATTGCGCTCGGAAACCTGTATGCCGATAACGCCCTGACCGGCGCGATTCTTGGTTGGGAAATCAACCAAACGAGTACGTTTACCAAAACCATTTTCGGTAGCTAACAGAACTTTGTCTTCATCATTGGTATCGACTACGGCCGCACCGATGACACTGTGCTCATCGGCGAGCTTAATGCCTTTAACACCGGCTGCAGTACGACCCATGGGGCGCACTTTATCTTCTGCAAAGCGGATAACCTTACCGGAGCTACTAAACAACATGATCTCCTGACTGCCGTTTGTTACCGACACATCAATGAGACTGTTACCTTCGCGTAAATCCAGCGCAATGATGCCGTTAGCGCGAGGTCTTGAGAAATCGGTTAAGGCGGTTTTCTTGACCCGACCGTTCGAGGTCGCCATAAAGATGTAGTGATCTTCTGTAAATTCACGGATCGGTAGAATCGCCTGGATATGCTCGTCTTCATCGAGCGGTAACAAGTTAATAATCGGTCGACCACGCGCAATACGGGTGGCAATTGGAATCTCGTAAACCTTCAACCAATATACTTTCCCCTTGCTTGAGAAACACAAGATGGTGTCGTGAGTACTAGCCACAAACAACTTCTCAATAAAGTCTTCATCTTTAACTTTCGCCGCTGCCTTACCTTTTCCGCCTCGTTTTTGCGCATGGTACTCGCTCAACGGCTGTAATTTCGCATAGCCAGCATGAGAGAGTGTCACGACAACATCTTCTTCAGTAATCAGATCTTCCAGAGTAAGGTCAAGACGGGTCTCCTTAATCTCGGTACGACGCTCATCCTGATACTTTTCCCTAACCTCGAGCAATTCCTCGCGGATTAAATTCATCAGAATTTCAGGGCTACCCAAGATCTCGAGGAAACCATCAATTTCACCAATCAAGCCACGGTACTCATCAACGATCTTGTCTTTCTCAAGACCGGTGAGGCGATGCAAGCGCAAGTCTAGAATCGCCTGAGCCTGAACTTCAGAAAGATAGTAGCCATCTTTTTTCAAGCCATACTGGTCTTCCAAACCTTCCGGGCGTGAGGCTTCAGAACCAGATCGTTCTAACAACTCATTCACGACACCCGCTTTCCAGGCACGACTGATCAGGCCAGCTTTAGCCTCAGCAGGGTTTGCAGAACCCTTAATCAGCTCGATCACCTCGTCAATATTGGCAAGCGCTACCGCCAAACCTTCCAAGACGTGAGCACGCGCACGGGCTTTACGTAATTCGTAGACCGTGCGTCGGGTAACCACTTCGCGTCGATGACCGACAAAACATTCAAGAATCTCCTTGAGATTCAACAAGCGTGGCTGACCATCAACCAAGGCAACCATATTGATACCAAAGACATTTTGTAATGATGTCTGCTTATATAGGTTATTCAGGATAACTTCTGAGACCTCGCCGCGACGCAGCTCAATCACCATACGCATGCCGTCTTTATCAGACTCATCACGTAACTCGGTAATACCTTCTACTTTCTTTTCTTTAACCAGCTCGGCTATCTTTTCCAGCAAGCGAGCTTTATTCACCTGATAAGGCAATTCAGTGACGATGATGGATTCTTTACCATTCTTATCATTGGTCTCAATATGCGTTTTCGCGCGCACATAGATACGACCACGCCCCGTCTTGTAAGCATCTCGAATACCCTGCGCACCATTAATCGTGGCGGCGGTAGGAAAGTCAGGCCCGGGCAAGTGCTCAATCAGACCTTCGATAGATATATCGGCATCGTCAATTAAAGCGATGGTGGCATCGATAACTTCACCAAGGTTATGTGGCGGGATATTGGTCGCCATACCAACAGCTATACCGGATGAGCCATTCACCAGTAGCGTAGGTACTCTGGTAGGCAATACCACGGGCTCTTCTTCTTTACCGTCGTAGTTAGGCTGGAAATCAACGGTTTCCTTGTCGATATCGGCCAGAATTTCGGAGGCCAGCTTGGTCATGCGACACTCTGTGTATCGATAGGCCGCCGGTGAGTCACCATCAATCGAACCAAAGTTACCCTGACCGTCTACCAGCATATAGCGCATGGAGAAATCCTGCGCCATTCTCACCAGCGCGTCATAAGCAGCAGTGTCACCATGAGGATGGTATTTACCCAACACATCACCGATGACGCGAGCACATTTTACATACGGTCTGTTCCAGACATTACTGCTCTCATTCATGGAGTAGAGAATGCGACGATGCACTGGCTTCAGACCGTCTCTGACGTCGGGCAAAGCACGACCGACAATAACGCTCATGGCATAATCGAGATACGACTGCCGCATCTCGTCTTCAAGATTTACGGTAAGTAATTCTTTGGCAAAATCCGCCATCTATACACTCACTATATCGCTACGATAACAACCGTAAATTTTACCATGTGGGATGCCTACAAGACAGATAAATAAGCCCTATAAAGCACTTAAAAGCCTTTAGAAACGGGCAATAAAAGATCGCCTGATGATTTTTCCCAGGATTTGTTTTACTATGCATTTGGATTTGCGAATTCTAGGGGGATATATATACTGTGGAACCGCAAATAAACTGATTAATTGATAACCAACATAAGCGAGAATAGTCATGAAAAAATGGACATCTAAGTTAACTGCTGTCGCCTTGGCTGCCATGGTTCTTGTGCTTACGGGTTGTGCATGTAACGCACCAGCTCCAGCACCGGCTCCAGCACCAGCTCCAGCACCAGCTCCTGAGCCCGTACCAGTTGCACCTGCACCTGCTCCGGCCCCTGCACCAGTACAAGCTACTAACGAGCGTCTGACGCTTGGTGGCCAAACACTGTTTGCTACTAACAGCGCTGATCTTACAGCTGCTGGTCGTGCTGCGATCGACAACGTAATTAGTCAACTGGCTACTTTCGACAAGATCGATAGCGTTACAGTTAGCGGTCACGCTGATAGCCGCGGTAATGACGACTACAACCAGGCATTGTCTGAGCGTCGTGCTTCAGCTGTTCGCGACTACATGGTCAACAACGGTATGGACGCTGGTACCCTTAGCGCAATAGGCATGGGTGAGAGCCAACCAGTAGCAGATAACGCTACTGCTGAAGGCCGTGCTCAAAACCGTCGTGTTGAGATAGATGTTGCCGGTTACAAAATCGTCAACAACTAAGCTACAAGCTCTAAAAAAAGCCCCGCGATGCGGGGCTTTTTTTTGCCTGTAAAAAACGCATAGAATTAATCTGGGCAATCAACCACAAGCCGCTATAATTAGCTCATGAGTAAAAACAAACTACCCGCTCGAGCGGATCTGATTCTGGATGCTCAACAGATACTTTGCAGACCGGAACAAAAACCTCTACATGACCATTCAATCCTGATTGAAAATGGAAAGATCAGCGGTATTCATCCAAGCAGTGAATGCCAACACATAGAATCTGACAGTCGACTTAACTGCGATCAACACCTGCTCTTCCCGGGTCTCATTAACGCACATACGCACAGCCCAATGAGTTTACTCAAAGGTGTTGCCGATGATCTCGATCTGGAAACCTGGCTCAATCAACATATTTGGCCACTGGAAGGCGCCTTGATGAGTGAGGAATTCATAAAAGACGGTTGTAATCTGGCGCTGGCAGAAATGATCCGCAGTGGCACCACCTGCTTTAGTGACATGTATTTCTTTCCTAACATAATCGCTGCATGTGCCAAGCAAGCCGGCCTGCGAGCTGTAATAGGCTTACCCATACTTGAGTTCCCTTCTGTATGGGCTGACGATGCTTCCGCTTACATCGAAAAAGGTTTATTACTGGCAGACGAGCTTAAAAATGAATCATTGTTACGCACAGCACTAGCGCCTCATTCAACTTATACAGTCGCACCGGAAACATTGCGCAAAGTATCTACCCTGAGTGACGAGCTGGAGAAGCGCGTTCATATCCATGTACAAGAAACCGCAGCGGAAGTTAAACAGGTCGTCGCACAATACGGCATGAGGCCTCTGGAAATCCTAAAAGACAGCGGCTTGGTCAACCCGTATTTGATCGCTGTGCATATGACCCAATTCTCCGAGGAAGATATCGAAGAAGTAGCCAAGCGAAATGCCAATATCATTCATTGTCCTGAATCCAATCATAAGTTGGCCAGTGGCATTTGCGATGTTGCCAGTCTCATGGACCAAGGTATTAATGTCGCACTCGGTACCGATGGCTCAGCCAGTAATAACGATTTGAACATGCTGTCCGAAATGCGGAGCGCAGCTTTCACCGCCAAAACCTGTAATCGCGATGCAACTGCAGTCAATGCGCAACAAGCATTGGCGATGGCCACCACCAATGCTGCCAAAGCACTGGACCTGAGCGATCATTGCGGCACACTGGAAGCTGGTATGAGTGCCGATATTGTCGCCATGGACCTCAACACCATTGAAGCAAGCCCGGTCAACGACTCACTATCACACTTGATTTATAGCGCCTCAAGAGAATCAATTCGAGATGTATGGGTTGCCGGCAAACAACTACTGCGAGACCGCAAACTCACTACGCTCGATGAAGACGACCTGCTAGCTCGTGCACGACATTGGCGCGAAAAAATAATAACTGCGCAGGCATCTTTTACATGAGCAACATTGATCAAAGCGAACTAGAAAAATTCGATGCCATTGCCCAAAACTGGTGGGATCCGAAAGGCGAATTCAAACCGTTACATGCTATCAACCCATTACGCCTGAATTTTATTAACAGTCACGCCGGGCAGCTAACTGATAAAAGTGTGCTAGATATTGGCTGCGGCGGCGGTATTCTAAGTGAAAGTCTGGCACAACAAGGAGCCAAGGTTAGCGCAATAGACATGGCTGAAGGCGTGATCAAAATCGCTAAAAGCCATGCACTGGAACAAAATCTAGATATTGACTACCAATTGTCCACCGCCGAAGACTTTGCTACCAATCACTCTGCCAGTTACGATGTGGTTACCTGTATGGAAATGCTGGAACACGTACCGGACCCAGCCAGCGTTGTGCACGCCTGCTCCCAACTGGTGAAACCTGGCGGCCTTGTATTTTTATCAACCTTAAATAGAAACCTGAAATCTTTTCTAATGGCTATTGTCGGTGCCGAGTACGCTTTACAACTGGTACCTGCCGGTACTCATGAGTATGAAAAATTCATCAAACCCTCAGAACTGGATCGAGCGCTCAGAGCCAACCAGCTGCAGTCATTGGATATAACCGGCATTCGTTATCACCCTTTGCAACAGACTTACTCACTCGACCCACGAGATATTGATGTGAACTACCTTCTATGTGCACGTAAAGATGACGAATAAAACCGCCGCCGTTTTTTTCGACCTGGATGGGACCCTGGTAGATACCGCGCCGGATATGGTGGGTGCCTTGCTGCGCTTATGCGATGAAGAACAACAATTACATCCGGACCTGGAACAAGCCCGAAATGTGGTTTCGGATGGCTCACTCGGCCTTGTGAATCTTGCATTTGGATTGGAACAAGATACCGAGGATAGAGAAAGAAGAATTCAACGCTTTCTGGCGTTGTACGCAAAATACATTTGTGAAGAGACTCAACTGTTCGGCGGAATTGAAAAATTAATTACCGCGATAGAAACTGCAAATATTCCGTGGGGCATTGTAACCAATAAACCTGGCTGGTTAACCGAACCTTTACTTAAAGAGCTGAGATTAGAGGATCGAATTGTATGCCAATTCAGCGGCGACTCTTTACCCGAACGAAAACCACATCCAGCCCCGATGTTTGCTGCCGCAAAAGCGGCTAACGTGGATCCTGCGCAATGCATCTACCTGGGCGATGCTCAACGCGACATTGAGGCGGGTAATGCCGCTGGCATGACCACTCTAACAGCATTATGGGGCTATATCGAAACCGCTCATACGCCCTCGAACTGGGGTGCCGATGGGATGCTAACGAATCCTGACGATGCCATAGCATGGCTGCGCAGATGATTATCGAGTCCAAAGCAAAAAGATTGTCGTATAATCAGCTATAACGCACAGGTTTGATTCGACCACTTATCATGATCAAGAAAGCGCTCCACACAGTCATCAATTTTCCCGGCAAATTACTGGTCAAATTCCTGACCCGGCCGAATAAAGATTATGTGCGTTTCTCGGTACACGATGTAGACACTCTGGCTAAAGTCATACAACCAGGAGACATTCTGCTGGTGGAAGGCAATCAGTGGGTCAGTGGTGCAATTAAATACCTTACTCAGTCTACCTGGTCGCATGCTGCTATTTGTGTTGGCAACATTATCGCCCCGGAAGAAAACAGCGACGACCCGAAAATATTAATCGAGGCAGATATACGCAGCGGTATTGTCGGCGTACCTATATCCAAATACCACGGTTTCAATACTCGCATTTGCCGACCTGTAAACATGAGCCCGGAAGACAAATCCAAAGTAATTAGTTACGTTATGAAACATCTGGGCGATGCCTACGATACTCGAAATATTCTGGATCTGGCTCGCTACTTGTTACCCACACCACCGATACCGGCACGCTTCAGGCGCCGCATGATCTCGCTAGGTAGTGGCGATCCTACGCGCGCCATTTGTTCCTCATTGATCGCCCAGGCCTTTCAGCGGGTAAAATATCCCATCATCCCGTCCACCTGGCCCAAAGATAAAAATGATGCGCGCACCATCTATAGCATCCGCCACCACAGTCTATTCACACCCAGTGACTTTGACCTGTCACCCTACTTTGAAATAGTAAAACCCACCCTGGCTGCCGGCTTTGATTACAACTCCATGCAATGGGCTGACAATACCCAGCAATTTGAAATGCTGAAAATTCAGAATGCTTCGGATAGCGAACAGGCAGAGCAAAAGTGAGCTCCGACTCAGAGCGGTCGCACGCCGCTCATATCCAACAAAACAACATTCCTGGCAGCGCCTTTCATTATAGTTATGCAAGCCTGCCCACCGAACAACTAACACAAATCAACGCCCTGTTTGCCCTGCAGCACCAGCTCTCGTCAGTTGCCAGAGACGCCTCGGACAAAAACGTTGCCTACACCAAACTCCACTGGTGGTCTGAAGAATTAGAGCGTCTCAAAAACCAGCAAGCCAGACACCCGGTAACTAAGCAGCTTTCCAATCAATTAATCGTTAATGAGCACCCCGCGCTACTTGAGCAGTTACTCAGTGCCGCCAAAATGGATCTGGATTACGATAGCTACCCCAATTACCTGACCCTGTGCCAGTACCTGGATGCTGGCACAGGCAGCTTGATGCAAGCCGTAAGCCATACTCTCGGAGAGGTTAAGAGTGAGTTTGGGTTACACCTCGGCCGTGCCATTGCCCAAACCCGAAAGCTGCAAACAATCGCTTCTGATTTACACATCGGTCGACTCTACCTCCCCATTAGTGATCTAAAAAAATACGATCTCGATGCAGAATCATTCAGAGCAAAAACGCATCCCGAGAATAACCAACAACTAATCGACTTTACTATTCATCGTTGTCAGAACGAATTCGCATCCGCTTTTCACGCACTGGATCAAAACAGTGCGCACGAACAACATGCCAACCTCGCCTACGCCAGAATTTTTCAGGCGTTGTTAAAGAAAATAAAGTCCAATAGTTTAGAATGCATGCAGTCGAGGCTG
>CALISW010000114.1 GCA_938041655.1 uncultured Thiotrichales bacterium | reverse complement strand
TCGTCTTTTACGACGAATCACCAACCCATGTCGATCCAATACGGCATGCACTGTGCTAATCGCCGGTGGCTTAATCATCGGGTATTCGAGAATCAACTTATCCCGTATCTTGGGTGCACCCCAGGACCGGTGTTCACGTTTAATTGCCAGAATGGTTCGTTCGACCTGAAACGGTAACTTATTGACATGACGATGGGGTCGACGACTGCGATCGTTGAGTGCATCCAGACCGCATTCTTTGTAGCGATTAAAGATCTTATAACCGGTCACTCGAGAAATACCAAACTCTCGACACAAGGGTGCCATCTTTTCTCCGTCTAATAGACGGGCAATAAACTTCAGTCTTTCATCCATACGTTTACACTCTTTCCAAGGCATTTGGGCTCTCCCAAATGCGTTATGTGTAAACTATGTCTCCGGAATAGTCTGTAAGCTATGTGTCACTAAGGACATTATCTCAGTATCGAAATCAATAAATCACGAATGAGTAAGATTGCTTATCTGTTTCTATAGGAATTATTTATCTCTCATTGTTGTGTGTTCCATGCATATAAACCCTCGAATCTAACATTATTAGTAATGAAGTCTTCAATAGCAGACTGAATTTGCAAAAAACGTTCAGCGCTTTGTTTATTTTTTTCTATATATATTATAAAAGCCAAAGGCGAGTAACGTAAAACAATCCGACATGCGCTATCTGGGTGCAGATGATGCAAACATCGTCCAACCCAAACAAGCTCACCTTTTTCGCTCATTCTAAATAAATCAGCAGCGTCAGTACTTGCTCCTATAGGCATATGGTACAGCTTACTCTTTCCATAATTCACGAGAAGCTCCGGACTCTCCTCATAAAATTTGGCGGCTAAATCCTCTAATAGTTTTATCTTTTTTTGTGTTTGTGGATTTAACACTGAGAGAGAACCATGTACATACCCATCTTTATCACCATATCCATTTTCTTTAACGGTGCTTGAGTGTACTTTAATTCTGGTAAGGCATTTATCGAACCCAATATCTAATCGTGTGTCATAAAACCTTTGATTGCCTTTTATATTCCTTGCAGGTATATATATTTTCAGATCGCTGCATGTAAGGGCCAGCACTTTCGCGCCTAATTCATAATCTCTTGCTTGCTTCATACCTCGTAATGCCACATCCGTACAAATAACTAGCATCAAAAATAGAAAAATACCTAAGATAAGCTGATGGACCTTCTTCATCTAAATTCCCCAAAGATTTTATAGACTCAGTAAATATAAAATATGAGTGTGAGGATCTTATGTAGATAAGATGAAGTTTATTCGATCAAATTAATCTGATATTACACCCCAAACCATAAACACAAGCTCAGGATGATCTATGAAAGGGTTGCGATTGCCTTGGTAGAGAAACGCTGCATTGTTACGATCTAATTCTTTTTGGCTTACAGGATCTTGTTGATGCCAACGCTTCAGGAGAGTCAGGTACCAGTCTTCAAACGCTTTTGAACTGGTCCCATCAAGTGCTGCATTAGATGTGTCGCTATTTCCTTCCCATGACCCTACAATATTTTCGTAGCGCGTTGCCATATAAAACTGCGCCCGTGCCAAGTCACCTTTGAACTCATCAATTGGCTCAAACACAACTGCATTGTAATTTGTGCTGGTATCAGCATTACCTACTAATGAACCATTCTCGGAAACAAAATCAGGTGACCCCACTTCACCATACGGGTAATTACCTCGTTTGGAATTGACGAAGCCATCGCTGAGAAAAATATGGTGCACGTCTGAATTCATTGGCTCTCTTGAACCGCCAAACCAGTTTCTTGGAAAGGAATGTTCGCGGTTATAACAATCCCCTTCTGCTCGATAACTGCCACATTGATCTGATATTGAAGAGAACGTATACGGCTCTGAAGCTAGCGGGTTTTCAGAATAAATGTCCAGAATGCTGCCATCTTGCTCATAGTAAAAATCAAGTTCTACGTCAGCGTAAAAACGCCATAATGCGCTGTAGCCCTGTGAATCATGACCACGAATGATTTCATACAAAGCGGTTTTGAGTTCGTACCCAGCAAGCCCCTGTGCGTCTGTGTAATATTCTCCCAACACCAGATCATCGATTACAGTTGTGCTTTCAATTACAAATGAGTGGCTGGCACTCTGATTAAATTCACCACCACTAACAATGATTTCACCCTCTACCTCAATAGCATATTCGCCACTGCCATAGTTACAACAGATGCCATCACCATAAGTGTCGTCAATAATGAAGGTGTAGGTCCCGTCATTCAGGCAGTCAGTGTCTTCATAGCGCGTTTTATTGGCATAACCTGAACCTTCAAGAACAAGCTCTGACTCAGAAGTAAGCAGCTGCCAACTGGTTTCACTCGCATAACGGTCTGTTAAGAGACTAATGCTTACATCAGTACATGTATCTATAACAGGTGGTGGTGGCGGCAACTCCTGACCTGGCATAAAGTCGTCAATGAATACGTCTTCAGATCCATCAAAACCACTGGTGTCGTAAAAGCGTAACCCTGTTTCGATTACTGTGTTAGCTGTTGCAGTAAATGAATAGGTGAGAGTTTGCCATTGATAGGTGACCGAAGGATCTGAATAACCTCTATAACCGTCTACATACAAACGAGCACGTATTCCGCCTTCGGTATGCATAACAGAGACTTCAATATCGTATGTCTCTCCGGCGAGTATTGAAATTGATTGACGTATATCAGTTACAGACTGCCTGCCTGTATTAACAGTGACACGAGCCGACAGTGCACCACTTTTTATCTGGGAATCATCGGGGTTTACGTCAATACCAGTATCTATCGTTGTCCACTCAACGGGCTGGCCATCAGACCATTGTTCAAAACCGGCATTTGAAATTTCAGCGTAGGCAGGACTAAACGCAGCCCAGCTAATAAATAGTGCAAAAAATGATTTCATGACAACTCCCCCATCGTGTTTTAGATCATCATTCATCCAATTCAGGATAATAATGTATTATTTGGTGTGTGTTGTATGCGGGAGAAGATACGCAACACAACAAGAGTTTAACGTTTCTCGCGATTAACAACAATGCAATTAGACAGCCATCTAAGAGGGAAAATATGATTGATATTATTAGAGATTTATTTCAAGAGTCACAAGTCAGAAAACAAAGGCTGGACAATCTTGATGTCGACCAAAAAAGTCGGAATCGCACCAGCGATCTAAAAAATGAATTACGCGAGCTTGAGCAAAAACATGAACAATTAAAACTGGTGACTCTGGCCTTCTGGTCTTTGCTGAGAGATCACACCGGGCTAATGGAGTCCGATTTAAAAAAATACGTTGATAACATTGATTTAATGGACGGCAAGAAAGATGGCAAAAAAGCGTTGAGCAAAGAGAAAAGCAACTGCTCTTCATGTAAACGTATAATTCTCAGTAGTGCTTTAGTGTGTGTCTATTGCGGTACACAAAACGCTACTAATACAGGCCCTTTTGATCGTGCGTAATTATTACCATCTCTCATATCTATTCAGATAGTCCCTAGATGACAAGGCTTCTTCAATATTAGTTGGCGTTTTGTGTTGTGTGTTGATACCTGAAGCATTGCTCAGATCTATCAATGCATCTGTTACACCAGCAACCATTGCTGCCACTATGGTCTTGGGTGCTAACGAGACAGCGAAGCCTTCATCTTGCAGCTGCTGAGTGTCTGGTGCTTCTGTCGCTGGCCATGCCGTGTTATAGATAACAGGGACTCTTCCACCCACAGCTTCGATAATCTGTTTGCGCTCAGCAGCTGTATTCAAACCTTCAGCAAAGACAGTATCTACCCCGCATTCTACAAAGGCAGCGATTCGGTCTACCGTCTCATTAATACCTTCGGTTACATTCACATCAGTGCGGGCGCTAATAAAGGTTGATTCGTTATGACGCGCATCCAATGCTGCTTTCAGTTTTGACAGCATATCTGACACCGGTATTACCGGTCGCTTGGTCACTTCGGTTGGGTGCTTGTCATTAACCATATCTTCAATTTGAACCGCACTGGCGCCTGCCAGTTCAAACATTCTGACCGTTCTAGCTACGGCATAGGCATTACCAAAACCACTATCGGCATCAACCACGACGGGCATGTTTGAGCGCTCACGTATTTGACGCATTACTGTGGCAATTTCTTCTGACGTCATTAATCCAATATCTGGTAGACCAAGATGCGTTGCCGCCATAGCAGAGCCTGAGAGAAACACCGCTTGAAAACCCAGTTGTTCAGCTAACAAGGTGCTCAAAGTATCTGGCACACCGGGTGCGATTAAAATTTTGTTACCAGCAAGAGCCTGGCTAAAAGTTGTTGTCGTCATTACCAATCCAACTCCAGTCCTATGTTTGATTCTTGCGCCGTCTGGTACGCTTTTAAACCAGCCGCAAGGTCCTGGGCAACCACACCCAGTGATTTATACACCGTTATATCTTTTTCTGATGTGCGCCCTTTCTCCGGGTTTTTTAGTAACTCACCAATCTCGCCAAGGATATGCTTTTCATCTACCAGTCCTGCCTCAATAGCAGCATTTAACTCTCCTGCTTGCGCCATTGCTGACGCTCTGGAGTCAACAAAGAAACGCGACCGTGTGACGACATCAACATCTGCTTCTGCAGCAGACAGTATGGCAGCACCGACCAGATTCACATGAGAACCTTCTGGTAACCAGTTACCTTTAAGCACTGGTGTTTTAGCGGATGTGGTAGTACAAACAATGTTAGCGTCACTTACCGCTTCTTTCACTTCGCTTATTACTTTTACATCAACCTTCAGCTCTGTGCGTATTATCTCTGCAAGCTTCTCCGCATTCTCTTTGGTTCGACCCCAGATTCGGATTTCATTGATGTCTCGCACACAAACCAGCGCTCTGGCATGGTGCAACGCTTCGGTACCTGTTCCCAGTATCGCAAGTACCCTGCTATCATCACGCGCTAGAATTTTAGTTGCCAAGGCACTCGCTGAGGCGGTGCGTATGGCGGTTAACTCGGCGGCATCCAGAATTGCTAACGGCATGCCCAGCTCGGGATCAAATACCACCACAGCACCAACATGTGAACCAAAGGGGCTGTCTACTTCACGCGGGAATTTAGAGACTATCTTAACGCCAAATGAGGTTGGGTTATCCAGATAACCGGGCATCAAGGTGAACTTGCCCTCTCCTCCTGGAATATCCATATACTGACGTAGCGGCATTATGGTGCCGCCATGTGACACGGCATGCATCGCAGCTTCCAGTGTGTCAATACAATCGCTGTGACTTAACGCTTCAGCCACAGCGCTACTGTTCATAATACGCATATTTATGTGTTGGTATTTTTTGGTGGAATAAAACGCTGTTGCTTCATTAATTCTTCTACGCCCTCAGGTCGAGGAAAAGCTTCAGGCATGGGCTCGCCGGCTTTGCGTGGCTTGCCTATGCCTCGGTGCCAATGCTCAAGGCCGGGCGGCATGAAGACCCAGAACATTTTTAAATCAGTATCACCAGTATTTTCGATTACGTGTGTTGCATACCTACCAAATAACACTGTGCTACCGGGTCCTACGGTGTACTCATTGCCATCTATTTCAACCCGTGCCTGACCTTCATAGATAAAGACCAGCTCATGATTACGGGTATGCCCGTGTTCGCGTACATAACCACCTGGTGGCATGACTTGCACTCCGGAAGTGAAATCATCATAAGGCATATTATCCGGCGTCAAGTGTAGTTCTACATGCCCTTGCGATGGTAGTGGTTGCCATAACGATTCCGCCTCATCTGGCGTTACTACTTTCCACCATGGTTGCTCGTGTCTGTTGTCCATTCTCGATTCCTGTGTAGTCTGTTTTATCTTGCTGGAAGACAGGTCTGGTTGCTATTTCATTTCAGTGATAGCGCCATACCATAGACGTATATCTGCTCTTCTGTCATGCATGGTAGCATGGTCACTGCATGCACGAGGAGAGCAGCAGTAGTGTCATATGATGACGTAATCAAAGCGTGGCAAAAAGATCCTGATGCTTTTTGGACTGCTGCTGCTAACCATCTGGAATGGTCAAGCCCGTGGGACAAAGTATGCGATACAACGCGCCCATCCGGCACCTGGTTTACCGGAGCACAATTCAACACCTGTCATAACGCACTTGATCGACACATTCAAGCCGGTCGGGGTGATCATCACGCACTGATATATGACAGTGCGATGACCAACACCATACAACACTACACCTATAATCATCTCCGAGACGAGGTCGCACAATTAGCGGGAGCATTAGAACGATCAGGAATAACCAAAGGCGACCGGGTGCTGATTTACATGCCCATGATTCCGCAGGCAGTAATGGCGATGCTAGCCTGCGCTCGAATCGGCGCTATTCATTCGGTTGTGTTCGGTGGCTTTGCCGCCGATGAACTTGGTAATCGAATTACCCAGGCTAAACCAAAAATGATCTTGTCCGCCAGTTGCGGGCTGGAACCTGGCAGAACGATCGAATACAAGCCCCTGGTGGATGCCGCTATCGAAAAATCTTCTCATTCACCTGGAAAGGTGGTCGTTTGGCAACGACATGAGTGTAAGGCGAACCTGAATCAAGAGATTGATCAGGACTGGAATGAGTTTATAGAAGGTGCGAGCCACGCTGAGTGTTTATCAGTGAATTCTACTGACCCACTCTATACCCTGTATACCTCAGGCACGACAGGCAAGCCGAAAGGTATCGTACGTGACAATGGGGGGCACGCCGTTGCCATGCACTGGTCGATGCAGAATATTTATAACATCAACAAAGATGATGTGTACTGGGCTGCCTCTGACATAGGCTGGGTTGTCGGCCACTCCTATATTGTATACGCACCACTATTGGTGGGCGCCACAACAGTTTTATATGAAGGCAAGCCTGTTGGCACTCCTGATGCCAGCGCTTTTTGGCGTGTGATTGATAATCACAAAGTCAACGTGTTGTTCACAGCGCCAACCGCAATCCGCGCTATCAAGCGTGTGGACTCTGAACTCAAAATGGCTAAAGACTATGACCTCAGCAGCTTACGCGCATTGTTTCTTGCGGGCGAACGTTGCGACCCGGACACGCTGGAATGGTCTGCAGAGAAGTTATCAATCCCGGTAATTGATCACTGGTGGCAAACCGAAACCGGTTGGGCTATTAGCGCCAATCTATTTGGTGAGAACCTCTTCCCTACCCGCTCAGGATCTGCAGGCAAAGCTATGCCTGGTTGGGACGTTAAAATTGTTGATAACGACTGCAATGAACTGGCAACCGGCGAAGTCGGCGCTATCGTTTGTAAACTGCCCTTAGGTCCGGGCGCGATGCAAACCTTGTGGGAAGCTGAATCGCATTTTCAGGAGACGTATTTTAAGGATTTCCCGGGCTACTATAAAACCGGTGATGCCGGCTACATAGATGATCAAAATTACTTACATGTAATGTCTCGTACCGATGACATTATTAACGTCGCTGGTCACCGCCTTTCAACGGGCGCTCTCGAAGAAGTACTTGCCACACACCCGGCGGTAGCCGAATGTGCAGTTACCGGCGTGCATGATGAGCTTAAAGGTCAAGTACCGTTGGGGTTTCTTTGCCTTAAAGCAGATTCAGAGCTTGACCACCAACAAGTCATTAACGAATGTGTGGCACAGATACGCAGCAGTATCGGCCCCGTTGCCACCTTCAAACGCGCCATCGTAGTCGAACGTTTACCCAAAACCCGTTCCGGTAAAATCTTGCGCGCAGTATTAAGTAAACTGGCAGACGAAAAACATGTTGAGACGCCACCCACTATCGATGATCCGACTATTCTGGACGAAATCAAAAACGCCTTACAACACGAAAAAGAGCTGGCACTATGAATGAAACAAGCGCAGGTAATCCAAGCGAAAGATATGGCTGGTATATCGTGTTCGTATTATCGGTCTGTGGCGTGGTTGCCTATATTGATCGGCAAATAATCAATCTGCTGGTAGATGGAATAAAAAGTGATCTATTAATTACCGACACACAAATCAGCTTATTGCAGGGCTTCGCCTTCGCTATCTTCTACGCCATTGTAGCTATTCCTCTAGGCAGGCTTGCAGATACTAAAAACAGACGCTGGTTGATTACGATAGGCATAATTGCCTGGACCATTGCTGCGATGGCCTGTGGTCTGGCCGATAGTTATGCTGAACTGTTTATCGCACGAATATTTGTAGGTATCGGCGAAGCCGTCTTAACACCCGCCGGTTTCTCTCTGTTAGCTGATTTATTCAAACCCAAACGACTTGCCAGACCGGTCAGTGTCTTTACCGCATCAAGTTTTGTTGGCTCGGGGATCGCACTTATTGTTGGTGGCGCAATCATCAAATACCTGAGTGGTCTGGACTCCATCATCTTTCCAATCGTTGGTCAATTGGAAGTGTGGCAAGCCGCGTTTATTATCGGTGCGCTCCCAGGTATACCTGCCGCCCTCTGGTTCTTCTTTACTACTCATGAACCTGTAAGACAGGACTTTGATCAACATCGCCAAGCCAGCGCCGAGTTTCGGGATGGTTTTTTTCAGGCTTTGCAGTACTGTAAGAAAAATCTGCGTTTGTTTACCGCTTTGTTTGCCGGTATCTCGGTCTTGTCTGCTGCGCAATTCGCACTGGGTGCCTGGACACCGAGTTACTTCATGCGAGTCTTTGGCTGGAGCGCCGCAGAAATTGGGTCAGCACAAGGTACTTTGTTTCTTTTCTGCGGCACATCAGGTGTCATAACAGGCGGCTTCCTGACCGACTTTTTTCATCGACGTGGCATACATGATGCCAATCTCAGGGTTGCGTCGTTTGCGGCATTACTCGCCGTTCCCTGCGCCATACTTGCCACAAGCACTTCCAACCCGCAACTGGCGATTGCTATGTTGGCACCAACCATGTTTTTGGGAACCATACCTTTCGGTTCGGGCCCGGCAGCAATCCCGACTGTGGCACCGCCGCAATACCGGGCGCAATTAGTCGCTATCTATTTATTAATTGCCAACTTGCTGGGACAGTCTGGTGGCCCCTGGGTAGTGGCTATCATGACGGACAGTTATTTTGGGTCAGACATGGCGGTAGGAAAATCGCTGAGCATTGTTGTACCAGCACTACTCGTTATAGGTGCTTTGTTGACGATGCTGGGTTGGGCGCCATTAAGAGAGCAACTCAAACGCATGAATGAAGATGTTGAGAGTTAATACCTTAGACCTGCGATGACAAAATAAGATCACTGGCTTTTTCAGCAATCATTATGGTAGCCGCATTGGTGTGAGCACTAATAATTTCAGGCATTACCGAAGCATCTACCACGCGTAAATTCGTAATGCCTTTAACATTCAACTCAGGTGTTACTACGGCGTCTTGGTCAACTCCCATCTTGCAAGTACCGACCAGATGATTGCCACCAAAAACGTTTTCGCGTAGAAACTGCTCCAAGGCAGCATCATCCAGCACATCATCACCGGGCACTGTTTCGCCTTCGACATACGGAGCGAACGCCGTTGTAGAAAATATTTTACGCGCCATTTTGCAACCTTCAATTAAC
>CALISW010000113.1 GCA_938041655.1 uncultured Thiotrichales bacterium | reverse complement strand
TGATCTGTGGCAGCCCCAACATGTGCTGCATTCCAGAGAATTTTTCTAAAGCCACTTTCAGGTAGGCTTTGGTTTCTTCAAGATTTCCTTTTGCGCCACCCACAGCAGTGTAATCAACAATTGCGTCTTCAGTAAAAATTTCATCTAAAGCATTAAAGTTCTGAGTGTCGATCGCATGACAATAATTTGCCAGTAAATCCTGAATTTCAAATCGATCGGAAAGTTCTTGTGCTTCTATCATAACCTTGTCTACTCCTTACTTATTCTTATCTAGTCAATAATTTTCGTAACTTCGCCAATCAGGTTCGAGTACGGAACCGCGCCAAACTGCCTGCTATCAAGGCTGTTTCCCCGATTATCACCCAACACAAAAAAGTGTCCCGCAGGGATTTCAAACTTCACATCCATTAATCGGCGTGGTGGAAATAAATCATCAGCGGCAATGTAACTTTCACTAAGTTTCACACCGTCAATATAAACAACCGTATCGATAATCTCTATTAACTCACCTTCGTTTGCTATTAGCCTTTTCACAAACTCCACATCAACATCAGGTCGTTTAAATACAACAATGTCTTTTCTATCGGGGATTTTTCTCGCGTATGCAGATGTTTTGACTATTACATAATTACCTTTAGAAATAGTTGGACTCATACTGTTTCCAGGGATGCTGTAAATATTATAACCAAGCATTCTAGCTCTTGGATCATACGTTGCCGTGCCCGTAGGGTTGAAAATGTATAAAGCCCCGAAAACCAGAGCAAGTATACAAAGACCTATATTGAGCCTACTCATGAGGTAGAGCACATCGTTATTGAATTATTATTACCCGAGATCACTGTAAATCAAAAGTCTCAAGCACAAGCTGAAACCGTCATTAATAATTAGAAATCCATACAAATAAAAACTGCTCACACTATATCACTGCTCATCTCATACTAAAGAGAATTATTCCAGCTGGGCACATGGAATGATAATCATTTGATTGAATATGAAACGCTTCGCATAACACCTTTAAGATTCAATTAACGTATCGATAATATTCATTAATAGAGAATGCATAAACACCTCTATACAGAGCGATATGATCTGAAGCGTTAAGGGTTACCTTTGACTAACACGGCACGACTGACAATGCAGAACCAAGGGCGTTAGCTATAGCGTTTATAATTTCCGTTGTGACTCTGGCTTTGTTAAAGATTATATCTAGCAAGAACCCGAATATAACTCCGATATAGGCCAGATATCCAAACCCCATATAGTCATTATAAATAATAGTATAAAACCAATCTTGACCAAAGATATAAATCATAGAAGAGATAACTGTTGCAACCAGCAACAAAAGTCCTGGCAGGAATAAATGCTGCACCGCTTTTGGCTTGGCGAATGACACAGCCAGAAGAATAATAAACATCACCAGGTTGGAGCCCAAAAATATTCTCAGATCAAGCTTTAGATTACCCACTATTTCAAGGTACCTACCCTTGATAATATCGCTCAAAGTACTTTCAGCCACCTTGATGTTTTTTATTCTATCCATGTAACCAGTAGCGATTGATTCCGCCACGATTTTCTTTTTCTCACAATCATAGCCACACATAGCAGCGATAACGCTTGCTATTTTATTGGGCAAATCATTTTCCAGGTTTGACTCAATCCGGTCTTTTTCGAAGCCCAACTTTTCTGCGACACTTAACGCAGCCTGAGCAGCTGAAGATTCAGTTATAGTTTCTTGTGTTTCGCGAACTTCCTTTTCAATCTTGTATTGCACAAAACTTTTGGCCGATTGCTCAATCCTCTCAGGCGACAAAAATGTCACTGAGATCAGAACCCCAAATAAAACTATCCCGAGTGCACCAATAATTCTCAATGTAGTATTCATAACTGCTTCAGCATCCCAACGTAGTGACTTAGATATTCCCTGCTACTCATTTTCGGGAGACCCAGCCATTTTACGCGAGCTCATCAAAACCAAAATCAGTGCGATTAGAGCTGGCAGTCCTTGTGTGAATAGAATACTTGTCTTTGCTGTAATAGCACCAAATATACCTGCTATTACAATGCAGCACAGAAAGAATATTTTAATATCATTTCGATCTCTCAATAAACCCCAGAACAAACCAGCCGCAAGAAATCCATTATAAAGCCCCTGATTCATTGCAAGTACTGCGGAAGACTCAGCTACTTCTGGCGTCATAGAAAATATTTTCTGTCCAACCGGATGGTTCCAAAAGAACATCTCCAACACTAAAATTCCAACATGGCTTACTGCAACAAAAAGAGTGAAAAGATTAGCCAGTAATTTCATTAATACTCCTGTGATTTTTCAGTGATTATCCACAGACAGTTTCTGCCTGTTTTTAATATAGGATCTCTTTGATTTTATTTTACCATTTTCAAAAGTAAACAAATCACACCCATCAACTTCGAGTTTAGAACCATCCCGATGAGTGCCTGTAATTGTCCACTCGGAACAACCATGGTCACCTTCTGTAAAATGAATGCCATTGGTAAACTGAACATCCGGGATATCAGTCCACACTTCAATACATCTTTCACGCACTGCTTTAGCACCTTCAAAACGTATGCCATATCGTTCCGGTCCGCCACCGGGTTCAAAAACACAATCCTCGGTCATAAAACTCATGATCTTATCTATATCATGCTCATTCCATGCATCGCTATATTCTTGTAGTTGCACTTTATTCAAAAACTTCCTCCAAGCGTTGTATGTTCAACTGCATATACTGATGTGTTGACCTATGCGAGGCAAGATCAACATTAGTTCAAAATTGCGACACGAACTGAAAGAAGAATCCACATTGCAAGCAGTACAGCCCAGCTTAAGAAATAGACACGAATTCTAGACATCAAATGGTTATCGCCTGTATGAATATAGGCGTGTACCATTCTAGCCACCACATAGAGCCAAGCTAATACTAGAAATGGCAAACCAGTGGCATTGGTAGTCATCGCTGCCAGGCAGGCGACATAGAATAGTACAGGTGTCTCAAACAAATTAGCAAAATGGCGCGCCAATTTAATAGCGGAATCAGGCTCCGCTTTGCCTTGGTATATTTCGAAGTACGAGAATTTTGTGGTGCCAGCCTTTACTGATTTGAGTCGCGTCAGGAATAACCTGACAAATACTGAAAAGGTAAGCAGAACCATTGCGAGCATAGGGTAGATTAACGAATATTTATGCATATTATTTCTCCTCCAGAAAAAGAAAGGCTAGTACGGTACGACTTATAAAGCTGAGCCGTGCGCTATCGGTTTTCCATTTATTACTCTACAAGCTGGTTTAGCCAAAAGTAGATTCTTCTCGCAATGAACACCTATTACCATCCGGGTCTAAAAAGTCAGCGATGGTTCCCCACACCTCCCTTCTTACATTAACAACTATACCCTTGTCTTCAAGAAGACTAACCGAAGCATCAATATTCTCAACGTTAAACCTCAACCAAACCGGGTTCCGGGTAATAGGCTTACCCAGTGTATTTGCTTCACCACCAGTTTCAATCATCAAATAGGTGCCACTGCCAAAACCCAGAGTCGTTAGTTTTGAATGTTCATCATCTAGAATATGAAGAACAGGTAGCTCCATGACTTCCGTATAGAATGAAACGCAATCGCTATAATTCTCTGTGCAAAGCACCATTCCGGTTCGAGTATATTGCATAAGATTAAATTAGCCTGTGTATCTTTACCAGGTAATACTTGATGTGCTTGGATTGCCTCTTTTGCAACATTACTCAGCTTCCCATGGCGAACAGATATCAATTAAGCATCCGTTAGGATCTTTAGCCAGAAATCTCCGTTGACCATAAAACTCGTTACGCGGTGTTTCCACTATTGTCACTTTCATTTCCAGAGCTTTTTTATAAACCCCATCAACATCATCTACAACAAAAGTGACATACATTCCTGTTGGCGTATTTTGATATTCTTCAGGCACTAAATCGTGGTCACGTTGAATAATTCCGTACTCAATTTGCGAATCATCCGGCGAACAAAGCTGCACATACCAGTCACTATCGTACTTAACTTTAAAAGCGAGGAGCTCTACATAAAATGCTGAGCTTTGTTGTACGTCATCTGAACATATATTCGTCAGTATTCTCATGTGTCCTTTTACCCGGTTTAATCAGTGCTTAAGTACAAGGTGAAATCTTGACATAAATATAGCGATTGATTCTTGCATCTTTAACTCCATATATATTATTTAGCCAACGGAGCCATCTTAAAACCTCTAGTATGGTTGAGGTCAAGCTGTTTATTGACGAATTTTCGTCACCGCCATCAACTGTTATTTCATTGATATCAAGCTAACCAACAAAGCATGGCAACCAGTAAAAGACCTATCCAGCCAGGGTGTTTAGCTCTGGTTGCATAAAACACCAATATACTCCCGCATAACATAGAAAATGCAATACATTGAATAATGAAAGCTGGTGCCTGAGCAGTTATTGCAAAGTGGATTAATATTGCGCCCATCGCGAAACCAAAAAAGCTGGCAAGATGCCAGGTTGCCCATAAAATACGGACATTCCTTTCTTGAAGAGGTGGTGGTGAGATTATCGGGACAAGTGAATTATTTCTTAGCTTATTAAAAACAAGAACTTCACCAAGAATCGAATGAATAACACCTACAGCTAGAGCTAACAAACCCGCAGAGAGTAGTAAATAATTCAAAATTTATTCCTTCGTTTATTCCGAGAATTAATGAGACCCAACACTTTAACTACTCGCCCAGTTATTCACCTTCCGAAACATAGGGTGAGACTGTGATGGCTAAGGAGATGTTCTCTGCTGTGAATGAAGCCTCTTCGCCTAAGACTACGGTCATTTCTGGTTTATATTCTTTTCCTTCAATAGTGAAAGTGTTGCTTACCAATACTTTGTTTTCCGAGATTGGTGTTAGCAATATTTCAATGCTGCCGATCTGGTCGTTTTCTTTGTAGCCAGGGATCTCAACTGAGCTGTACGGCATAAGAATAGTGGTGAACGCCTTTGTTTGTGTACTATCAGGCTGTGGAGAGTTCTTAAGTTCGTAGTCAATTGAAAACGGTTCTTCTGAGGCGTACAGGTTTGAGCAAAAAAACAGGATTAAAAACAGGTAGAATTTGTTCATCGTTAGATCTCAGCTTTTCTATTGGCTTGAGTTTAGCCTAGCATTAAGCGAATGCAAAAATATAAACGGCTCTGACCTGTAACTTTTGCTATAACGGATTGACTAAGGCATCGAAGGTTACGCTCACAGCTGGATCTCCGACGTTAAAATCATTAATAGTCCAACTTAAACCGCTACCCGTTGGCGATGTTTCATCGCGGGCGTCGGCACCGGCTATTGATCCCGGCACGTAAGTGAATCCTGCCGGTATAATATCGGTAACGACAACATCACTAGCATCAGTAACACCAACATTTTCAATCATCAATGTAAAGGTCACGGTGCTTCCAATATCCGGAGAAGGATCATCGACTGACTTGGTTATTTTCATGTCAACTACCTCTTCTATCTCTACCCCCCAGACCAATCGCTCCCTGGCAATTGTTCCTGCCTCTCCAGTTTCATAGGTGAAACTGGTAGATAAGCCATTGACAGCATCGAAACTCCAATTTTGACTATGGGTAGCGTTTAAAAATCCGCTACTTCCGTGATCCCAATTTCCGACAATAAAATCAATATCCGATCCACTTGAAAAGGCAACCGGCCCAGTAAGTGGATCCACGCCACTGATCATGTCAACTACAGCCTCATCATCCTGGATAGTTGCAGAGGTTCCAGTGAACGTTAGGTTTTTAATATTATCTACGGCCCATGTAGAGCCACTTGAGCTTAATGTGAGACCAACGCTTCCGTAACCGGTAAGCGGTGTTATGGTAAAGATGACATCTGCGGTTGAGACTGGATCCAGCCCAGCTGGGCGGGCGTTTGTATCTAAGGTCAACCTGATCAACTGATTGCCTGAGATAGTAGTTGCAGCAAACCTCTGCCCCTGATTTACAAAAACCCCGGTAAAGTTGTTGGCTACAATTTCCCCATCCGCAACTTTGACACCTCCGACTTCCACCTCGAAAGTTGCCTTGAATTCATTAGCCGTCGAAGTACTATCATCAATAGACACAAAATCGGCATCGACATAATCTAGTGCCGCAATTGCTTGCGAAGAAACAAAAAGACAAGCAAGCAAAAAAAGGGTTTTAAGATTACGGTTTTTCATAAACTCTGTTAGTACTGACTAGTTAGACCAAGAAACAAACCATATGACTCATATCCTGTGCGGATCAAATTATAAGAAATGCCGGTTTTAAATAGCCGGGTCAATTGTAAAGATGCTTGGAAATAATGTGATCGGGCTCGGCTTTTAGTGATCACCTTGGGTTTTTGGCCTTTTTGTGGCCTTGGGTATACTAAAAAACAATTAGTAGGTAGAATCCGCTGCTGATTTTTCTACCCCTGCGGACCCGAACGTGATCTCCACAGCAAACATCACCATGCAATTTGGCTCAGAGCCATTGTTTGAAAACATTTCAGCTAAATTTGATAAAGGTAGCCGCTACGGGTTAATCGGTGCCAATGGCTGTGGTAAATCGACCTTAATGAAGATCATGAGCGGCGAGTTAGCGCCAAGCTCGGGTAATGTATCGATTGTGCCTGGTGCCAAACTGGGTATCTTGAGTCAGGATCAGTTCGCATTCGAAGACCACAGTGTCATTGATGCGGTGATCATGGGTGACCGGGAATTGTGGGCGGTCAAGTGTGAGCGGGAACGAATTTATGCCTTACTCGAGATGTCAGAAGCCGATGGCATTAAAGTCGGCAATCTGGAGGCTGAATTTGCCGAGATGGATGGCTACACCGCAGAAAGTCGCGCCGGTGATATTTTGCTCAATGCCGGCATTGAAGAATCGCTGCATTTCGGTTTAATGAGTCAAGTAGCGCCGGGCCGAAAACTGCGGGTGTTGTTGGCACAAGCCTTGTTCGCCAACCCGGACATCTTGTTGCTGGATGAGCCGACCAACAACCTGGATATCGATACCATTAACTGGCTTGGCCGCGAGTTGAATAAACGCACCTGCACAATGATCATTATCTCGCATGACAGACACTTTCTAAATTCAGTCTGTACTCACATGGCCGATATTGACTATGGTGAACTGAGAATCTACCCGGGTAATTATGAAGCGTACCAAGCTGCCGCCAGCCTGAAACGCGAACAATTACTGACAGGAAACGCCAGGAAGAGTGCTGAAATTGCAGAGCTACAAGACTTTGTAAATCGCTTCGGCGCGAATGCCTCCAAGGCGAAGCAAGCGAGTTCTCGTGCTAAAAAGATGGAAAAAATCAAGCTGGATGAAGTTAAGCCATCGAGCAGAAAGACACCAAAAATCCAGTTTACCCAGCATAAAAAATTACATCGTAATGCAGTGGTGCTTGAAAACCTGTCACACGGCTTTGATGGAGACACCTTGTTTACAACTAAAGATGTCATCATGAGTGCTGGCACACGCTGGGCTGTGCTAGGCGATAATGGTACTGGTAAAACGACCTTTCTACGCTGCCTGACCGATCAGCTCACGCCAAACAGCGGCAGTTTCAAATGGTCTGAAAATGCAGCCATTGGTTACTGCCCACAAGACAACACAACAGATTTTGACAACGACCTGACATTGTTTGACTGGATGATGCAGTGGCGTACACCCAAGCATGATGACCTGAAGGTACTCGGCTTATTGGGTAGACTTCTGTTTACTAAAGATGACTTTAAAAAGAAAGCCAAACTCTGCTCGGGTGGTGAAAAAAATCGTCTCTTGTTTGGCAAGCTCATGATGCAAGACACCAATGTGTTGATTTTAGATGAGCCTACCAATCACATGGATATGGAAGCCATAGAAGCACTAAACAACGCCTTGAAAGTGTATGAAGGCACCTTGATTTTTGTTAGTCATGACCGCGAGTTTGTATCTACCCTTGCCAGCCACATACTGGAAATAAAAGACAACAAAATGCTGGCTTATGAAGGCACCTACGACGAATTCCAGGCGAGCAAACGTCAAGCATCTTAGTAATTATAAGAGATACGTAAACTATAAACAGAGTGATACATACCACCTGCTCTTGAAGACCCCCAAAATATTCAAGGACTCTGACACCTTTAATTTTCTAAAGCTGATTTTAAAATACATAAATTCAGACTGATGTTCACCAGATAGCAACCAAATCGAATAGTTCGCATTAACACAGCACTTGAAGCATCAGCCTGCTCTATCTGCGATGTTCAGCTCATTTTTATACATATAGTAATGATTAAATAACTCATCGAAAAACATCCACGAACATACTCAATTAGATTTAGCTCAAACGTATGTAAGACGATTAACAACCCTTATGAATAGAAAAAAAACTCGCTCTTCATTTAATTTTGTTTACGTACTTTGGTTCTCCCCCGATACAGCGGAGACTCAGTTAAGAGTACTTTGACGAACATTTTCTAGCTTACGCCTTTTTCGTTTGTTGTAGAACATTTCAATATAATCGAACACATCAGCTCTGGCATCAGCACGCGTGAGATAGTGTTTTCTATTAACGCGTTCGCGTTTGAGTAGGCCAAAGAAGCTTTCTGCCGCCGCATTGTCATAACAGCTGCCGACAGCGCTCATGCTGCAGGTGATGTTATGACCTGACAAGAACTGCTGATACTCGTGACTGGTAAATTGTGAGCCTCGATCAGAATGTAATATAACGGGCAACTTGTTCTTCTTCTGCCACAACGCCATGAGTACTGCTTGTATCACCAGCTGTTTATCCATGCGATGGCTCATGGACCAGCCGATCACACTGCCACAATACAAATCAACGACGACAGTCAGATACAGCCAACCTTCACCCGTACGGATGTAGGTGATATCGGTCACCCATCGAGTACCGGGTTGTTTGGCCGTAAAATCTCTCTCCAAATGATTACGGACATGATTCGGGCGCTGGCTCGATCGTCGTCTTTTCCATTGTTGTCTGGATGGGATGCCCACAATATTGTGTTGTTTCATCAGGCGTGCCACACGATTGAGGCCACAGCGTTCACCTTGATACTGAAGCTCTTCCCACATGCGAGGGCTACCCATCACACCTTGGCTTTCATCGTGTAGGTGTCGAATCTTCTTGACTAAGCGTTGATTCGCCACTGTGCGAGCACTTGGTGGCCGTTTCCGCCAGGCGTAATATCCACTGGAAGAGACCTTGAGTAACCGGCACATTCTATTGACTGGAAAACTGTCGCGGCAACGCTCTATCACCTGGTACCTCACTTGGGTGCCTTGGCGAAGTACGCTGCCGCTTCTCGCAAAAAATCTCGTTCCTGTTTCACTTGAAGCAGTTCTTTACGCAGACGAGTGATCTCTTCATCTCGCGCAGTACCGTGACCCGGGAACGCTTTCTTGTTGGGCTAATTCAATTCTTTCACCCAGCGCCTGAGCATATTGACGTTCAAGCCAAGGTTATCTGCGATCTCTTTAACGCTCGATGTGGACTGTTGAACCAGTTGTACTGCATCCCGTTTATACTCGGGGGGATATCTTCTTCTCGACATGACTCACCTCTCTTTAGTAGATTATCTACTCTTTTCTAGGTCTCTGTCATATCGGGGGAGAACCAGATGTCGACCCTGATATAATTTCAGTTTATGTGTACATGCGCTTCCTCAATGCCCCCTATTTCTATGCAAATACTCTTGTACAACGGAACTACAAACGCGCAATGAAAACGCCCAAACGACTACTACCGTTAATTGAAGACGGGATAATCGACCAAGTACTGAGTCAGTTAATGAGTGGTAAAGAAGCCACTGTGTATACCGTGGCATGCGGCTCAGAGGTGCGTTGCGCCAAAGTCTATAAAGAAGCAACAAAACGCAGTTTCAAGAAAGCCGTGCTATATCGTGAGGGGCGTAAGGTGCGCAACAGTCGACGTGGTAGAGCCATGGAGAAAGGCTCCAGTTATGGCCGTGAGCAGCAAGAGGAAGTCTGGCAAACCGCAGAAGTAGATGCCTTGTACAAACTAGCAGACGCAGGTGTGCGAGTACCCGAGCCATATGGTTGCTTCAATGGCGTTCTACTCATGGAATTGATAACCGATCAAGACGGTTATGCAGCCCCGCGTTTAAACGATGTAACGCTCAGCCCAAAGCAAGCACGGCATGACCACGCCACAGTGCTGCAAGACGTGATCCGCATGTTGTGTGCCGGCATCATTCACGGCGACTTGTCGGAGTTCAACGTATTGGTGGATGAACATGGCCCAGTGATTATAGACTTGCCACAAGCGGTAAACGCTACAGGGAACAACAATGCGAAAGCTATGCTAGAGCGCGATGTGCGTAACATGACCAATTACTACGGCCAATTTGCACCTGATTTGCTAGAGGGCCCCTATGCTGCAGAAATATGGAGTCTATTTGAAGACGGCGAACTAACACCCGACACCAAACTAACCGGCATCGTTGAAATCGATACCCGCCCTGCCGATGTCGATGCCGTCATTTTGGAAATCAAAGCCGCAATGGAAGAAGAGGAAGAGCGCCTACAACGCATACGTGATGCTGATGGCGACGACTGAAAGCTAACAAGATGAATGCTGTTCCTTAAATAGCGACTCTGGCTTTATTAAGGAAGAACAAATCAAGGCAATCTTTAGGTAAAGTTATACCTCATATTTATTAGGTATTTCCATCTTAACGATTTATATCGACGACCTGTCCAAATTCCCTCAAAATATCTTCGTACAACATACCAAAGTGGTGGAACTCTTTGGTTTTTAGATTAGCACTGAAAGCAATGACCATCTCGTAATCTGGAAAAACCAAGAGCCAGTTTTGTGAACCTCGGGAGACACCACCATGGTTCGCATTTCTTGCAATACCCAATCCATCTACATCCCACTCACGCCAGCGCCAGCCGATAGCGTAGTCTTGTTCGTTGACTTCACCATTCACCAGACGTTGGGGGGTCCAAAATTCTTGTCTGGTTTTAGAAGAAATAAACTTATCTCGTAACTGCAAAGAACCGATACGCACGAGATCACTAGGAGTAGATGCATATCCACCTCCAGGCAGGCGATGGCTAAGATCAACAGGCCTCCACTCGCGTAATTTTTCGCCATCCTGATAATAAAAAGTTGCATAAGAACTGTTTCTACTAGCTGCTCTAGGTGCAGGTTCTGTCGATGTCGCTGCTGCTGGCTTAAGCACATCATCTTCGATAATCTGTCGATATGGCTTTTTCGCAGCCTCACTCATCACAGCACCAAGCATAGTCACAGCAGGCGATGAATATTCAAATTGTGTTCCTGGTTCAAAGCGGAGATCTGAGTTATCGAATAAAGTGATGGCTTCTTGTACCGTTGCGAAATCTTTTTGCAACCTAATTGTCTGAAAGAGGCCGAAGATTTCGGTATTCTGTTTGTAATGCGGGATACCTGACATATGTGAAGCCAGCTGGCGTGGTGTAACTTTTCCTAGATCCGGATTTGGTAGATTGCTTAAATAGTTAGAGATTGGTTCGTCGAGATCGATCTCTCCACGATCAACCATCTTTGCTAATGCAGTGGCAGTGATCGCTTTTGAGGTACTACCAATTCTATAAATTGTTTCAGGCGTAGCCGGCGTCCTAGTCTCTAAATCCGCCCAACCCACTGCACCGCGCCAGACGATTTCATGATCCACTAACACTGCAGCTGAGTAGGAAGGCGCACCGATCATTCTGCTGTGCTCCAGCATAATTCTTGTGATCGTATTACCTGCTTGTGCAAAGGCAGGATCAAAAGTCTCGGTAGACGCGGGAAAATCAACTGAAGGTATCTCGGTCCAACCAAAAGGTGTGAAAGGTACTTTTCCCATATGCGCATAGAAACTGTAGATTGGAAACACTTTCCAAGCGAACAAAAGAAATAGCCCTGCAATAAGTAATTTTGTCAGTCTAGACTTTGTCACTGAGCCACTCTACTAAATCTGTCGCGATAGGTAGAAGGTGTGATACCCATTTGTCTCTCAAAGGCTCGTCTAAAACTATCTGCACTCGCAAACCCAGTATCAGCAGCTATTGCTTCAATGGAGATTCTTTCATTCGTCAACCAACTGATAGCGACCTGAATTCGTATTTGTTCAATGAACTTAACCGGAGTTTTTGTATATATTTGCGCAAACTTTCTCCGGAACTGCCGCTCACTTAATCCAACTCTTTCGGCTAGGGCAAAAGATGAAAGATCATCTTTAAGATTGTCTGTTATCCATGCAATCAGCTCTGAAAATTCATCTCTTGATGTGGATTGATGCATCAGTGCTGACGAAAATTGCCTTTGATCACCGGGCCGCTTAAGGAAGACGACAAGATGGCGAGCCACTTCTGAGGCTGCCACATGCCCGAAGTCCTCTTCAATAAGAGCTAAGGTTAAATCAATTCCTGCTGTCACTCCTGCTGCAGTAAAAGTTCTTCCTGATCTTAGAAAGAGCGCATCCGGTTTTACGTCGAGTTTTGGAAACTGTATCTGTGCCTCTTGGATATGTTTCCAATGAGTCGTGACTTGGCTTCTATCGAGCAGCCCCGTTTTCGCCAAGATAAACAAGCCAGTACAAACACTTCCAAAACGGTTGAGACGCGGTGCTAGTTGTGTGATCCAATTAATTGTCTCTTGTGGAAATTCCTCTAACCGTGCACCTTCCCCGCCGGGAATAATAAGTGTATGTAATGATTTGCAGTCTGCTATTGAGATATGGGCATTAATCATAACTCCGCTCGATGTTCGAACAGGTTGCCCGTCTTTGGAAATAATTACATTTTCATAGGGGGCTGGATCTCGCTCAAGAATTTCATTGGCCTCCTGAAAAGATTCAAGGGGGCCAAACAAGTCCAACGCTTGAACCCCATCAAATGCTAGGTATCCGATTTTCTTAACTTGTTTAATTGCCATAATTTAGTCTGGCACAAAATAGGAACAACCGTTAGGTCATGCATACGACAAATACGGACAAATACTGGCGTTATCGTGATTTTACAGTAGTACTTTAGATTGTTTAATACTTCAACTCTTTCGAACTACTAGTATTCGTTGTAGTCGCTTATGACTATATGCGGGCAGATTATAATCAAACTTATCGGAAATTAAAGGGCTCGGCTTAGACTCAAATTTCAAGTGCAACAGTGTGCGGAAAGATAGGATGTATGACGAACTATCACATTTGAATGTATTTATTACTAGAAATTAATACATTCAAATGATCACTTTTACGGTATTGTTCATTTCTCGGTTCGCGTCACCGTAAGCATTGCTTATCAAACAAAGTGAACATCACCTCTATTGGAATATCTCATGAAAGAATTGCTTACCGCCTGGATCAGTAAATTGCCCGGTGCGGCCGTTTATCAAACACAGCTCGTCAGCATGGTTTCCGTAATTTTTATTTTCATCCTGGCTGCCTTGAGTTATTTCGTGGTGAAACGCGTGCTGGTGTATTTTATCAATAAGCTCTTTAGCAAAACTCAAACCAGCCTGGATGATGTACTGGTAAAACGCCGTGTGTTTAACCGTATTGCCTATATTGTTCCAGCCGTGTTGATCTATAAATTGGTACCCGTCGTTATACAAGACTATCCGTCTCTGAGTAAGTTTGTTACGACAGTGGCAGGCGTTTGTCTGGTGTTTTTGGTAATGCGGGTGATTGATGCGATTATCGATTCACTGTTGGATATCTATCGCACCTTCCCTGTTTCAAAACGTATGCCCATTCAAAATTTTGTCCAAGTGGCAAAGTTGTTGGTCTACTTTGTATCGATGATAGCCGTGGTATCCATCGTACTGGGCGAGTCACCGGCTAAATTATTTGCCGGCCTTGGTGCAATGACGGCAGTATTGATGTTGGTCTTCAAAGACCCTATTTTAGGTTTTGTGGCC
>CALISW010000112.1 GCA_938041655.1 uncultured Thiotrichales bacterium | reverse complement strand
CTAATGGCCAAGCCATCGAGCTTTGGCTCGGCCACATATTCGATCTCTTTATCACTCTTCAAACGCTCAAGCACACGTTCGCCAAAGGCATGCATCGTTTCAGCATCGAATGCATTGTTGAGAGACAACATCGGTAACTCATGCTTGATTTGAGTAAATTTATCCAGCGGTTGATCACCAACACGCTGACTGGGTGAATTGGCTGAGATTAATTCCGGATATTTAGTTTCGATCTCGATTAATTCGACCAGCATCTGATCATAATGAGAATCGGGGATTTCAGGATCATCCAGAACGTGGTAGCGATAGCTGTGTTCTTCAAGATTGGCAACTAATTCCTTGAGGCGCTGCCTGGCAACCTTAATACTCATAACAACAGATTAAAGTATCATTCAGGCGAATTGCGAACGAAGCTGAGAGATTTTTTCAGCATTTAGCTCACCAAAACTCTGGTCACTCAGCGTGCCATTCAAAGTGGCAGCCATTTGCTGTGCAACATGCATCATGTCATCAAATGCAACGGTGTTTTCAATGATCGATGGCAAGCGGAGAAAAAAGGTAAGACCCTGCAGTTGCATTTGCGGCAGTTCAACCGGACTTAAAACGCCAGGTTTGACCATATTGGCGATACTAAAAACAGATTCAGGTTGCCCACCATCTTCCATGATTCGGTGATAAATATTGAATTCACCAAACCTCATCTTGTGTGCTTGCAAGGCTTTTAGTACTGCCTGCCCGCGGAACGGTTGTTGCTCAGGCGCAAGTAATTGAACAACGATTAAATCCTGATCATCTTCTGAAGAATCATCCAATGCTTCATATTGATGTACGGGGGTTACTTCCTGAGTAGCCTGCAAATCATGGAATCGAGGATCATCAGGGTCCAGTGCCTCCTCAGCCGTCGCATCAGACCGTATTGGGGCTGATAATGCTGGCTCGACTCTTTCCTGTGTTTGCGGTTGAGATACATTTTCAGAAACATCAGCGAGTTGATCCTCGCTTAACAAGACATCCTCAGACTCAACAACTTCCGAAAAAATCTTGTCTACAACTCTACTCGATTTCCATTGATGGTATACATAGATACCGACCAGAATAAACAGCCCGATAACTATCAGAGCAATTCTCATCTCCATTAGGCAGACGCCATCATCACAGCTTCATCCACGTTGACATCGACCAGACGAGAGACACCCGGCTCACGCATAGTCACGCCCATCAGGGTATCTGTCATTTCCATGGTGGTCTTGTTGTGGGTGATCACTATGAATTGCACAGTTTCAGACATCTCTCTGACCATCTCACAGAAGCGTGCATTATTAGCCTCATCCAGAGGAGCATCGACCTCATCCAGCATACAGAAAGGTGCAGGATTCAATTCAAAGATTGAGAATACCATCGCGACGGCGGTCATCGCTTTTTCGCCACCGGACATCAGGTGAATGTTTGATATACGCTTCCCTGGCGGACGAGCCATAATCGCGATACCAGTTGTTAACAAGTCATCCTCGGTCATTTCAAGATGAGCTGTACCACCACCAAACAGTTTGGCGAAGACTTCGCCCAAACGCTTGTTCACCTGATCAAAAGTATCTTTGAATCGGGTTTTCGTTTCTTTATCAATTTTGGCGATCGCACCTTCCAATGTCTCTAGCGCGTTACACAAGTCTTCATACTGACTATCCAGATAATCTTTACGCTCACTTTGTTCTTTAAACTCATCAATTGCAGCCAGATTAATCGGACCCAATCGACTAATTCTACGAGTCAGCTTCTCTGCTTTTTCTTCCCAATCACCAATGTTGGCTTCCTCTGTTAATTCTTCAAGCAAAGCCTCAAGCTCAAAGTCAGTTTCTGCTAACTGCTCATGAAAAGTCTGTTGACGGGTTTTATTCTCTTGCTGGCCAATTTTCAATGCCTGCAATGCTTCACGCTTTTTCTCCAATACTTCTTCAATCGCAACCTTATTCTCATCACATGCTTTTATTTTTTGGTCAACCTGCTCTACCTGTATACGAATTTCCTCAAGCTTCTTTTCCTCGACCAGGCGAGTATTAACCAGATCTTTCAGCCTCAGTTGAACCTCGGCGTCTGGCTCAAAGTCTTGACTCAGGGCAGCATCCAGAGATTTTTCTTTAGTCAACTGGGCATCCAGCTGTTGACGCAAACGCTCGAGTGACTCAGTCATATTTTGACGCACACTCAACCACTTCTCACGTTTGAGTTGCACTTCATGCATAGCATCGTGTTGCTTGCCCGCATTAATTCTTGATTGATCCAGCTCTGTCGTCACTTGCTCCTGATGCTGTTGCAATCTGGCTCGCTCATTATTGAGTTGCTCAATACTCGTGAGCAACTCAGATCTTTTTAGTCCAGCCATTTCCAAGGTTTCGATCTCACGTGTCAGTTGCTGCTGTAGCTCACTGATTTCCAGCATCAGATTTTTTTGGCGCCCTTCAACATGCTCACGCTTGGATTGACGATTGGATAGCAAAGCATTTTTTTCAGCGTACAGCTCATGCACAGAACTTACATTGCGTTGCTGTTCATTGCGCTGTTCTTCCAACATCTGAATTTCGGTACGACGACGATCATACTGTCTTTGTTGTTCTGCTGTTCTCTCTACCAAATTTTGTAACTGCTGTTCCAGCTGGTCGCGCTCCTGCTGACGATTAAGAACGCCAACATGCTCATCGGCCTCGCGCGTTGCACGAATCCATTGTTTACCAAACCACATACCTTCAGGAGTGATGACGGTTTGCTTCTCCCCCATCTTCTGGCGCATAACAATGGCTTGCTCAAAGGTATCAGCCAACAAGACCGAATCCAGCAGATGGCGTACCGAATCTGGCGCTTGCACCACAGACCACAAAGTTTGTGCACCGAAAGGTTGTTGATGAGAAATACTGCCACTTTTTTCAAACAACAAAATTTCGCCTTTCTCAAGTGCTCGTAGTGCTGCACCATGTTGCTCTATAGAAGGAACCTCAACGGCTTCTATATAGTCTCCGAGTACCATTTCTACAGCCTGAGACCATTTTGGCTCTGAATCTATCAACTCACCCATGCGGGTAGCATTTTCCAAACCGTGCTCAGCCAACCAGTTTTGGGTGGTTTCCTTTTCTTTACCTAATGCTGCCTGCAACAGTGCATCGATAGCGCTGATTTTGGCGCGAATTTTATGTGCTTCCAGTTGCAGATCGTCAATTTTTTGACGGAATGTAGCATTGTCTTTTCGCTTACTGACAATATCTGAGCTAATGCCATCCAGCCTGCCCTGAGCAAGGGTGACATTCTCCTGAACGTTTTTGACTTCATCACTAAACATATCCAGTTCTGAAGTCAGCTCAGTGGTATTTATTTCTTTTTGCTCAGCGTGCAAGCGTTGTTCGCGCGCACTCAAGGAACTTATTTGTCGTTCTAGTTGGGTAATGGTCGTCTCTTCTACCTGCACCTCTCTGGAAACTTCAGCATGCCTGGTATTGTGAGCATCCCACTGTTGCTGCCAACTCTTCATCTTGGTTTCAACCTCAGCGAGCGACTGATCTGCCTTTTCTTTGCGTTCAGTGGCGGCATCTATCGCCGGCTGCATATGCTTCAACTCTTGCTGCCCTTGCTCCAGGCGTTGTTGATCGGCACCGATATGCTCACGCGTTTCCTGCATCAACTTGGTATTTTCGGCCCGTTCTTGTTCCTGACGCTCGCGCAACTCTTGTTGGTGCTTGATAGATTGTTCCAGCGCCGTAATTTGAGAACCGATTTGATAGAAAGACTGCTGCACACTGTTCATTTCTTCAGCTTTGTTATTACGCTCCTGACGAAACTCTTCGGTGGTAGCCTCGTTGGCACGCACTTCAGCCAGCTGCTTTTCAACGGCCGTTTGTTCACTTTCAAGTGCTGCCTGACGCTCACTTAATTCAGCGGATAAACCTCTGATCTTAAGGCTGAGCACTTCCGCTTTGGTTTTGCGTTCTTCCGACTTCAAATCGGTATAACGCTCAGCTGCGCGCGACTGACGCTGCAGCTTGTTAATAGTTTTTTCTATTTCCTCACGCAAATCGTTGAGTCGATCCAGATTATCCCGGGTGTGACGAATTCTATTTTCAGTTTCCCGTCGACGCTCTTTGTATTTCGAAATACCAGCAGCCTCTTCAATATAGACTCTGAGTTCCTGCGGCTTGGCATCGACTACACGCGAAATCATGCCCTGTTCAATGATGGCGTAACTACGAGGTCCTAACCCCGTTCCTAAAAAGATATCGGTAATATCTCGCTTGCGACAGCGCGCGCTATTCAAGAAATACTTTGAAGTACCGTCTCGACTGACCTGTCTGCGCAAGGCAATTTCATTGTAGGCCGCATACTCGCCACCCACAGAACCATCAGAATTATCAAACACAAGCTCAACCGAGGCTTGCGCGACCGGCTTACGCGCGCTGGAACCATTAAAAATCACATCTTCCATGGTGTCGCCACGCAAGTGCTTGGCTGAACCTTCGCCCATTACCCAGCGTACCGCATCAATGGTATTGGATTTACCACAACCATTGGGACCGACTATGGCTGTCAGGTCGGCAGGAAAATTGATAGTAGTCGGGTCGACAAACGATTTAAAACCAGCAAGCTTTATCTTGGTAAGGCGCATTTACATCCCTGAAAAAGTGTTACACCAACAGTGGTGTTGTAATCCTCTAGCCAATACGCAATATATGCCTATATTTCATCAACTCCACAAGAACGCGTGACCTACTGCATGGAGTGACTAGGTACTAGCTCTGACACAACATATTGTATAAGAAGCTCTCAAAAGACGCACCCATAGCTTTCAATTTAAAACACCCACCTAAATACCTGTTTATATTGATATATGGCTATATGACCTCATAAACAGGATGAAATAATTTCGCCCGAAATGTGGGCATATCTCGCCTAAAGTTTCAGCAGTGCTACAATGCGCCGAAATTCAATAACTGACTAACTTTTCATGACCACACAA
>CALISW010000111.1 GCA_938041655.1 uncultured Thiotrichales bacterium | reverse complement strand
TAGGTTCTCTCCAATGGTTTTGTTGCATTGTTGTTGTCGTTATTCTCGCTATAACGTTTGGCGCTGTTGGCAATTACACCGTCTTGTAAACCGCCAATAATTAACACCGGTAGCGTATCCGGGATTGAGAGTATGGTGTTTTCCGGCCAACCCAAAACCGTGGCGGCACCGGTGTGCGCGGCGTAACTGAAGACACCACAAATTTCCGGATACCATTGCCGATTAGCATTTAACAGCGCACCGGTTCCGCCGGCAGAATGTCCGCCCAGAATCACTTTATTGAGATCCAGCATGCCAGCGAGTACACCTTCATTTTCTAGTGCATGTAGTTCTGCAATAAGAGGACCGATCGCAGTTGCTGAGGAATGCTCGCCATAATTGTCTGCGCGCAACAGGTTGATATCCAGCCCTGGAGTCAGGCTGGTAAAGCCCGGCATTTCTTCAGCGATGATTTGATAGCAGACGGTCACAATACCCGCTAAAGCCAGTGATTTTGCCAGCCAGCTATAGCAATAGGGATCAACATTGATGCCCGGCATCATGATAATGACCGGCATACGACCAAAGCGCTTGGCCGCCGGCACTACTCCTGTGTTTCGTTCTTCATCGCTACCCCCATAGCTGGCGGGATAGTAAATTTTCAGGCTTACAGTACTGGACGGGCTGGGCGTTTCATTAAGTGAAATTGCGCGAAACATCGCCCTGGCGGTTACAGGCATAGCTAAGAATCTTAATGCTCAAATTACCCATAATGATATACTATTATGTGTAATATTACTTAAGCTGGCAAAGTGATCAGCCTTACAATTAACGGGTAACTAGGCTGGTAGTGATATCCGTAGTAAGTTAAAAGAAAAACAGCAAGAGGAAACACCATGATAATCAATCTTTGGTATGTGGCTGAGTGGTCTAGAAATGTCACTGACAAGCCACTCAAGACTAAAGTACTGGACCAGAACCTGGTTCTGTTCAGAGATGAAGGCGGAAACATCCAGTGTCTGGCGGATGTTTGTATGCATCGTGGTGGTTCTTTAAGTAATGGTTGGGTGACCGATGGCAACGTGACCTGCCCGTATCATGGCTGGCAATTTGAAGGTTCAGGTCAATGTGTGCACATCCCTTCAGCTGGTGCTGATTTTAAAATCCCAAATCGTTATCGGGTCGATCAATACGATGCTGAAGAACATTACGGCATGATCTGGGTCTTTATGGGCGACTTGCCTGAAGCAGAGCGCTATCCGATTCCGCCGCTACCAGAGTTTGATGATCCGAAATGGAAAATGCTGGAAGCGGAAGTTACCTGGAATGCTGAAGCAGCGCGCGTGGTAGAAAACGGTATTGATATTGCTCATACCTCTTTTGTTCATCCTTCATTTGGTGGTGACAGCAGTACTAACGAGATCGACAGCATTGAATCCAATGAGTATTGGGGTAAGTCCGTTAACTATATGCGTCCACCGGCTATGAAAGGCTGGCGCAAAAACTTTCGTAAAGAAGGTCAGCGTACCCGAGCAACGCCCGAATGGTATTTGCCTGGCTTTATTGTCAGGCTGCAAGTTGATATCAATGCCAAGATGAACATCATCATGTTTGACTGCAATACCCCGGTTGATGAAAACACTACTCGCACTTTTGCCTTGCAAGGAAGAAACTTTTTCCCGCAAAAAATGTTCGATAAAGGTTCATTGAAACGCCTACATAAAGTCTTCGACGAAGATAAAGCGATAGTCGAAGATGCCAACCCATTTTACCTGCCAGAAACCATGATGAATGAAGTTTCGGTTGAGACTGATAAGTTTATGACGGGCTTTAGATTGGCGCGCCGCCGTCTGATAGAAAAAAATGGCTGGCAGATTGATTCATTTGCCAAGCGTGATTTGATGGGGCGCAAAGTGGTAACCATTCCATCACCGAATAGACGCAGGGCAAATGAGCGAGGTGATGGTTGGGTCTTTGATAGCGTACCGATGGTGCCTGCCAAAAATTCTGGCAAAGAAGAACAGCAAACTAAAATAGAACCTCAGCCATTTCTAGCCGACGATTAGTCGATAGCAGCTTTCAGTGGTTCCATTGTCGTCGCCAAATTCATCGGTGGCGACGGTCTCGAGTACTTGAATTTCACACCACGAGGCATAGAGTCTTTCCACCTCCTGTTGGTCAATTGAAAACGGTGGGCCATCTCGCTTACTTTGGTCGTATGCGAAAGTGATCAATAATATCTCGGTTTTTGGTTCTAATAGGTTCTGAAGTTTTTCTACGTACTGATCACGCATCTCTGTTGGTAATGCGACCAGCGCGGCGCGATCATAGACGCAATCCACAGCGCCGATCTGACTTTTGTTCAATGCAAAAAAATCACCAACGATAAGGTGATAGCCAACTGCTTTATGGCTGGTTAAGCCGGCTACAGTCCGTGAAGTAAATGAAGCTTCGCAGTCCTCAATAAAATCGCTCATTGCAATTTCGCTCAATTCCGACCCTACCACTTCAAGACCCTGATGCTGAAGCCAATGCATATCTCTGGATTTACCACATAAGGGAACCAGCACATTGTTTCGAGGTTGCGTCAAAGCTGACCAGTGTTTGACCAGCATCGGATGTATATCTGTTTGATGAAAACCGATTTGATTCTCATTCCATCTTTCTAGCCAAAATTCAGATTCCATGTTTGCTTATCACTAATTTTTAACTTAAGACATTATAATCATATTGTGTCTCTGAAGAATAAGTAGTTCTCTGAAAATAATATTTTTAGTGAAAGTATATATTTCTATTTTTTACCCTTCTTCTTTTCATCATCGATGCATACATTGCGTGTACAGGAAGCATCGTGTTTATGATGGCCTCTTCCTGGGTTGCTTGAATCAACACCATCTTCGTTGTTGCCATGTCCATTATTTCCTTTACTGCCACCTCCTGAATCGGAACTAGATTCATCAGAACTAGATTCATCAGAACTAGAGTCATCAGAACTAGAGTCATCAGACTCAGTAATTATCTCAATATCATTTACTGAAACGAAGCCGTTACAATCAAGACTCACATATTTCTGACCTTCGGGGTAATCCCATCCACCATACTCACTATTGTAGTAATGACAATCAAATATAAAACCCTTGTTTTCAGTAATGACTGTTGCCATTGCAACTAATTCTGGTGCTTCATCGGGAGCATTAATTTTATCCTTGTCTACGTATTGGTACAGTAGAAAATCATAGTCGGACTGTTTGTTCCCAGTACGTTTGGACATGTAATTGATGCCATCAGTATCTGTAAGTGAAAATAATGAATTAACTTGTTCTGCAGTGTAAACACCATCTGCCAAGTCCGAGAATGAATAAGAATTAGTTATCGCATAGGTAATTACACCGCGGCTGTCAGCATCCAGCTGTTGAACAGCAAAAGTGTATTTTAGTTTTACCAGATATCTTTCATAGACAGGAATCGATAAGGTAGCAAGAATACCTACAATGGCTAGAACTATCATTAGTTCGAGTATGTTCATACCCTGCTGGAAATATTTATCGATATGTGGGTATTGTTTGTCCGATCTGGGTGCGTTTATCATGTTTTTCTAATGTTTAAATATTGTAAAGATGTTAACCAATAGAGAGTTTAATTTTGTGACTAGGTCGTGGAGTTAACAGAAGTATAGATGGGTGGTGTTTTTGTTCAGATCGAAGGGCTATGAATTTAACATTTGTGTTGGTAATGCACTGTTTTTGTCTATTTTAATTTGTAAGACCAAAAATAAATCAAGCTTATAGCTTGTAGCTCATGAGTCAATAATTCACTATATTGTTGATGGTCTAGTACTTAAGGACTAGATATCAGACAGTGGTAATTTCTAGATATACTTATAAGAGTGAGAGGCGGTATGCACAGCAAAATTATTCACGGAATTTACATCATCGTTTCAGGCATTGTGTTCACCATGCCTTCGTCCTATGCCGAGCTATCTGTAGCAAATGCAGCGACAGATGAGTGGGATATCAGTGCTCCACCGGGTGCGGAAATTAAACAAATCTCAATTGATGTCGATGAAGGCAGTTGGATGGATCTGGATGTCAGTTCAGACGGCAGCACTCTGGTATTTTCGTTACTGGGTGACATTTACCGCATGCCCATTACTGGTGGCACACCAATACGTATCGCCGATGGTATGGCCTGGGAAGTACAGCCACGTTTTTCTCCGGACAACAGTCGCATTGCGTTTACTTCTGATCGAGGTGGTGCTGACAATATCTGGATCATGAACAGTGATGGTAGTGATAAACGACAGCTGACCAAAGAGAAATTCCGATTGCTCAATCAACCAAGTTGGAGACCGGATGGAAAATTCATTGCTGCCAAAAAACATTTCACCACGTCACGCTCTCTGGGTACTGGTGAAATCTGGCTCTATCATGTGTCTGGTGGTGGTGGTGTAGCTTTGGTAGAAAAGCCGGGTGAGTCGCATCAAAAAGAATTAGGCGAGCCAACCTATGCGCCAGACGGAAAAAGTATTTATTACACACGAAACGTGACACCCGGGGCTCAATTCATTTATGCGCAAGATTCTAACTCTGATTTATTCAACATCGAGCGTTATGATCTTGAAACAGGAGAAGTTGATACAGCGGTATCGGGTTTCGGAGGTTCAGTGCGGCCAGCACCCTCACCGGATGGGCGCAGCATAGCCTTTGTGCGTAGGGATGCGACTCGATCAAAACTCTATATCAAAGACATCGCCTCCGGCATTGAAAGAAAAATCTACGACGAGCTGGATCAGGATGTACAGGAAACCTGGGGAGTGTATGGTCTATATCCGAACATGGCCTGGACACCGGATAGTAACTCGATTGTTTTTTGGGCGGGCGGCAAGTTACGAAGCGTTTCCAGCAATGGTGGTGAAGCGTCAGTTATTCCTTTCCGCATTCAGGATACTCGTGGCGTCAGTGCAGCGCCACATCCTGTGATTGAAGTGTCTCCTGAGAGTTTTGCAACGCGCATGTCGCGCTTTGCTGCAATCTCGCCAAATGGCAAGCAGGTAGTGTTTGAAAGTATGGGCAAGCTCTACATTCAAAGCACAAGTGGCGGTAGAGCCAAACGTTTAACCAGCGCAAAAACGGAGCGAGAAGTATTTCCATCATGGTCTCGTGATGGTAAGCGGATTGTATATGTAGCCTGGCAGGATCAAGAGTTAGGCCAGATAAAAACGGTATCCTCTTCCGGGCGTTCGGCCAAAACAGTCACCAAAGAACCCGGACACTTTGCTCGCCCACAATTTTCGCCCGATGGAAAAACTATCGTCTTTGAAAAAAATCAGGGTGGGTATTTAATCTCGCCGGCCTGGTCCGAAAACCCTGGTATCTATCAAGTATCAGCGTCGGGTGGTGAGATTGAGCGCGTGAGTAAAAGTGGTTTTAATCCCCAGTTTGGAGCAGACAATCAGCGTGTCTTTATGCATGACCGTAACGAGGACAAGTTACAGCTGATCAGTACCGATTTGAATGGAGAGAAAAAACGTATTCATGCCAATGGTGTACTGACCAATCGCTTTTCAGTGTCACCTAATGGTGAGTATCTTGCTTTTAGGCAGAATTATGCCGCATTTGTCATGCCACTTATGCCGGGTCCACAGGCGGTGAGTGTTGCATCTGATGCCAGTTCATTGCCAGTCGTGCGGGTTAGTGCCGGTGGTGGTGATTATATCCATTGGTCTGAGAATGGTGCACAGTTGCATTGGAGTGAAGGTTCGACAGTGTATAGCGCCAGTCTAAGCGATGTATTTAAAAGCAGTCCTGCTGTTGAAGATGAAGCAAGCTTCCAACCCCCTGTTAATGGTATATCTATCAGTCGTAACGTGGTTGCAGACAAGACTGAGGGCTCGGTTGCACTGAGCGGGGCGCGTGTCGTTACGATGTCAGATGACAATGGTGGAATCATAGATGACGCGGTGATTGTTATTAATAACGACCGAATAGCTGCGCTTGGTAAACGAGGATCAGTAGAGATACCGGCTGGCGCGACTACTATAGATGTCAGTGGTAAAACTATTATTCCTGGTTTGGTTGATGCACACGCGCATGGCAGTCAAGGTAGTGATGAGATCGTGCCACAGCAGAACTGGTCGCTAATACAAAATCTGGCGTTAGGCACTACTACCATTCACGACCCATCCAGTCGTGCCAGTGAAATTTTTGTAGCGGCAGAAATGCAGCAAGCAGGTTTGTTACTAGGTCCGCGGATATTTTCAACCGGCGAAATAATATATGGTGCTAAAGCGCCATCATATTACGCACAAATTGACAGTTATGAAGATGCTCTGGGGCATGTAAAGCGACTCAAAGCCCAAGGTGCTTACAGCGTTAAAAACTACAATCAACCGCGTCGTGAACAGCGTCAACAAGTGGTTGCTGCCGCACGTGCCGAGAATATGCTGGTTGTGGCTGAAGGTGGTTCCTTATTTGGTATGGATATGAATCTCATTGCCGACGGTAATTCAACACTTGAACACAATGTACCACTGGATGTGTTTTATGAAGATGTGCTGCAGTTCTTCTCGGGCTCTTCGACCAATTACACACCGACGATAGTAGTGAGTTATGGCGGCTTGGCGGGCGATCCATACTGGCGACAGGCCACAGACGTATTTGCCCACCCATTGATGATACATACACCACCGAAGCGGTTACTCGCATCAACGGCGCGCCGCACGAAAGCACCGGAGTCGAATTTTGTAGATGATGACAATGCCCGTGAAGCTAAAAAACTGGCCGAACGAGGCGTGCAGGTTTCAATTGGTGCGCATGGTCAGCAAGCTGGAATCGCGTCACACTGGGAGCTGTGGTCATTCGTGCGTGGTGGTATGAGTCCTTTACAAGCGCTACAAGCGGGCACAATCGCCCCGGCTAAATCATTGGGAATGCAGGCAGATATTGGTTCACTGGAAGTCGGTAAGTTAGCTGATCTGGTAGTGCTGGATGCAGACCCGACACAAGATATTCGTAATAGTGACAAAGTTTATCGCGTGATGTTGGGTGGACGCTTATATGATCCGGTCACGATGAACGAAGTAGATACCGGCGAGCAGAAGAGAAAGGCGTATTGGTGGGAATAATATTTTGTGAATGACTGTACTACTGTGGTGGCATGGTTTTTACGGGGCGGGCTTAGCAGCTTTTAGATTGAATATTTCAAAGTTGTTTATCATTTCAAATTCTTTACCTGCAATTTCTCCATTGATATATATATTTTTATTTTTGGCGTAGGTTCTACCATCAGGTGTTCTTTCGCATTCTGTTTCAATGCTCATGGCTGTTATTCTGACGATCGGGTTTGGGGTATAAACATGCTGAAGATGCATCGTGTACGCAAGAACAGCTGGTTTTTTCTTGTCTATAGTAGCGTAGACTAGTAGTGGTCCTAGCTCTGATACTTCCTCTAACTCAAAATTATTAAATGTCTTCTCAAATAAATACGTAGCTGTAGTATTAGTATCAATTTCTAACCTGTCGTTACCAAGTATTGAGTCTGTTACTGATTTACACCAAAATTCTTGTTCGAAGTACTTTTCGAGTGTTTTCAGATTGTCAGAATTATTTGCATTACAATTTAAGAGTTGCTCGATACAATTATATGGTTCTTCACTTTCATACTCGAAGTATGTTCTAAGACGCTTGCCGGGTTTTTGCCGTGGATCATAGGTATAGTCAGTGAATGAACTGCCTGCAGTGACAAGAATTTGATACTGATATTCAGGACCATCATTTTTACTTTCAAATATTTCAAGCAAGTAATCTGGACCAGCATAAGATTGGCAAGTCATCATAAGTGGCAACATTGCAACCAGACGGAAGCAGATTAGTTTATACATGCGTGATACATTTATCGTTGTGCTGTAGCCAAGTTAGCATAGTTAAACTGAATCTTTCCAGAACAGTAACCCATTATGTCTGAATTTAACAATATACCGCCACCGCCGGAAAAACCTGATCCTAATTCGTGTTGCGGTAGTGGTTGCGTGCCCTGTATTTTTGATTACTACGATACGGCTTTATTAGCCTGGGCAGAAAAACATGCCGGGCTGACAACCTGGCGTGAAGCTGAAGCGTTAGCCGCTAAATATCTGACTGAGAACAAATAATCACTTATCGTGCAAGCCATCTTCCCAGACATTCGCAGGTGTTTCGACTGGCTCTATATCGAGATTAACCACGACGGGATCTTGCCCACTACGCACCAGCACACATTCCAGCGCCTGGTTATCATCTGCATTAATTTCTTGATGGGGAACAAAGGGTGGCACATAAATAAAATCGCCAGGCCCAGCTTCAGCTACATACTCAAGTTTTTTTCCCCAACGCATTCGTGCCCGTCCACTGACCACATAAATAACACTTTCCAGTTCACCGTGATGATGCGCACCGGTTTTAGCATCGGGAGAGATAGATACAGTACCAGCCCATAATTTGTTGGCGCCCGCAGTGGCCGAAGTGATTGCGGCTGCGCGCTGCATACCTGGAGTTTGTGGTGTATTGCTATCGAGAGCTAGCCCTGAAACAACTTGTACGCCATCACTTTTCCAGTCTTTTGCCACAATTGTTTTCCTCAATACAATTACTATTGAACGGTAGCACATGCAATGTGAGTAAAGAAAACAATAGTCTAACTAATGATTGTGCATTCACAGCGGTAACTGATTACAATGAAAACATGTTAACCGTATTAATAAGCGGCGCAAATCGAGGTCTAGGACTGGAATTTGCGCGCCAATATCTCGAAACTGGTTGGAAGGTCCATGCGACTTGTCGTGATTGTAGCAGCGCAGCAGAGTTAAAAATGTTGGGAGAGCAGTACAAAGATCTACATATACATGAACTCGAGCTCAGCGATTTTAACCAAATCGATAAACTGGCAGGCAAGCTAGAAAAGCAGGCTATTGATCTGTTAATCAACAACGCCGGGTTATTCGGGCCGAAGCCGATTGCAGAAAAGGATTTCAGACAAAAATTCACGCATCTGGATTATCAAATCTGGATGGATTTATTCACGGTAAACACGATGGCGCCGGTGAAAATGGCCGAAGCATTGTTGGAAAATATAAGAGCCGGTGTAGAGAAAAAAATCGTCACGATCTCATCGATTGTTGGTTCTATTGCTGAAGGAGAAAAGGGCTTGGTTGGGTACCCTTCCAGTAAAGCAGCCGTTAACATGGCAATGGCTACTCTGGCACATGAGTTAGAAGATGAAAATATAATAGTTAACGCGGTTAATCCCGGCTGGGTAAAAACCGATATGGGAGGCGCCGCTGCGCCGCTTGAAATAGTTGACAGTATTCAGCAGTTGCGTGCGTTGTTTGAAAATATGTCGATGGATCGAAGTGGTATGTTTCTGGACTATGATGGCAACATCATTCCCTGGTGATGTTTCAAAAAATCGATAGTAAAAAATATAATCTTTAGGAAATTCGGGAGTAAGGCTTGCAGCAATTTCAGGTAGAAAAAGCAGTATTGGGTAATCATCGCGTTGTTGAAGTAGATGATGTTGATCTGGAGCAAGATGAGATAAAAGTCAGGATCGACAAGTTCGCATTTACTTCCAACAACATTACTTATGGAGTAATGGGTGAGCAGCTTTCGTATTGGGAGTTTTTCCCGACAGCCAATGATGATTCTGAATGGGGTGTCTTACCCGTATGGGGTTTTGCCGAGATCATCGAGAGTAACTTGCCTGCTTTGCCTGAAGGTGATCGTTTGTTTGGATATTTCTCGCCTGCCACAGAGTTGGTTTTAAGACCGCAAAACATTAGTGATGAACGGTTTCATGATGGCAGCATTCACCGTAATCATTTACCACCCGCTTATAATATTTATCGACGTGTTTATTCCGAGCACAAGTACAAGCGAACATTTGATGATGAGCGTATGTTGCTCTATCCATTGCACCTCACTTCATTCTGTTTGTGGGATTATTTGCGAGACAATGACTGGTTCGATGCAGAACAGGTAGTGGTATTGAGCGCTTCCAGTAAAACCAGTATCGGTCTGGGATACGCCTTGCATCTTGACGAGGATAGTAAACCTTCTGTAGGAATGACATCAGAGCGAAATCTCAAATTTGTAACAGGTTTACGTTATTACGATCAGTCACTTACTTATGCAGAGGTTGATGCGCTGGACGCCAGTATTCCAACAGTTATAGTCGACATGTCGGGCAACCAGATAGTGATGTCCAAATTACATCAGCGTCTTGGTGAAAACATGATGCGTTGTTTGAATGTTGGTATTACGCACTGGGAAGAAGAGAAATCTTCATCCGGAATCAACATTGAACGTAGTGAAATATTTTTTGCGCCGGGTCATATTCAGAAGCGCTTGAAAGAGTGGGGGCCAGAGGAATTCGAGAAACAATCCTCGGGATTTTTACAGCAGTCAATAAAAGAGAGTATAAACTGGTTGCAAGTAACGCAGTTGCCTGGACTGAAAGGTCTCGCGAATGCCTATCAGGATATATGTGAAGGAAATATACATGCCAATCAAGGCTTGATTATCAAGTTATAGAGATTTCTGGTGTTCAAGCTGTGGTAGACAAATGAAACAGATTAAATTCACCGCCAAATTAATAGCCCTAATTATTCTTTTTATAGTGCTCTGGTATTCGATCGCTAGATTTTTCAGCAATCAAAATGCACTTGATACTTATGTAGTATCTTCTACAGAATTTCTGACAGATCCATCAGCCACCATTACAGTAATGACATTTAATGTAGCCCATGGTCGCGGTAATAAACTGGGAGCTAGTAATTGGCAGGAAAACGGTCTGGACGAATTGAAAAAGCATCTTGAACAGATAGCGATTCAGATCGAATCCTCAAGTCCAGATATTGTGGTTCTGAATGAAGTGGATTTTTCTTCGGTTTGGAGCTTTCACTTTAATCAGGCCAGATTTATAGCAGAAAACACCTCACTCAAATACGTGGTTGAACAAAACAACATTGATGTGTCTTTTCCATTTTTCAGGTATCAATTTGGTAATGCGGTCTTGAGTCGTTATCCGTTAAAAGATGCTGCTTTTGTCCAACACGAACCTCTTTCGGAACTGGAAAATATTTTCGCAGGTAACCATGATGCTGTTTATGTTACCAGTGCTACTCCATTAGGAGATATAGGTGTGTTTGCCATACACCTCGATTATCGGAGTGAAGAAACTCGACTCGAGGCGATTAAGTAGCTTGAAAAGATTTCGGTAGAAATAGAATTACCACTAATCATGCTGGGTGATTTTAATTCAACACCAACTGGTTATCCCAAATCAACTCTGACAAATACCAATGAGAATGCAATTACCTATTTGCTGAATAACACTGAGTTCGAAACTGATAGCTCCTTACAAAATGATTCATCGTTCTATACTTTCCCAAAGGAAAAACCCGACAGGGTGATTGACTGGATTTTTGTGAACCGTTTACTAACAGTTAAAGATTTGAGAGTGATTAATAGTGATTTATCAGACCATCTTCCAGTGGTTGCAGATTTACGTTTTAACGGGCAAACATCCCCACCAGATTAACCAGAACAGTTAGCACTACTGAAATAATCAACATCGCTTTCCAGGGAAAAAAGACTTTAACTCTTGGGCGCTGTTCATCTTCATGTTGTTCGATAGCACGACGTGCGTTTTCTTCCAGCTTTTTTTGTGCTTTTGCTGCGGCATTGGGAAAAATCAGAGGCAACACATTCAACAACACCGTTAAAACGACTGAGCCAATAATTGAGATGAGTAAGAAATTATTCATGTGTTTGCCTGTATGGAATTATAATTCTGGCCACCTGATTGCCGGTGTGATCCATTCGTTCAGGGATTTAAAGATAAGACCATGACCTAAATCGAGTTCGAGAATGAGCTCGTCGTTTTGTCCCAGAAAATTTGATGATTGAAATATATTTTCGCAAGAGCCTGCCAATTCATCACTTTTATCTCTGATAGTAAGAACATCACCATAGAGATGGATATTGTTATCCAGCATATAATCGACGACACCGGTGCTGCAACCTGCCGCTAACACAAACTTTAAGTCGCTGTTTTTCGCTCGGTGCGAAACAAGGGTGGCAATATAGGCACCCTTGGATGCTCCGACTATTTTAATTTGGTTTGCAGGAACGCCGTAATTTATGAGTTGATTTACTTGGTCTAATACATGCTGCGCATACTCTTCAACATCTGCTCCCGTTGGTCTGAGTTCACTGACGACAACAGTGTTCCCGGTTTGCAGTTTGTTGAGAATGTCCCAATATTGGTTTTCACCAAATCTATCGTGTGTTGATGGAAAGCCATCATTTTCAAGCGATATATTGTGTAGAAAGAATAAGTAATTTTTCTCTGTCTGGATATTTTCATTATCAAAACTAAATTGACTGATACCAGTAGTCAAGTTTGCATCGATTCGTGCCTGGTGTAATCGTTCTGAAAATCGTTGTTCAAGTTTTAATATAGTTGTGTGAAATTCGTTTCGATCGACAAATGCATTTGGATCGCCATCAAGCTTACGCAGATATTTTTTGTTCTGGCCAAACAGGCCTGGATGATTGGACAAGGAAATATCCGGTGTCCATGTTCGGGTTGTATCAAACGTATCACGATAGTCTTGAATGATTCCTTGATATTGTTCCGGAATCAATTTATTTCCGGCTACAGACGCGCTACAAAAAAAGAGCACCTGATACTCTTCTGCTCCTGATGAGACTGATGTAGTCCATGAAGTACAGCCTTTAGTGTGCCCTGGAGTATGCTGTGCTGTAATGATGGTTGATCCAAGTGTGACTTGTTCCTTGTCTGCAACTATTCTGTCTACCTTTACTGGGGGTGCAGCATATTGTTTCTGATCTTCAAAACCGAGATAAAATCCGCCTTCAAGCGCACTGCGATCTCCTTCGCTGGCGATGAGCTGAGCTCCACTGCTGGTTTTGAGATTTGCCAATCCGCCCGAATGATCCATGTGTGCGTGTGAATTCAATAATATTTTTACATCGCCAATATCAAATCCGAGCGCAGAAATACTGGCGATGATCATTTCCGAGTTTTGAGGTAATCCGCCATCGATAAGTATATGTCCGTCTGCGGACGTCAACAGGTAACTGCCAAGTCCTTTACTTCCTACATAATATATATTGCTGACTATATTATAGGGTTCAACCGATTCAACCCAGGTGGGATAAGATTTCGCCCATTGTTCCCATGGGGAGTTTTCAGTTATCGACAATGTTTTCCCTGCAGGAGCAACGGGGCTGCAGGCCGCCAGCGAGACGATTCCAGTAATTAGTAGTATTCGCGATAATTTGGCTTGGAGGCTCATTGCTATCTTCTAAAACGGTGCGCTTTGCGGCACACGTGGGAAAGGTATGGCATCACGTATGTTTTCCATGCCACTGATGTATGAGAGCAGGCGTTCAAAGCCCAGGCCAAAACCGGCGTGTGGTACGGTGCCGTAACGACGCAGGTCGCGATACCACCACAATTCCTCAATCATCTCTTTGTCCATACGTGAGTCGAGCACATCGAGTCGTTCTTCGCGTTGCGCGCCACCGATGATTTCTCCGATACCCGGAGCCAATACATCCATCGCGGCTACGGTTTTTTCGTCATCGTTCATCCGCATATAAAATGCTTTGATATCTTTCGGGTAATTTTTTAGCACCACAGGACCTTTAACATGTTCTTCACACAGGTAGCGCTCATGTTCGGATTGTAAGTCAATGCCCCACTCAACCGGAAATTCAAATTTCTTGTTAGCACTCTTGAGAATATCAACAGCCTCGGTGTATTCCATATGCGTGAAGTTTGAGTTGACCACATTCTCGAGTCGGCTAATGGCTTCTTTATCGATGCGCTGGGCAAAGAAATCCATATCATCTTGACGTTGATTCAGTACTTCGCGAAAACAGTGTTTGAGAAAGTCTTCTGCCAACGCGGCGTCATCTTCCAGATCAGCAAATGCAATTTCCGGTTCCACCATCCAGAACTCGGAGAGATGACGTGAGGTGTTTGAGTTTTCAGCGCGGAAAGTCGGGCCAAAGGTATAGACCTTGGACATGGCCAGACAATGAGATTCAACATTGAGTTGACCAGATACAGTCAGGTAACTTTCATCACCGAAAAAATCCTGGCTGAAATCAACTTTTTTGTCTTCACCGCGTGGCAGGTTTTCCATATCCAGCGTCGAGACTCTGAACAATTCGCCGGCACCTTCGCAGTCGCTGCTGGTGATGATAGGGGTATTAACCCATTGAAAGTCATTTTGATAAAAATAGTTATGAATTGAGTTAGCTAGTGTATTACGCAAGCGTGTCATTGCTCCAAAGGCATTGGTACGCGGCCGCAAATGTGCCACGGTGCGTAAGTATTCAAAAGTGTGTCGTTTCTTGGCGATAGGATACGTGTCCGGGTCATCGACCCAACCGACTACCTCAAGCCCTTCTGCTTGAATTTCTACAGACTGGCCTTTGCCTTGTGATTCAACCAATGTACCGCTACCAATCACAGCACAGCCAGCGCCAAGCCTGGTTACTTCGTCATAGTTTGACAGTGTCTCGGGGACTACTAACTGTATCGAGTCAAAAGAAGAGCCATCATTAACGGCAACGAAAGAAATACCGGCCTTGGAAGTACGGCGGGTGCGTACCCAACCCTTAACAGTAACCTGCTCGCCAAGTGCAACTTGCTGTTGAAATAAATGATTAATGGTGTGGCTGGACATAGAGTGCGATCCTTTTGTGAGGTCAAGGCTATGCGGTTGCATAGCCTTGATTATACCTCAGGACCGCGGCTGTTGTTCAGGCTAGAAGAATCTGCTTACACCAACAGAGATGGCGCGACCCGGTTCGGGTGATGTTTCACGCAAGAATGAAGCGGCGTTACGTATATCTTCATCAGTCAGATTATTGATATTGATAAAGGCACTCCAGTTTTCAGGCTGGTATCTGAGACTGGCATCGATTCTTGTGTAACCTTCAGTCTCTTCTTGATTCAGACCAGCTCGGTCTTGATCATCAGCAATCATGCCCGCCAATTCAACGTTCCAGGGACCCAATGAGTAATCCCACTCCAAACCAATGCGTTGTGCAGGTATACGTGGTACATCTCCAGAATTATCCAGCTCTGCTCTGACAGCGTCTGCCCATAAGCGTATCGATTGTGCATCTGATAATTGCCAGCGACCCTCGATTTCAATCCCGGTGAAGGTTGCATTTTCCTGTTCATAGAAAAGACATTCAATACTGTCCTCATCTAGCCCCGCCAGTGGTTGACAGCTTTCTGATGCTTCATCGAAACCAGTGCCACTGGATTGTTG
>CALISW010000110.1 GCA_938041655.1 uncultured Thiotrichales bacterium | reverse complement strand
GTTGGGTAACCGAATTTACGAACGCGAACTTGCCACTTTCCGCTTTCTCGTTTTGAGTACGTCGCCATGCTAAAACTCCTGTGCAACTGGACCCATATTGGACCGTTTTGCAGACTAGGGATTATCCCGAAAACAGGAGAGACTATAAACTATTGAATAATATAAGTAAAATGGCGCCCCAAAGAAGATTCGAACTCCTGACCTTCCCCTTAGGAGGGGGACGCTCTATCCAGCTGAGCTATTGGGGCGCATTGATTTGATTTTATGAGTTCTTGAGTATTAACGCTAGTGGCTTAATCGCGTTGCTTAGGTTCTGCCCAGTGTTAATTTGGTTGGGAATTGCCATTCCAGGCTGTCACTAATCTTGATCTGTTTACTGAGGTTATTCAGGACTTCATCCGGGAAAGGCGAGCTTTTGCGTATGCTTTGATCAATATTTAATGCCAGAAACTCAATGCTGCAGGCTAGTTCATTGGTGTCATCATTCACGACAAAGAACACACCGTGTAACCGCTTTTTGTCGTGCTTTAAAAAACGCGAATAGGCAGTGACTTTATTGCCAACGTGTAGTTCACGCCAATAGCGCAGGTGGTTTTCAAGGTCAACAACCCCGAGTTTCTTCTCGGTAAAATACTCTTTATCTACACCCAGCATTTCAAACATTTCCCAACCAGATTCGCTGTAGAAATCCATATAAAAGCAGATATTGATATGACCATTATCGTCTTCCCATTTTTTATCGATTATTAGACTCTCTAACGGGATTAGTTCTCGGATGTTATCTGCAGTTAGCTGTTTGGTAGTCGGCATTATGTGCTCGTTTTTCTATTGTGTATCAGTAAGTGGTGCGATGTATTGATGTGATTCTAGAAGTTATGTTCAGACAAAACCACTAGTATTAACTGACATAGTTAACTGAATTGATTACACTTTATTCATGATTAAAGTTCTCTTTATATGTATGGGTAATATCTGCCGTTCACCCACGGCGCATGGGGTGTTTCAACACCTTGTGAATGAGGCGAATTTGTCAGATTCAATACTGGTTGATTCTGCCGGTACGCATTCCTATCACATTGGTCATTCGCCTGACTCTCGTTCACAAGCGACCGCATTGCAGCGTGGTTTTGATTTGAGTGAACAAAGAGCACAGAAGTTAACGCCTGAACTCGGCAGTGAATTTGATTATTTGATCGTGATGGATGATACCAACTACTATGATGCGAAATCGATAGTTGCGGCTGATGACAGTGAGAAACTCCAGTATTTACTTGCCTACAGCGATGATAGTGAAGAACATGTGCCAGACCCTTATTATGGTGGTGACAGCGGATTTGAGCATGTGCTGGATCTGGTGGAAAACGCAACCAGTAGTTTGTTAGCCAGCATTAAGAAAAAACACGATTTATAAAAAAAGACCGGCGGCTGCCGGTCTGTTTATTTGTTACTAATCAACTCTATATCAATATCAGTCTTTCAGCGTATGTACCACGCTCTTCGGCGTTGGCGATGGGTTCGCTGAATTGGCATTACTAGAATTGACGGTATTGCCATTGGCTTCTTTCGGCTTTGTTGCCGGTGGCTGTTTTACATTGCCAGCGGTCTCGGAAGAGGCAGGCTGTTGCTTTGGTTTGGCTGCAGCCTTTTGTTCAGGCTTGGTAGTTTTACTCTGCTCCTGGTTTTGTTTCTGATTCGGATTGCCTTTTGAGCCAGAATCATTCGTCGTTTTGTTCTAATTCTGGTTCTGGTTGGCAGGCTTATTGTTATTGTTCCTGCGTCGATTATTGCGGTTGCGATTGTTATTACGCTTACCCGGTCCACGTTGTGGACCTTTCTTTTGTGCACCATCAGCAGCTTCCTGCCTGTTATCTGAGCCTTGTTGGTTTTGCTTGCTATCCGCTGTTTTGTTCACCTTGCCAGCATTTTGCTGGTTGTTTTTAGCAGCCGGTTTCCCTTGTTGGTTATTATTCTGCTGATTCTTGTTCTTGCTTTGATTCCGGCTTTTGTTGCGATTCCGATTTCTATTACGGTTCCGATTTTGATTCGGTTTGCGGTTACGGTTATTGTTGCTTGGTCGCTTTCCAGTTTGAGTTTTATCGCTGGACTTGGCTTTGACTACCGGTTTTTTCTCGATAGCTTCGCCTTTACCAAACAAGCTTCGCCAAATCCTGACGAAAACACCTGGTTGTACAGCTGCTGCTGCCGTTGCCGTTGTCGTTGGAATAGGTGCGACTCCTTGGGGAACAACATTACGCACAGCAGCTTGCTCACTGGAGCTGGTTTGCTGTGCCTGTGGCGTAGGCGTTGCAGGCGTTTCAGGCTGTTGGTAGCTCTGCTTGTTAACACTCTTATGATCTTTGTCATCAGTGCGAACGCGATCTATGCGATATAGCGGGCGTTGGAAATTCTCGTCCGGGACCAGCATTACGTGAGTGTTGTAGCGTTTTTCGATATCCATTACATGGTCACGTTTCTCGTTGAGCAAGTACGTGGCCACATCCAAAGGCAAATGTGCGGCAACCTGACCGGTCTTTTCTTTACTGGCTTCTTCTTCAACCAGTCTCAGCACTGATAGTGCTAGCGATTCAACACCGCGTACTGAACCATGACCAGTACAGGTAGGGCAGAGTTCCTGGCTGGACTCATCCAGAGAAGGGCGCAGTCTTTGACGCGACATCTCCAGTAAGCCAAATCTTGATATACGTCCAACCTGCACCCGTGCTCTGTCATGTGACAAGGCATCTTTGAGTTGTCGTTCAACTTCTCGCTGGTTCTTGTTGGCGTGCATATCAATAAAATCAATCACGAACAGACCGCCCAGATCCCTAAGGCGTAACTGACGGGCGATTTCTGCAGCCGCTTCAAGATTGGTATTCAAGGCTGTTTCTTCAATGTCAGAGCCTTTGGTGGCTCTGGCAGAGTTAACATCGACAGCAGTCAACGCTTCTGTGGTATCAACCACGATGGCGCCACCTGATGGCAAGCTGACTTCGCGGTTAAAGGCAGATTCGATTTGAGATTCAATCTGAAAGCGATTGAATAATGGTGTACGTTCTTCGTACAGCTTTACCTTGCGCAGAGTGTTCGGCATTACTTGCTGAATGAAGTTATGCGCTCGGTTATAGGTTTCCTGATCATCAATCAGGATCTCTCCAATATCACTGCTGTAGTGGTCACGCAGGGCACGTACGACCAGATCGCTATCCTGATAGATCAGGAATGGAGCGGGGCGAGACTCAGCCGCGTTTTGTATGGCTTCCCAGATGGTGACCAGGTAATCGAGATCCCACTGCAGTTCTTCGGTACTGCGGCCAACGCCTGCAGTTCTGACAATACAACCCATATCAGGATGCTGGTTAACACCTTTCATGGCTGCTTGAACCTGACGTCGATCTTCGCCTTCTATGCGGCGAGATACGCCACCAGCGCGTGCCTCGGTTGGCATCAGTACGGAGTAACGACCAGCGAGGCTGATCTTGGTAGTAATAGCAGCACCCTTGGTGCCGCGTTCTTCTTTCTCAATCTGGAGGATGATCTCGGTGCCTTCGGCAACCGCATCCTTGATCGATAAATCGCGTGGATCACCGGTTACGCCTTTCTTGAAATAGCGTGGCACAATTTCCTTGAAGGGCAGGAAGCCGTGACGATTTGCGCCGTACTCAACAAAGGCTGCTTCCAGACTCGGTTCTACGCGGGTTATTTTTCCTTTATAGATACTGGCAATCTTCTGATCCTTTGAGGGGATTTCGATATCCAGGTTGTGCAGTTTTTGACCATCTACAATAGCTACTCTGACTTCTTCGGCCTGAGTGCCGTTAATTAATATCCTTTTCATTTTATATTCTCGTTTAAGGCCCAAGACTGACGCACACAGGCGTAGGCTCAAGCATCATTACATTGCAGATTAAACGGGATTTGCTCTAAACGAGCTATCAGATACAAGGCCGCACAGGCCATTCTTGGAGAGGTAAGACCATTCTCTGGCCTTTTGTTAAACGCTTTTCACCCTCAGGTGACGTTTTACTTCTGTTGCTGTGCCAACACTCTAGTTGGTCTTTTCAGCTAAAACCGGCATCATGCCGATTTCTTGAATTCTGTGCTTTTCTTGATCTTGATACGTTCGTGGAGCTTCCCACTTAATCTGTTCGTATCTTTCTCATAATCAGGTGATCTCTTATTAAGACCGCCTTACTAATCTGTTTCTATTTGGCTCTATGTCTCTCTTGGTTTTAGAGCTCTCTAAATCAAGTGTTACGATCACACTTGTATTACAATACTAGCATACCTGTAATTAACCGCAAATGATTGAACCAGCTGGAAAAATTGGGAAAAATGATGATTCGAACCAGCGCGCGTGAAGTGAGCATTTCAGATGCGGAAGCAGGGCAGCGACTGGATAATTTTCTGCTGCGTGAATTAAAGGGTGTTCCCCGTTCCCGGGTGTACAAAATGTTCCGCAAAGGTGAGGTTAGAGTCAACAAAGGGCGCATTAAACCTCACTATAAAGTCAAAACAGGCGACATCATTCGAATACCCCCAGTGACTTTAGATAGCGTTAAAAAAGACCCTTATATTACTGATTTAAATAAAGAAGTGATCAGGAGATCAGTTTTGGTAGACGATGCTGATCTACTCCAGATCAATAAACCGGCGGGTATGCCAGTGCATGCTGGCTCCAAACTATCCTATGGCGTAATTGAAGCGGTACGAGCCACGTATCCCGATTTGCAGTTTATAGAGCTGGCACATCGGTTGGACAGATTTACGAGTGGTTGTTTGTTATTAGCCAAAAACCGGGCGATATTGCAGGAAATCCATAGCGCACTGCGTGATCACACCGCAGTGAAGCATTACTTCTGTCTGGTCGCGGGTAAGTGGCCCCAAGAGATGTCTGAAATCACAACCAGGTTAAAGCGCGAAAGAGGCGGTAAGCAGTCTCGAACCATAGTGTCTGAGTCGGGTAAAAGCGCTAAATCAGTGTTCACTCTGGTTCAATCATTTGATGAGACGAGCCTGATGAAGGTTACTATCCACACCGGCAGAACGCACCAAATACGGGTGCATGCTGCCAGCTCGGGACACCCTGTTCTGGGTGATGAACTCTATGGTAATCATGAGCTTAACAGGGAAATGTTGAATAAAGGTTTAAAGCGACAGTTTCTGCATGCCAGCTCAATGGAACTGGTATTAAACAATGAAAGACGCATCTTCAATGCACCATTGGCAGATGACTTAAATGCCGTGTTAGATCGCATATAATGACAAATATGCATCAATAGTACTTGAAATGTAGTAAATGCTACATATAATAGCTGTATGAGTACTAAATCTGAAAATAAACCGGAAGAAAAGCGCGTTTTAGCCAAAGCTGTCATGAATGCGGCGAAAGCGCTTGGTCTTACCCAGGATGAAACCGGCAAAATCATTGGTCGTGACCGCAGTTCAATCGGCCGTGGTATCGACCCTGAAAGTAAAGCAGGTGAGTTGGCATTAATGCTAATTCGCTGTCATCGCGGCTTGTTCCTGTTATTGGGTGGTGAAGAAGGTGATTTAAAACACTGGATGAGTACCCCGAATAATCATCTTAACGGCACGCCCGCTGAATTAATGACGAGTGTTTCAGGACTGGTAAATGTCGTCATGTACCTGGATGCCGTTCGAGGTAAAGTTTGAGTCAGCGTTGGCAGGAGTGCCTGAATAGCTATAACACTCAGGCACTTGGCGGCACTATCTATAGAGTGGTTGAGTCACAGAAAATCATCGCCACACGTTCTCTAGTTGATGACGTACATGAGCAACAACTATTGGAAGAGTTGCTTGAGCAAAGTAAGCCACCAATAGCCCCTGAGTTTGAAGAGCAGATTAATGATCTTGATTATTTGTTGTGGACGCCGTTTCGATATCCACCATTACGTTTTGGTTCGCGCTTCTCCACACGCTTTGAACGTGGTTTGTTTTATGCCGCCAGAAGTATTGCTACCACCCTGGCTGAAACTGCCTACTACCGTTTCTTCTTTTGGTTGGGCATGAGTGTGCCGCCACCAAGCGGCAAGCTTGAGACCCAGCACACGGCCTTTGGCGCTAAAATTCTCACTAATGATGGCGTGCGTTTACAGGCAGCTCCGTTTGATCAGCATAAACAGGTATTAACCGACCGCTTTGAATACCGGGCTTGTCAGGACCTGGGTAAGGCGTTGCGAGAAGATGGTGTGAAGGCCTTTGAGTTCACCTCCGCAAGAGATATCGAAGAGGGCGTGAATATTGCGCTGGTTGAGCCGTCGGTTTTCAAATCAAAACGTCCTGAATCACATCTGCCTATAATCTGCACCACAACCGCAGATGAAGTAGTATTTCTGGATGAAAAAAATCAGAAAACGGTTCACCCAATGTCAGAATTTCTAGTCGATGATGTGTTCCCGCAACCGGCAGGTTAGTGATGACAGGTGAGATAAAAAAATACGAAGTACTTATCTTTGACTGGGACGGCACCATCATGGATTCAAGGGCCGACATTGTTGGTTGCCTGAAAAAAGCAATCACTGCCTGTGAGCTTGATATGCCCACTGATCTGCGCATGGCAAGCATGATTGGCCAGGGTTTGAAAGAAGCGTTTGCGCAATTATTTCCGGATGAAACCAGCGTCAGTATCGACAGATTATGCGATGCCTACCGCACCGCGTTTACGCATCCTGAGGCGAAGGCCAGTGCCTTGTTTCCGCGAGTACGGGAAACACTCAATGTGTTGAAGCAAAATTACATATTGACTGTGGCGACGGGTAAATCACGTCGCGGGCTTGATCATGTGTTGGACTTGAGCAGGTTGGGTGAGTATTTTCCTATTACCCGTACCGCTGATGAGACGCGTTCAAAACCTCACCCACAAATGCTGGAAGAAATCATAACTGATCTGGATACCACGGCAGCCAAATGCCTAATGATTGGTGACACGGATTATGATCTGAATATGGCAACCAATGCGCGCATGGATTCTGTTGCGGTAACGTGTGGTATGCATGACGAACTGCGTTTAGAACAAGCTAACCCACTTGGTATGTTAAGCGGGGTTCAGATGTTGCCGGCGTGGTTAGCTGGCAGGAGGTAGCTCGATACCTGCTTCGCGCAAGAACGAACACAAGCGTATAAGCGGCAGGCCAATCAGGGCAGTGGGGTCATCACCCTGCAAACGTTCAAATAATGTCACACCCAAACCTTCAGACTTGAAACTACCGGCGCAATCCAGTGGCATTTCCAGTTCTATATAACGTGTGATTTCTGCGTTGCTCAACTTGCGAAAGTGAACGTTGAATTCAACCACATCAACTTGCGCCTTGTTCTTGGAAGTATCTAGCAAACACAAACCGGTCAAGAATTTAACGCTAGAAGCTGAAAAGCGGGTGAGTTGTGCTTCGGCATTTTCAACTGTACTCGGTTTTGTGAGTATCTCACCCTCATGCACCGCACACTGGTCAGAACCAATAATCACGGCTTCGGGCTTGGTTTTAGCGACTTCTGCCGCTTTTTCCTGTGAAAGCCGCTGCACATACTCAGCAGGTGTCTCATCAGGCTTTCGAGATTCGTCAATATTGGGTGAAATCGCCGAATATGTAAGCTTTAAGCGGTCTAAAAGCTCAGCTCGATAGGGTGAGCTGGAGGCCAGAATCAGGGCAGGATGGGTCATATTTACAAGCAATGCCGGAAAGTCAGGAAAACTACACCAATATTTCATAAATATCAGTAACTTTCGCTTTGATTTGGTGTACTGACACAGGTAGAATCGCGCGACTATGCCGGATCGACTACCTGTACGAGTAGACCCGTATCGCCTTGCCGAGCAGAGCCTGACCGTGTCGGGTTTCTTGCAGACCGACAAAATGGATCGATACAAGTCCTCGGTAATACGTGCAGATAAGCAAATACATGCCCAGCTGGATTTTAGTAAGCAGGGTGCGGAACATTATTTGTTGCAAGGGCATATTAAAACAGCAGCGACTTTGGTGTGTCAGCGTTGTCTTGAAGACTACCAGCATCAGATCGAGAACAAGTTTGAGCTGAGTATCGTGGCCAGTGATTTTCAGGCTGGACAAGAGATGGAAAGTGTTGAACCTCTGGTGATACCCGAGGGTGAGATGCTCGAACTGACCGAGTTGCTGGAAGACGAAATAATACTGGCGCTGCCGGTGGTCTCAATGCATCAAAATGATGCGGACTGTCAGTTACCAGAAGTACAGCAAAGTGCAGTAGAAGAGACGGTTGAAGACAAGGAAACTAAACCTTCGCCGTTTGAAGTGTTGAAAGATTTGAAGCGTGACTAGAATTCACGCATAAAAAGTTAAGATACCTGGAGTATTGAAATGGCAGTACAAAAAAGCAAAGTAACCCGTTCACGTCGTGGACAACGTCGCTCTCACGATTCGCTAAAAGCGAAAGAGCTTTCAATTGAGCCAACCACGGGTGAGACGCATCTACGTCATCACGTCAGTGCTGATGGTTTTTATCGTGGGCGCCAGGTTATTTCTACCCCGGTGGTAGAAGAAGATTTTGACGACGACGAGATAGAGTAAGTGACCAGCCCTTAATAGGGCAACCCACCGAGCATTCTGCTAATGGTGCAACATCGAATCGCAATTGACGCTATGGGCAGTGATCTAGGCCCGGGCGTCATTGTGCCTGCCTGTAAACAAGCGCTGACCGATTTTGACGATATTTCTATTGTTATGGTCGGAGATGAACAAACACTTAAAGGCCTGCTTGAAGAGCACGGGCTGGCAAACAACGAACGTGTTTCTGTAGTGCATGCCACCCAGGTGGTTGAGATGACAGACACTCCGGTGTTGGCACTGAAAAAGAAAAAAGATTCTTCCATGCGCGTCATGATTAATTTGGTTAAAGAAGATCAAGCAGACGCAGGCGTCAGTGCCGGCAATACCGGTGCCTTGATGGCAACCGCCAAGTTTGTCTTGAAAACCGTGCCAGGAATTAAACGTCCGGCAATTTGTACTTCAATCCCTGCCTTACATAATCACACCCACATGCTGGATCTGGGCGCCAATATAGATTCAAGCGCAGAAATGCTATTTCAATACGGATTAATGGGCTCTGCATTATGTGCTGCACTCGATGGGGATGAGCGTCCACGGGTAGGGCTGTTGAATATTGGTCAGGAAGACATCAAGGGTAGTGATGTGGTCAAAGAAGCCAGTGCCATGCTCGAGGCAAGTCACCTTAACTATGTAGGTTTTGTGGAAGGTGATGATATCTACACCGGCGATGTAGATGTAGTGGTCTGTGATGGCTTTATCGGCAATGTTGCTCTAAAGACCAGTGAAGGCCTGGCAAAGATGATTTCATACAATATCCGGGCAGAATTCACCCGTGGTCTGGGTTCCAAGTTGGCAGCACTGATTGCATCACCAGTATTAAAGCGCTTTCGTAAACGTATCGATTCACGCCGTTATAATGGCGCCAGTTTGCTGGGTTTGCGCAAAATCATTATCAAGAGTCATGGTGGTGCCGATGAGGTCGCATTCGCCAATGCCATCAAAATAGCTCGTCTGGAAGCCATTCAGAACATCCCTGAGCGCATTAGTCAGCTCACAGATACCGTTTAACCCCAAACGGCTTCCCGCTACCGTTAATAGCCCCTTTTTTACCAGTCTTCCTACAAGAAAACCGGATAGTCCGCATATCTCTACGTCCATCTGATAAGACGGAACGACTACAGTTGAGTGTGATCCTAGTCCTGATAGAAAGTCGGAATCCGAATACATTGCGATCCGTGGCTTGAATTAAACGAAGCAGAATTAAAAAGAGAATTTAAATGATAGATATTTTAATAGCAGATCCTGATGATGGATCACGAGAGTACTTTCGTACATTGTTCGCTGACAAAGAAATTAATGTCATCAAAGAGTGTACCAAGGGAGAAGAGGTAATTGACTTCTTACGCGATGGGACCGCGTCGATGTGCATTATCTCGTTAAAGTTGGGTGGGCTAGATGCGTTTGAGACAATTAGTCGCGTTATCACCAACTATCCACGTATACCGCTGATTATTCAGAGTGGGCATGGCGAAGGAACTTTCCCTCGTCGCTTGCTGGAAACCGGTGCTCGTGGGTTTATTTCTCAGGAAAGCAAAGACGAAGAAATTCTGAAAGCTATCTCTGAGTTAAACCAGGGACGAAAGTATATTAGTACTGAACTAGCGCAAAACATTGCCATGTCATTACTACCAGGCAGCGAGCCTTCACCACTGGATCGTCTCTCAGAGCGTGAGATGCAAATCATCTTGCAACTGAGTCACGGCGAATCAGCACGTGAAATCTCAACCCGTCTGGCACTGAGTCCAAAGACCATCAGCACTTACAAGCATCGTGTTCGTGAGAAGCTGAGTCTTAACGATACTCAGGAGATGTTTAAACTGGTTAGCGAGCACGGCTTACGCTAAGCGTTAAATTCGACTGAATTCAATTCCATCTGCGTTATCATACGCAGATGGAATTCAGCGAAAACAGCACAATCTTCACCCGCCTTGGCAATCTCCTTGCTGAGGTAAACAAAGCACTCCGAGACTTCCACCACAAATCGGTTAGCCAGTTCAATGGCTGAGATCGAAACATTAAAAAAACTGGTGGCTGGTTTTCCAACCCAGCCTGGCATCTACCGTATGCTAAATGCCAAGCAAGAGATAATCTACGTTGGTAAGGCGCGCAACCTGCGTAAACGAACCACCAGTTACTTCACCAAAGCTCACGGCAGCCGAATTCAACAGATGGTCATGAATATCGAGAATGTCGAGTTCATAGTGACCGACACAGAAGCACAAGCTTTGTTGTTAGAAAGCAACTTGATCAAAAAGCACAAGCCGCGTTACAACATCGTGCTGCGGGATGACAAAAGCTATCCCTACATCTATATGTCTACCAACAAAGAATACCCGGCGATCCGGTTTCACCGTGGTGCCAGAAAAGGCAAGGGCGACTACTTTGGTCCTTACCCCAGTGCTGGCGCTGTAAGACGCTCACTGCAGCTGCTACAAAAAGTATTTAAAGTCAGGCAGTGTGATGAAAGCTATTTTAAAAATCGCCGCCGGCCTTGTTTGCAGTTTCAAATTGATCGTTGCACCGGTCCCTGTACTGGCGAGATTAGCCAGCCAGACTATGAGCGTGACGTAAATGACAGTATGGAGTTTTTGCGTGGTAATAGTGACAAGCTGATTGAAAAGCGGATTGCATTAATGGATGCAGCTGCTACTGATCAAGAGTATGAAGCAGCAGCAACATTTCGTGACCAAATACAAATGCTGCGCAGAATTACTGAGCAACAGTACATCAGTGGTAAACAAGGCAATGCAGATGTGATTGTGGTGCTGGTAGAAGGCGGCATCGCTTGTGTAGTGGTGTTCTATATCCGTCACGGCAGCAGCCTGGGTAATCGCTACTTTTATCCGCGTCTACCAGACAAGAAAAGATCTGCCAGCGAAATCATTAGCGCGTTTATTCAGCAGTACTACAGTAACCGCGAGATTCCGACTGAGATCATCACTAATGAAAAGCCGGAAGATGCCGGACCTTTAACCGCCATGCTCGAACTACAGCGTGAAGGTAAAGTCCAGCTCAAACAGCAAGTGCGAGGCCAGCGTAGAAAGTGGCTGGAGATGGCGCAAAAGAATGCGGTGATACAACTGCAATCCAAGCTCACCAGTCAGGCCAGCCAGCGCAAACGCTTGCAGAACCTGCAGCAATCACTAAAGCTGGAAAGCCCGCCAGCACGCATGGAGTGTTTTGATATCTCGCACAGTTCAGGTGAGGCTACTGTCGCATCCTGTGTAGTGTTCACCGAAGGTGGGCCAGACAACTCACAGTACCGTCGCTTCAATATTAAAGGGGTTGAGGGAGGCGATGACTACGGTGCTTTGGAGCAGGCCATTACCAGGCGCTACACCCGTTTACTCAAAGAAGAGCAGGCCTTGCCAGATATTCTGTTTATTGATGGCGGCAAGGGCCAGCTGAATGTCGGTCAGCAAGTGATGCTGTCGCTTAATATTTCCGAGATCACGCTGATTGGTGTGGCTAAAGGCGAGGGGCGTAAAGCTGGTCTGGAGACCTTGTTCATCAGCGGCAAACCGGACCCGATTATTTTGCCTGCCGATTCACCCGCGTTATTGCTTATCCAGCAAATCCGGGATGAAGCACACCGCTTTGCCATCACCGGCCAGCGTAAACAGTTACAAAAAGCCAGAACAGAATCCACGCTGCAGTCAATTCCGGGTCTTGGTCCCAAGCGCAGACAAGCCTTACTTAAGCACTTTGGAGGCATTAGGGGGGTCAAGGCCGCCAGTACTGAAGATCTGGCTAAAGTTAACGGCATCAGTCCCAAGCTTGCCAGCAAAATCTCTGACTATTATCAGAGTAATTAAGCTACTTTCGGACAATTGCAAAATCTATACAAATCACAAGTACTTAAGTGCTTAATCAGATAAAATTTAACCATGCACTGGAACATACCCAACATCCTGTCGATGCTTCGCATTCTTGCCATACCTCTGGTGGTGGCGGTGTATCTGCTCGGCATTAAGAACGCTGGTCCCATCGCCGCATTAATCTTTGGTGCTGCATGTATCACTGATTGGTTTGACGGCTATTTGGCGCGTAAATTGAACCAGACCTCACGCTTCGGTGCATTTATAGACCCGGTGGCAGATAAGTTAATCGTTGCAGTTTCCCTGGTCTTGTTAGTACATGTGTTCGATAACATCTGGTTAACCTTGTCAGCCATGATCATTATAAGTCGCGAAATCACCATCTCGGCCTTAAGAGAGTGGATGGCAGAAGTCGGTCAACGGGGCGAGGTAGCCGTCTCTTATGTTGGCAAGATCAAAACCACCTTCCAAATGTTCGCCATATTGTTCTTGTTGTGGCGCGAACCTCTATTTGGATTTGATGTGGTAAAAATAGGGCTGGTTTTGTTGGTCATTGCGGCTGCTTTGACCCTTTATTCAATGATTATTTATCTTCGAGCCGCATTTGCCAGTGATGCCGCTTGACTCAGTCTCATACATAGCGATAATACGCCTCTAACGCGGGAATAGCTCAGTGGTAGAGCACAACCTTGCCAAGGTTGGGGTCGCGAGTTCGAATCTCGTTTCCCGCTCCAAATTTTGTGAAACGGCCCCGATTTC
>CALISW010000109.1 GCA_938041655.1 uncultured Thiotrichales bacterium | reverse complement strand
CTGAAGATTACGCAAGAGATGATTAATACCTTTGCTGATCTGAGTGGTGACGATTTATGGATACATGTTGACGAAGAGCGGTGTGCCAAAGAAAGCCCGTTCAAGACCACTATTGCGCATGGCTTTCTCATCATGTGTCTGCTCTCAAAAATGCCTACCGGCGAAGACGTCACTAAAACCATTACTGGGTGGCGAAATATTATGAATTACGGATCGGATAAATTACGCTTCCTTAACGCAGTGCCTGTCAACAATGAAATACACGCGCGTAACCGGGTGGTAAAAATAGAAGTAGAAGAGCATAAGACCAAGGTCTTGTTAGAAGCTCAGGTTAAAGTCGTTGGTCAGGAAAAACTAGCTTTGTTGTATCAACTAACATTGGTGCTGATGTAGCACCTAACATTTTCTCAAGGATTAACTATGCGTGAAGCCGTTATTGTAGATGCGATTCGAACCCCGATAGGTCGTGGTAAGCCGGTTGTTGGTGATCTCTCCGGATTTCATGCCGCCCAACTTTTGGGTTTGTCGCTGGATGCAATCGTTTCCACAAATAATCTGGGCAATGATGATGTGAATTATATCGCTGGCGGTTGTGTTACCCAGGCAGGAGAGCAGTCCAGTAATGTTACGCGCACGGCCTGGCTGTCATTGGATAAAGGTCATAGTGTGGGTGCGACGACACTGGATAACCAGTGCGGCTCGGCACAAACCGCCAATCATATGATCTCATCAATGTTGCAAACCGGTTCCTTTGACATCGGTATCGCGTGTGGTGTTGAATCAATGAGTCGGGTAACGATGGGTGCCAATGTCATGAATGGCCCCGGGTTCTATGAGCCACGACCTTGGTCGTGGGATACCATACCCAATCAATTTGCGCACGCCGAACGTGTTGCCAGCAATCGTGGCATTACCAGAGAAATGACGGATGTTTTAGGTTGCGCTTCTCAAAACAAAGCGAAGCAGGCGTGGGACGAAGGTCGTTTTGATCGAGAAGTGATTAGTGTTGAGGCGCCAATACTCGGTGAAGATAACAAGCCTACCGGTGAGATGAAAACAGTGACACGTGATCAAGGCTTGCGCGATACAACTATGGAAGGTTTGGCCCAATTACGCTCTATCATGGAAGACGGTGTGCATACACCGGGTACTTCTTCGCAGGTGTCAGATGGTTCAGCAGCTGTGTTATGGATGACCGCTGATGAAGCAAAGAAACGCGGTTTGAAACCTCGCGCACGCATCATCGCAGATTGTGTGGTGGGTACTGACCCTTACTACTTATTGGATGGCCCGGTGGATGCTACTGCCCGTTTGTTCGAGCAAAGTGGCATGAATAAAAATGACATTGACCTGTTTGAAGTTAATGAAGCCTTTGCTGCTGTCGTGCTGTCATGGGCTCAGGTGTATGACATTGATATGGATAAGGTAAACGTAAACGGTGGTGCGATTGCGTTGGGTCACCCGGTAGGTTCAACCGGCGCCAGACTGATAACTACTGCATTACACGAGCTGGAACGTAGCGACAAGAGTACCGCCTTGATTTCGATGTGCTGTGGTTCAGCTATTGGTACAGGCACAATCATAGAAAGATTATAAAGTTAAGAGTTGAGGAATAGTATGAGTGGACTAGACGGAAAAGTAGCGATAGTAACTGGAGCAGGGCGTGGTCTCGGGCGCGAGGAAGTTCTGGATTTGGCCGCACACGGTGCGCGCATTGTGATCAATGATATTGATTTACCAGATGCAGCTGAAGCAGCCGAGCAAACCGCGTCAGAAATTCGTGATGCCGGTGGTGAAGCGTTAGTGGTGTTGGGTGATTGTGCTGATAGTCAGCACGCTGAAGCGTTGATGAGTAAGACACTCGAAACTTATGGCGACATCAATATCATGGTCAACAATGCTGGCTTCCTGCGTGATAAAACCATCTTCAGTATGAGTGACGAAGAATTTGACAGTGTAGTGAGGGTTCATTTACGTGGGCACTTCATCAACATGCGCAACGTTACCTCGTACTGGCGCAGTAAAGCGAAAGCCGGCGAACAAATATATGGACGCTTGATTAGTACTTCATCAGAAGCAGCCATTTATGGTTCTGCCGGGCAGCCTAATTATGCCGCGGCCAAGTCAGGCATTGTTGCGATGACCATGGGGGCAGCACAACTCATGATAGGTTATGGTGTTACCTGCAATGTGTTAATGCCACGCGCTGAAACAGATATGACCTCGGTTGGGCCTACCGCTGAAATGTTTAAAGCACCGGAGGAAGGCTTTCACCATTTTGATCCGGCTAACGTCGCGCCATTAGTGAGTTATTTAAGTTCAGAAAAAGCGGCCCATATTTCGGGTGAGGTATTTATCGTCTGGGGTAACATGGTTAATGTCTTACAGCGGCCAACAATATTGCCACCTCACGTGAATCCTGCCGGCGAAGAAAAATGGTCATTAGATGGACTGCACGATAGTCTGAGTAGTCACTTCAACGATGAGTACAAGCCGGTACACGATGGCTTCTCAATGCCAATTCCTCAAGGTTAACTTGAGGTAATAAATATGTCTGATCTTGATGCATTTCGCTTGGAAACCAGGGCCTGGTTAGAAGAAAACTGCCCGGAGTCCCAACGTGGACCTGTAACGCCGGACATGGTTATCTGGCCTGGGAAAAATCAAACCTTCCCGAGTGATGATGCTCGATTATGGTTTGAACGTATGCGTGACAAAGGTTGGACTTGCCCGGATTACCCCAGTGAATATGCGGGTGGTGGTTTAAGCCGTGCCGAAGAAGCAGTTTTACGTGAAGAGATGCAGCGGCTTAATTGTTGTCCGCCTTTGACGGACCAGGGCATAGGTATGCTTGGGCCTGCCTTGCTTGAGTTTGGTACCGAACAACTAAAAGCAGAACACATACCAAAAATTGCTCGTGGTGAACTACGCTGGTGTCAAGGTTACAGTGAACCCGGAGCCGGATCTGATCTTGCCAGTTTGCAGTGTAAGGCTGAAGACAAGGGTGATCACTTTTTAATTAACGGCACCAAGATATGGACCTCTTACGGGGTTGAGTCTGACTGGATCTTCTGTCTGGTAAGAACCAGTAATGAAGGCCCCAAGCAAGAGGGTATTACTTTCATTCTGGTGGATATGGAAACACCGGGCGTTAAAGCAAAAGCCATTGATTTAATCAGTGGTGCATCAGAATTTGCCCAGGTGTTTTTTGATGATGTAAAAGTACCCAAAACTAATGTGGTTGGTGAAATTCACAAAGGCTGGACGGTTGCCAAGTCACTACTCAAGCACGAACGTAAAATGATGTCGGAGCTGAGTAAAGGTGTGCTTGGTGGTACTGCAGCATTGCCTGATGTTGCCAAAGAATATCTTGGTAGTACTGATGATGGGGAGATAACCGAGCCACTCTATCGTGATGCTATCGCGCAGTATGAGATGAATATGCGCGCGATTGGTTTGACCGGCTATCGTACGCATCAAGAAGCGTTGGCTCGAAAAATGGATACCAATGTGCCGCTTATTATGAAGTATCTTGGTACTAGCGAATTACAAATTAAAGATGAATTGTTGGTCGATATGATGGGCCTGCGAGGTTTGGGCTGGAAGGATGAGCAGTTTAATGAAAGCGAACAGCGCGCTACCCGCGAACTGTTGTTCAATAAAGCTTTGACTATCGCTGGTGGCACCAATGAAATTCAGTTAAACATCATTGCCAAGCGGGCGCTGGGTTTGCCTAAGGGGCCGCACTCATGAGTCTGGTGTTGACGGAAGAGCAATCCATATTGCAACAGTCTGCCGCCGAGTTTTACTCTTCGGTTATGCCGGTAACTGCATTTAGACAGCTGAGAGAGTCTGAGGCAGTATTTGATGCCGAGACCTGGTCGCAGATGGTTGAGCTGGGCTGGTCATCGATTATGGTGCCTGAAGAGCTAGGTGGGCTTGAATTTGGTTTAATGGGCATGGGGATATTGGCAATTGAGGGTGCACGTACACTCGCCAAATCTCCATTGACTACTAGCGCTGCAGTATCTGTTGCTGCACTCAATTTTTGCAAACCATCAGAGCAACGTGATGCACTGTTGTCAGCGCTTGCGGCTGGTGAAAAAATGGCGGCCTTCGCGCATCTGGAAACTACGCAGTTTAAGCCGGCGATTATTCGTACTCAAAGTGCTTCAGCTGCCGACGGATATAATGTCAATGGCAGTAAATCTTGTGTCGAAAACGCTCAATCGTCAGACGTGATTCTCATGACAGCAAGAAGTCCCAATGCAGGCTTTAGTGAATCAGACGGTTTTATACTGTTAATTGATCCAAAAGCAGATGGTATTGAGTTTAATTCCGTTGGCTTAATTGATGAACGAGAGTATGCCGATATATCAATATCTGATTTCAATATAGCTAAGGATGAGAAGCTGGAATGGAATGATGACGCGGCAGTTGCTCAAGTTTTAGATACGGCGACTGTGATAGCTGCGTGTGAATTATACGGCTGTAGTCTCGAGGCTTTTGAGCGAACCCTTGAGTACGTAAAGGATCGCGAACAGTTTGGTAACAAGATTGGTAGTTTCCAGGCCTTGCAACATCGCCTGGCTCATCAATATACACAGTTAGAGCTTTTGAAAACAGTAGTTTACGATGCTTTGAGTGCGGTTGAGAAAAACAGAAAAGATGCAGCGCTGGCTGTTAGCCATGCCAAGGCGCTTGCCAATGACACAGCCAGATTAGTGACGACTGAAGCGATACAAATGCACGGTGGCATCGGCATTACAGATGAACTGGATATTGGTTTGTTTTACAAGCGTGCCAGAGTATTGCGCACCATGTGGGGCGACAGTGTCTATCACCGTTCACGCTTTGCCAGCCTAAGCGGTTACTAGCTCAACATACCGCCATCAACGTTTAAAGATTGCCCGGTAATGTAGGAAGATCTGTCTGAGCACAGCCAGACCACTGCCTCAGCGAGTTCTTCAGGTAGTGCCAGTCGATTCATGGCAATGCCGCGTTTAAAACGTGCTTCATGCTTTTCATTGGTAGCTAGAAACTTTTCTACACCCGCCGTTAGCACTACTCCTGGATTAACACAGTTCACTCGTATGCCTTGTGCTGCGTATTCTTTTGCTGCAGAACGTGTCAGGCCGTTGACCGCCGCTTTGGCAGAATCATAAGCCGACATCATCAGGTTTGGACTATCCGCGGCACGTGACCCAATATTAACAATCGCGCCTCCACCTGCAGATACCATTGCCGGTATCTGATATTTCATAGAATAAAAAACACTGTGCAGAGTAATCTGATAGGTTTTAGTAAAATCTTCGGCCTTTGAGTCAGCGAGCAGGGCGCTACCAGCAGAAAGAGCGGCATTGTTAGAGGCGATATGTAGCGCACCAAAACTTTCCTGTGCTTTGCTGACGGCATTAGCTATATCCTCTTCATTGCCAACATCGGCTTTGGCAAAGACGGCTTTGCCACCATTGCTTTCAATGAGCGAGACGGTTTCTTCGCCATCAGCCGCGTTGATATCAACTACCAGCACATTAGCACCTTCGTCAGAAAACTTTAAACAGGTTGCTCGGCCGATACCACTACCGCCGCCAGTGACCATGCCTGTTTTGTTATCCAGTAATCCCATCGTCTTTTCCTTGTGTGATCTCATCAATCTCGATGAGTAAGTGGTGACTTAAATCACCGGTGATTCGGTTGCGCATGTGATGCTCGTGAAACTGCCACTGTCCATCTTGTTTCAAAAATCGACTGAAATATTCGCCTGCTATTATGCATTCAATATTACCGCTTGGTAGTTGTTGCAGTACGGTGTAATTAGCTGTGCTGTTTGCTGCATCTTCACTCTCTAAATCAAGTATTAGATTACTCACCACATGTTGGGTTTTCGGGGTGCTGCAACCCGGGTAGATTTTCACAACAGAAGTGTACATAGCCAAGACCGCGTCATAACCGGCAGCTAATGGGGCACCATCGGCGCCGCAAATAGAGCCATGGCGAAACAGTTCTGCAATACTTGCCAGATTGCCGGTATCTACTCCACGGGCATAGCTGTGTAACAGATTTTCGATCTGGTCACGGTCACTTATGCGGGTAAAGGTATTCAAGCGATTACTTTCCTTGCCACTCTGGTTTACGTTTTTCCATAAAGGCTTGCAGTCCTTCCTGCACATCTTCACTTTTCAACATTGTATCCAGAATGGCAAAGTCACCTCGGTGTTGAGCCTGCTGGGCTTGTTGTGTGCTGCCGTAGGTCATCCCTTGCAAGGCGCAGTGTTTGGTTGCTTGTACGGCGATGGGTGCGCACTTCAATATGTCGTTAGCATACTTTGTTGCTGTGGCCAGGACGTCTGTTGCTGGCACAACAGCGTTGATGATGCCCAGATTCTTGGCGGTATCAGCATCAATGGGTTTTGCTGTGAGTAAGATTTCCATGGCAGGCTTGAGCCCGATATCTCTTATTAAACGGTGCATACCGCCAGCAACAGCTGCCGTTCCAATTTTAGGTTCGGGTAAGCCAAAACTCGCGCTGTCTGCCGCTACGACCAGATCACATGCCAGGGCGATCTCGAATCCACCGCCCATCGCAAAACCGTTTACAGCAGCAATGATCGGTTTGTCGCAGCTATGTCGGTTAGTCAGGCCACCGTAACCGGTGTCAGGTACTTTATAGTCATCATCGGTCTTGGCATCGACCATCACTGATATATCACCGCCAGCACAAAAAGCCTGTTCGCCTGCACCAGTAATGATCGCGACCCAGAGTTCGTCATTAGCCTCAAACTCATCAAAAGCAGCTGACATTTCAGCGTGTGTTTCCGGGTTAAGAGCATTCATTACCTCCGGACGATTGATGGTGAGTGTAAAGATACGTCCATCAGTTTCTGCAATGATATTGTTGTAACTCATTTATTATGGTCCGTGTTATTTATTAAAAGCCGCGTAAGGAAACATAGTCAGTAAGTTCGGCGCGTGGGTGATTCAGTGTATTAACCGCTATATCATCGTCGGCATAACCCAGCGCAAGACCAACCATGATTCTTTCATCATCAGCAATACCCAAGCAAGACCTAACCCGGTTAGGGCATTGAGCCCAACTCGCTTGAGCACAAGTGGCCAGGCCTCGTTCATTGGCAAGTAACATCAGGCTTTGTAGATAAATGCCAATATCAATAACTTGTCCTTCTAACATATTGGCGGGCATGCTGATAATGATTCCGACCGGTGCGCCGAAGAAGGTGTAGTTTTTCATGACTTGTTGAATGCGACTGGTTTTATCTTCACGTGGAATTTCCAAAGCTGCATACATGACCTCACCGCAGGCGTAGCGTCTGCTGCGATAGGGCTCCTGTAACTTTGGCGGGTAGGCTGGGTACTCGGGTGGATCCGGATCTTCGCCGGAATACAGACCGGTAGTAATCTCGGTCACCATGGTTTGTAAAGGTTCACCGCTAAGGACATAGACCTTGCGTGCCTCAATATTGCTATTGGAGGCAGAGTTACCTGCCAGACCAAGAATCTCTTCAATAACATCTTTTGGTACCTGTTTATCTTCAAATACTCTTACTGAAGTTCGTGCTTGAATTGCTTCACTAACCGTAGTCATTTATATCCTCATTTGGAGCTGTCATTCAGAATTTGATCGAGATTTCTGAAGGTCTGAATGCGTAAAATATATGCTAATATTGTACGAAATATAGCAAATAACTGCGTTGGTTTCGTTATAAAACGTAATTAATAGAAGAAGTTTTTGCGATAACCAACTTTCAATCTAGAGAGCGCTGTGCAACGTACATTTAACCTGGCTGATTTATTTGAACTGGTGTGTGAGGCCGTTCCTGATCGCAATGTATTAAGTTATGGCGGTGAGAAAACGACCTATACTGTTATCAATGAAAATGCCGATGCGGTGGCTGCATTTTTGCTTCAGCAAGGTGTTCAGCGTGGCGATAATGTCGGTTTGCAGTTAACCAACTGCCCCGCATATCTGGAAGCTTTTTTTGCCTGCTGCAAAATAGGCGCTATACCATTTAATATTAACTATCGTTATACCGGTTCTGAGCTGGAGTATTTGTATAGCAACTCTCAGGCACGTGTTGTTTTCTTTAATGCCGAGATGTCAGAAGTTGTTGCTTCTGCTGCTGATACAATTGGCGGTATAGAGACACTTGTTTGTGTTGGTGAACGCGGATCTGATTCTTTTTCTTCCTACACCGATATTTTGAGCGCCGAACTTAAAACTCCGGTTTATGAAATGCGTCGGGATGATGACTTGATTATGATTTACACCGGCGGCACCACCGGTATGCCCAAGGGTGTGATGTGGCCGCACAAGTCATTATTTTTCGGTGCGCTTGGTGGGGCAAGCTGGTATCACCCGGGAGACCCAATTACCGAACCAGCGCAAATAGTTGAGCGCGTGGAAGAGGGGTATTTTCTGACTACGTTTCCGGTCGCTCCATTAATGCATGGCGCAGCCTTTTGGACAGCAATGTCTTCTGTGTTTGCTGGACACACCGTTGTATTGAACGAGCAAGTGAATTTTTCTGCCGAACATATCTGGGATCTGGTCGAGCGGGAAGGTGTCCATATTATGGCCATTGTCGGCGATGCCATGGGTGTGCCGATGGCAGAAGCCTTGGAGCAATATCCTGAGAGGTGGGATTTAAGTCATTTCAATCATCTGGGTTCTGGTGGTGCTGTCTTTTCTAAAGATGTGCAGCAGCGAATTAAAAATGTTGTACCCACTATTGAAACCGCCAGCTCACTGGGTGCCACTGAAACCGGCGTCATGGGGCCTGGTAATAAAAAGTCAGATGAAGGACTGATGTCATATGAAGGGCGCGAGGACATTACTGTTATTGCAGACGGACGTGTGGCCAAAAAAGGTGAGCTGGGAATAGTCGCGCGACGAGGTTACTTACCCATTGGTTACTTTGGAGATCAAGAAAAAACGGCAGCTACCTTCGTTAATATTGATGGAGTAGACCACGCCATGGGTGGTGATACTGCACGCATTGAACAAGATGGTTCTATCACTATTCTCGGGCGAGGTTCTACCTGTATCAATACCGGTGGCGAAAAAGTTTTTCCAGAGGAGGTAGAGCAGGTACTTAAAAGTCATCCGGCTGTACACGATGCATTGGTGGTTGGTCTGGATCATCCTCGTTGGACACAGCAGGTGGCGGCATTGATTGCATTACGGCCTGAATCGTGCGTGAGTTCAGAAGATCTGCGAGATCATTGCCAGCATGAGTTAGCGGGTTATAAAGTGCCTAAAGAGATTGGTTTTGCTGATGCCTTACAACGCAGTGTGGTAGGTAAGCCCGATTATGTCTGGGCGAAAGAGTTTTTACTTAGGGAGTTGGGGTAAAGTTATTCTGTTGTGTTCTTGAGAAACGGTAATTGATAGTCAAAGCTCAATACTTCAGGGGCTGGTTGATAAAGTCTAGCAACGAGGAAGTAGCGCCCCTCTGGTACGGGCAACCAGTTACTATTACCTTGCGTTGGTTCCTGATGTGAAAAATACAGTGTTAACGAACCGTCATTACCATATTGCAGGCCTTTGGTACGATCCCCGATGCTGTATCTTTCCAGGTTGTTGTTTTCCAGTTTGGACTCATAGGTGTAAGCGGCTATAGACCAGAAGGCGTTGACTGGTGGTAAGTTGTTCGCTTCAAAGTGCAGACTGTACCGCGATGAGCCTTGCAGCATTTTGCCGTCACTATCGAACAGGGCTGCCGGGTAGAGGCTTTCTTCCGGCAAGTTGCCGTAACCACCTTTGACAACGGCAGCACGGTGCATGTACTGGTGGCCGTAAACACCAATATCCTTGGATATCATCCAGCCGTTATAACTTTTGATTTCCCTGAAGCCGGATGCTTTGACAATCTCAAGACCATCTTCAATCGCTCTTAGTAAACCGGCTTTGGTTGCTTCTGATAATGCCTCGCTATCAAATTCGTGTGCAGGGCCAATACCAATCTCGTTAAACTGTGCGATTAGCGCAATTTCATCTTCGCGCGCCGGTACTTGTTTGAGCTCATGATTTAATATTCTGAAGAATTCCAGTGAATCTAGTATTTGTAGTTCTTCAGATTGGTTTGCGGCAGGCAATTCTGGTCTGGTACCCGGGTTGGTTTCAATGGAACTTGCCAGCCAAAAATCATTCAGTAGTGTTTGCGCTTGCGCTAAATCTTCCTGTCCATCAACTAGCAGTCTGCCCAATAGCCAGGCCTTAGGCGTTTCTACTTTGATGTGTTGCATGCCGGGCGGGACTTCACCTTGCCACTGTTCGGTGGTCAGAAAAAACAGCGATTCATCTGTGCCGGTGGTTGAGCGACCCAGATGTTCTACCTCGGAGTACTGATTGGTAACGGCGATAGTGTAATAACGATCACTAGTGTCCGGCGTATGCAGAATTACCGGGTGTTCGCTGATGTCGATCCAGCCTGAAAAATACAGAGTGTCATTATTGGGTGCTCTCAAACTACCGGCTGTTTCTGGCACAACCAATTCAGTAAAGCGGTAGAAGCGGTTGATCGGCGCATACACCAGTTGGTCTGTGTTCACCCTGTGAGTTTCATTGTGTATTTGTTGGTGCATGTCGACCAGCGGGTAGCCATAGAGATAGGCTAAAACGCCGTAATGATGAGCCAGCTGTTCTTCGATTAAAGCGGTGTTATCTTTAAAGCGCGATTGAGCAATTTTGGCTGGGTCAAAGAAGAACTTTAACCATAAGGCGGCCGCAATAATTATCACGGCGAGTACGACTAATATTTTGCGCCAGTTCATGCTGACGCTAACGTGATTTTATCAAGGCGGAACGAGCAAAACGACTATTCATAATGCTGCTGTTTTTTCAGCTTCATTTTTCAAGGCTTCGCCGGTAGCCGTTAAATTATCCATGACATAGCCAGCGGTCATTTTATAGATACGTCCTGCAATCCAGCCAGAGAAAGTGTCACTGGTTTCATATATACAGCTGTTCGCATCAATCTCTTTGATGGTTTGTACCCGGTAGGCACTAAACACTTTTTTATGGATCATCTTTGGCATCCGCCAGGCAATGAGTTTGGGCGCATCCAGTATTTCCAATACCATGGTTTGTGTTTCCATTTTCCCATTGCGAGGAATGGTCAGTACTACTGGATCACCAATCTGCAAAGTGGATTCTGCTTTTACCGTAAACGGGTTCCAGTCAGGGTATTTTTCAAGATCGGTAAGGACCTCCCAGACTCTGGTGGCTGGTGCATTAATGGTTACTGGTTCTATTGTGGTGGTGTGATCAGCCATTTAAGTCAGGGTGTCCTGGTAGATTGGGGAAGTACAAACCTGCGGTCATGCCGCCATCAACAACTAATTCGGTGCCGTTGCAATAGGAGCCTTGTGACGAGGCTAAAAAACGCACGCTAGCTGCAATCTCAGCCGGGTCACAGCCACGTTGCTGAGGAACGAACAGGTAGCGTTGGTTGACTTCATCTTCTGATAAATTATCGGGATTAGTCATGGGTGTGTTCACTCCACCTGGATGGATGCTGTTAACTCGTATTCCGTGTGGACCCAACTCAAGTGCCCCCGAGCGTGTCAGACCGCGTAGTGCATATTTGCTTGCTGCATAAACACCGGTGGAGTTATTCGGCAAGATCGCGGCGGTGGAGGAGAAATTCACTATTGCACCATACTTGGCCGCTTTCATGACCGGGATCACCGTTTGCATTCCCATAAAACAGCCAGTGACATTAATATCAAACATCATACGAAATTGCTCAAGCGGCATGCTTTCAATAGTCTCGAACATCAGCACGCCGGCATTGTTCACCAGGATATCGATTCGCCCATGTTGCTCAACGGTTTCATTAACCACTTTTTTCCAATCAGTTTCTTCTGTGACATCAAGGCGTTTGGCCGTGACTGCATCACCCAGTTCTTTAGCTGTTGCTGCCAGTTCATCATCAAGTACATCAGTGGCGATAACCTTGGCGCCACAAGCAATAAAGTCTGCTGCAATTGCTTTACCGATACCACGAGCTGCACCGGTTACGATGGCCACCTGATCTTTGAGTAAATCGGGTTGAATATTATTAGTTGTGTTTGTCATGGGTACCTACTTGTTGTTAAACCAGATGGGGGAAGTCCACGCTTGTTCATTGATCGCGGTTGAGATTCTTTCGTCGTTACATTCTGTCGGTCGATCGTCGTCTGAGTAACTCAAGCAGTCAATCAAACTCCAGCGTGGACTGGGGTTCTCAACCGCTCGCATGTAGTAGTACGCATTTTCACTGGCGTCAAAATCAGGGTCAGTGAAAACAGCGCATAAGCTGGCGTGACCATCGCCAAAACGTTCGCCAGTATCCATGTTGACGCCAGCTTTGGTTTCGGCATCACCGGCAACGTCATACACTTTATTGTGGGTGTTGCCATCACTGTCGACCCAACCCTTGATCAATTGTAGTTTTTGTAGTGGCGTTGCATCGACTCCAGTGTCAGCCAGCGCAGCCAGTAAAAACACTGGCGTAGCATCAGTTGATGGTGCTGCACTGAGATCCGAGCCCATTGGTACACCTTCATCATAGGCTGTGGTCAGCATTTGATTGTCTTCGCATAAATTTTCAGGGTAGGACCAGCTGGCAAAAAAGCGCGGTTTGATACGTGTGCCGGAGGTGCCAAATACTTCTCGTCTGATCATTGAGTCAAATATGGCATCTCGTGAATTTTCGGTTGCCCATACGCCAGTTAAGCCACCCGGATTACCTTCTTTACCACTCGGAATCAGAGTAGGAGAGAGTAGACGACCATCTTTATTCCATTCCGTGGAGATGTGTCCACGCCAGCCATTTTCACGAGTTTCACCGGCAATCGACATATGGGTATCAGTACTGGCGCTAGCACCTAACTTTACCGAGTTAAGTCCGAGTTTGTTTTCTTCTTTTAAGCCAGTGAGTAAGGCAGAACGGTAAAAATCATTTTTAGACAAACAGCCATTGCCTTGCATGCCGCCATAACCTGTCTTATCACCTTCACAATAGATGGTAGGGTTTTTTCTTGGCAGGCTGTATTTTACTCTGTCATCTTCTACGTAGATTCGTCCGGTACGACCGGTAGTACCAATTACGCGGATTTGTTCCATCTCACACAACTCATCTGCCGCACCCAGAATGTCAGGAAAACCGTTGGCACATTCTGAATTACCTTTGTGCTGGAATACTTCCATAATGGGTTCGCGCTCTAGTCTTAGCTTGGCATAAGCAATTTTACTTTCAGTGGTATCAGGTAGGTCAGCGTATGGAATAAGTAGTTTGCCATTAGATAGGTTACTGTTATGGGGAATGGTCAGGTAATCGCAGCCGTCTTCTTTCTTGCAATTTTTGTCCAATTCTTGCCACAAGTAATAGTCCATTGGTGCTTCAAATTTACTCACAGGGATTGCAGGAACAGAACCACTTCTGAAAATAACATTACGGTGATAGTTTGAAGAAGAAGGCGAGCCTGAGTATTCATAGCCGATCATTGCCGTAAATGAACAGTCAGCGCTAAAGTCATTGGCATTTTCTGCTGCGGCAATAATTTTATTCCAGGGTATGCTGCTAGCCTCAAGACAGGCGCGATTACCTTGCGCGCAGACTGGTGAAATACGTTGTGCCGGGTCAATTGCCAAAGCAGAGGCCACAGCCATAATTGCCTTACTGCCTCCCTTTCTAAATGTTTGACAGAAGTCATGTTCATAAACAGGACTTTCAGTGTTAGTACAAAGTTGATACTCGCCTAGAAATTCGGCGTGATCAGTTACTGCCAGAAAATCCAGAGGGCGGTCAATTTTAATCGAGCCTGTCATTTCTCCATCATCACTGAGCGGGAAGAAATCAATTGATTGACCTTTGGCATAACGATACGCATCTTCTGGCGTGGTTTGTACGCCGTAAGAAAAGGCATCAAAAGAATATGTGGTGTGCACATGCAAGTCGCCAAATAATGCTTTGCGTAATGGTTGCTGGTCATTACAGTCCACTTTAATGCGAGCAGGCGGTGTATAGGCTTGTTTGGAGTCAATCAGTGATTGAGCTACTTCAGACGTGGTGGTTGGATTTTCTTCTATTGGTACTGGTTTGCTGCAGCTGATTATTGCAACAGTCATTAGCACTACGAGTAGTATTGATAATTTATTCTTGTCTAGTAAGTTCACTTTCTCTCCTGATGATATTTCTTATAATGCTGTTGCCAGCCACACAATGATTCCGACTATACCTAGCAAACCCAATGGTGCTAATTTGGCTAACCTCTTTTGCGGGTGACCCCAGAGAGATAAAGCGCCAAAGGCACCGCAGGCGCCTAATGGTCCTATCCAGAATCCAGCCAGGCCGACAAAACCTAGTAAGCCAAATAGTCTGATTACCCCGCCTGATGCGCCGGCCGGGATCTTATGCTTTAAACCAATTAATCCCAGCAGGCCAATCAAGCCCAGTAAACCAACCCACTGCAGCATATGTTTCCTTTGTGTGGTTCGCCATATTCGTAATTACTATGGCTGTTTATGATGCATTCTATCAGTATGGGTGTGAAAAACGACTGATTTCGTAATATTAAAGCGTGTAAATTACGCTACTGGTTGTGCGTTATCAGGCGCAGTTATATAGTTATTGTATGCATAAACAGCAATACGATTACGTCATCATTGGCGCCGGGTCTGCCGGTTGCGTACTGGCAAATCGGCTTAGCAAAGACTCCGCTGTGCGCGTTGCATTGGTAGAAGCCGGTGGCGAACACAATCAATTTCTTATCAACATGCCCATGGGTTGTGGCAAGACAATCCATATGCCGAAGTTTTCCTGGCAATTTAAAGCGAAGCCGAAAACAACTCAAATAACCGTCACTTTTTTCATCCTCGCGGCAAAGTTCTGGGTGGTAGTTCTGCAATCAATGGAATGATTTATATACGCGGTCAACAACAAGACTTTGATGACTGGGCCAGCAATGGTGCAACGGGTTGGGATTGGCAAAGTGTGTTGCCTTATTTTAAAAAGTCTGAAGATCAGCAACGTGGCGAAAATGAATATCATGGTATTGGCGGGCCTCAACGAGTTGAGGATATTGAGTACGATCATCCGGTTGAAGAACGTTTAATTCAAGCGGGGTTAAATGCCGGCTTTGAAAATAACCCTGATTTTAATGGTGTCAGCCAAAAGGGTATAGGACGCTTTCAAACCACTATGAAAAATGGTGCGCGCTGGTCTACTGCAAATGCCTATCTGGATCCGGTACGTAAACGCCCCAACCTGGATGTTTATACCAATGCTTTAGCAGAGAAAATTATTTTTGAGGAAAAAGTGGCCACTGGCGTACAGGTGATGCAAAAGTCATCTCGTTTGATGCTGGGAGCAGCTCGTGAAGTGTTGCTGGCTGCGGGTGCTTTTCAGTCTCCGCAGTTACTGCAATTGTCCGGCATTGGGCCAGCTGGTTTACTGCAAGAGCTGAATATACCTATCGTCCACAATAATTCCGCTGTTGGTGAAAATCTACATGACCACATTGGTACACCAATGACCTGGCGACTCAAGAAACAACAAGACAGTATGAATCATGAGTTGTTCATGCCACGTGCGATTGGGCAAACACTCAAGTACCTTTTTAGTAAAAAAGGAATTATGACTTTGCCCGCTGCATCAGTAGGATTGTTTGCCGATAGTAGCGGTGGAGATGGCAGGCCGGATTTGCAATTGCACTGTTTACCACTCTCGGGTGATATCGAGACTGACCGTGCTGAAACTACCTTGGACAAGTTCCCGGGTTTGACCATCATGCCGTATCAAACCCGACCACGTTCCCGTGGTCATATTCGTATCAAATCAAATAGCGTTGAAGATCAGCCTGGTATTTTCATGAATTATTTTTCAGATCCTCATGATATTAAGGTGTTGGTCGCTGGTATGCGTATTGCACAAAAAATCGCTGATACCAACCCCTTGTCTGACTTGATCGATTATCGACATAACCCGGCTCAAAACGAAACATCAGATGAAGAGCTTGAAGCATTCGCACGACGCTTTGGTCACACTGGTTATCATCCGGTAGGTAGTTGTCGCATGGGTAGTGACCTGGAATCTGTGGTTGATTGTGATCTTAAGGTTAAAGGCGTTGACAGCTTACGGGTTGTTGATGCATCAGTGATGCCAAAAATCACTTCAGGAAACACCAATGCTGCAACAATAATGATTGCAGAAAAAGCTGCAGATGCGATGATACTGTAAGAACACACTTAATGGAGAATGACGTGCTAGATAAACGAGAGTTTTATATCAATGGTGAGTGGGTCGCCCCGGCAAAAGTAAATGACCTGGATGTAATCAACCCATCCACCGAAGAAGTATGCGCTGTCATCTCAATCGGTGATCAGGCCGATACCGATACCGCTGTAGCTGCTGCCAATGCAGCGTTTGAGAGTTGGTCGCAAACCAGTAAAGAAGAGCGCCTCGCAGTAATGCAAAAGATTCTCGAAGAATACGAGACACGCATGGAACATATGGCGCAGGCGATAAGTACCGAGATGGGTGCACCGATTGATCTGGCTCGAACGGCACAAGCCGGTTCAGGTTATGCGCATATCAAAGGCTTTATACGCGTATTGAAAAACTACGAGTTCGAGCGCGATCTAGGCCCGCATGCTCCCGAGGCAAAAATATTTTCTGAGCCTGCAGGAGTTTGCGCATTAATCACGCCATGGAACTGGCCAATGAATCAAGTAGTGCTTAAGGTCATACCTGCTTTGGCGGCCGGTTGTACTATGGTTTTGAAGCCTTCCGAAATCGCACCCTTATCATCCATAGTCTTTGCTGAGATCATGCATGCCGCTGGTGTGCCGGCTGGTGTGTTCAATCTGATTAATGGTGACGGGCCTGGTGTAGGAAGCCAATTAACAGCACACCCGGATATCGATATGGTGTCCTTCACCGGTTCGACTCGGGCAGGTCAATTGATCGCAGAAAATGCAGCGGCCACCTTCAAGCGTGTACATCAAGAGCTGGGTGGTAAAGGCGCTAACATAATTTTCAATGATGCTGATGAGAAAGCAGTCAAACGAGGTGTGCTGCATTGTTTTCAAAATACTGGGCAGTCCTGTAATGCACCCACTCGAATGCTGGTTCAACGCGAGAAGTATGATGAGGCTGTTGCTACTGCTGCAGAAGTGGCTGCGATGTGTCAGGTGGGGCAGGCAAGTGACTCTGGTAGACACATAGGGCCAGTAGTTAGTGAGCTTCAGTACAATAAAATTCAAGCCTTAATTCAGAAAGGTGTTGATGAAGGTGCGCGATTGATTGCTGGTGGGACGGGTAAGCCAGAGGGAATGGAGACTGGGTATTTTGTTAAGCCGACAGTTTTTGCCGATGTCAGCAATGATATGAACATTGCTCAGGAGGAAATATTTGGCCCTGTACTATCTATCATCCCTTTTGATACGGAAGAAGAGGCTGTTCAAATTGCTAATGACACACCCTATGGTTTAACCAACTACATTCAAACGAGTGATTCTCAAAAAGCGAAACGAGTGGCACGTAAATTACGTTCGGGTATGGTTGAAATCAATGGGCAGTCAACCGGCGCAGGTAGCCCCTTTGGTGGTGTGAAAGCTTCTGGAAACGGA
>CALISW010000108.1 GCA_938041655.1 uncultured Thiotrichales bacterium | reverse complement strand
CGGAGATAACAATTTATCCTTGAGCTCGGGTTGACCGACCAAAAAGATATTCAGAATTTTTTCGCGATTTGAATCAAAACCCGAGAGCAATCTGATTTCTTCCAACACTCTATTACTCAGGTTTTGCGCTTCATCAATAATAAGTACAACTGTTTCACCTTCTTCATATTTCTCTTGAAGGTAATTATTGATCATGCTTAATAATTCGACTTTTGAAGTCGTTTGAAACGGATTTATTCCAAACTGATCGAGTAACGCTTGTAAAAATTCTATTTCATTGAGTTGAGTCTGATGGATTTTGGCGGTTGTAATACGATGCCCGAACTCTTCCAGCATCTTCTGAATTAATGTGGTCTTACCGGTACCAATTTCACCAGTGATCAGGACAAAGCTGTCACGGCTCCAAAGCACATAATCCATATAGGATTTTGCAGTAACGTGCGCCAGACTCGGGAAATAAAACTTGGCGTCGGGTGATAACCGAAAAGGGTCTGTGACAAAGCCAAAACGACTGTGGTACATATGCTATCGAGCCTCGCCTATATAATTGATTTCAAGAAAAAAGATATTGTCATCTCCATCTCTGTTACCCAGATTACTGGTGCGCTTATTACGACCATATCCGGCTTGCAAATTGATGCCATCCAGAATCTCATAATTGTATGCTATCTCTAGATTCGTATTTGTGTCTTCAGTAGCAAGATTCACGTAATCAAGCTTGCTTCTGGATGCACTCAAGGTTACTCCTGATCGTTCTGTAAGGTCTATTAACAAAGAACCCCGCACGCCGAATTCTTCTTCTTCAGGCTCAACGCCGTAATAATCTCTACTGTTACTGAACACTTGAGCCTGTGGATGATATCGACCCGCCTCATAACGAACATCCAGCGCCAGCTGCTCACTTAAGTGATACGACTGATTATCATTGGTACCCAACCTGTTAGGAGCCCGGATTCCGTCTATACGGACACGGGTATCATCCGGGTTAAAACTATTCACTATTGGGTCCGTTAATTCTGAGCTGAGCGTCAGACCAGCTACTAAACTTGCACCGGCATCGTACACCAGACGCAGGTCATAATAAGCCTCATCGATAGAATCTGCACCAGTATCAAGTGAGTTTTGACCAACTTTTGCAACTAGTCGTCCATAGGGCAAATCACGGTTGTAGACAATAGCGTACTTGGTAACTTCATAATCTGACTGGGTGAACGATGTCGTCGCAGTAGAACCAGGCAATACAGGAATTAGAAATGTGGAGAGCTCATCGTATTCATTTTCGTTATGGCTAAGACTCAGACCAAGACTACTATAAGTATTTAAATCCCGATACAAACTAACCGATGCTGATAATCCAGACGCATCATATTCGTCGCTTTCTTCATACGTAACCTGGCTGACCTGAGCCTTGGCAATAGTACGCCAAACATTACGCTCATAATAAAGCTCAGGACCGGTAGCAAGCACGTTCACCCGCTGGGTATTGTCAGGCAAATCAAATCCTAGCGCATTGATTCTCTGTATAGTCGCACTGTCTTGCAGATTCCAGATCAACCTTCCTGGGATGATACCGAAACCCAAATAAGCATCGATATATAAACGTGTATCATCATCAAAAGTATCTTGATATCGCTCATACTCTGCCAGAAGATCGATACTGGCATACAAACGTTCACCTTCATTCGTAAACTGAAATCCGGCGTAGGGTTTATAGGAAATATCATCCTCAGCTCCAGCAGCTGATTGTCGAGCATTGTCGTGTAACTCCACACGCAATCCGAGTTCCGGAATGAACTCATAAGCATACGATGCTGATGCATAGACTAGTGTCATCATCGCAATTACCAATGTAGATAGCCCCTTGTACATGTAACTAACCCAGCCCCAATCGATCTAATGGTGTCTTGAATTTCTCAATCACATCAAGCATGACTGTTCCAAGAAACTTGGTTTTGTCCAACTTACCCATGGCACGGATAACATCCCTTTTCATGGTTTTGCTATAAGGTACAGCAAGTATGATTTGATCCGCATATTCATTTAGTAACTCAACATCTGAAACCGAGTTGATAGGCGGGGCAATAATAATGGTATAGCGCTCGCGATAACGCCTGGTGACGTCTTTGAGTAAAACTCTCATTCGCGTAGTCCGTAATAACTCACCCATTTGCGCAAGACCAGATCCAGTGGGAATAACACGCATACGCTGGATTCCGGTTGGATATATAACATCTTTGACACTCAGTGAATCATCCTGCACAAAATCTCTGACGCCAGGCTGCTTTAGAGAATCTGTCAATTGCAACGATTCCTTGGTGTTAACCATATCAATAATAATCGCCGTTACACTTTCATCAGTAGTCAGGATAGAAGCCAGGTTCCTGCTAAAGACTGACACGGCTGGAGAATCTATAGGACTGGTAATGAGTACGGTTTTACCTACCGCCGCATTGCCATCAGCAATCTGATTCCTCAGCTCTTCCAATGCTGCGCGTTGCTCAACGGCCTTTTCATCAGCCAGCACAAATCGTAATGAATTCAGTTCACGCTCGGTATACAAACGTGGTTGGTACATCTTTTTAATACCTTGCGACGCCTCAAGACGTCTGGAGGTCACTCGGTCTTCATATTCAAAGGCACGCTGGTGATCACCGGCAGCACCAAGGCTTATACCTCGTGTCTGATTACCACCCGTCTCTTTGCTGATAATCTTATCGAGTGCTTTACTAAAATTTGACATTAGATACCTCCCCTGGCGAATACTTTAAACATCACCATGGTAGTTAATATAACGAGAGAACCTGCAAGTAAAATATAGCGCAGACTTTTATCAATACGTTCAACACGATGATCGACCTGGGTTTTTACTTTACCCATTGAAACCAAGACAGGAATACCCATGTCGGTCAGCATTTCCCTGGACTTAACCTGTTGACTAAAAAATTGCAGCAAATAAATCAGGCCTAGCGGCAAGCCCATGCCCAGCACCAAGCCACCTAATAAATAATGCATAAACCGCAATCCACTGGGTGATACTGGTAAAAACGGTGCTTCATAAATAGTAATATCAGACTGATAATCAGTAGCCATTGTTTTAGTCATACGCGCACGCTCAAGTCGTGCCTTGTAATCTACATAATTACTCTGCTTGGTCTCATACTCGCGCTGTAACTGAGATAACTTGGCATCAACCACTAAAACTGTTTTACCCTGTTCTTGCAGTTGTTTGATATTTTTTTCCAGCTCACGGACGCGAATACGCATGGTATCCATTCTGGTCTTGGCGTTGTTACGATTCAGCTTCATCTCCTGATACGCCTCGTTCAGGTAGACACTATCATCCAGATCGCTGGTGTTACGAGCCTTGTTTTTTTCATTTCTAAGCAACTGTTTTTGATTCGCAATTTCACGCTTCAGCTCTACGATGTCAGGATAATCGTCGTAATAATTGGTTCTCAACTCCGCTAATTTCGACTCAAGTGCATCTATCGTCTTTTGAATGCCGGATTGCTTACCGACATTAACAGTTTCACGGGCCTCGCTTTCCAGCTGCCTGCTTAGTGTACTGTATTGAATCTCGGATTCACTCAAATCACGCTTAGCCTGACTAAGCTCACCCTGCAATGAAATCATTTGACGATTGATATCAGCCTCGGTAGTTACGCCACCATCCAGTTTTTCATTTTTATAGGACTTAAGTAATTCTTCGGCTTCGGTTAACTCCCCTTCAATCCTTTGTACTTGTTGGTCGAGCATTTCATAAGCTTCACTGGCACCACCCACACGACTCTGATTTTCTTCAGCCATATATAGCTCTAGAATTTGCTCAGCGCCCTGTTTTGCAGTGAATGGGTCAGCATCATCGAATACCAGCTGAATATAATTATCACCACGTCCGTTTAATGAAACCTGGCTCTGAATTCGATTCAGAGCAATTTCTTCAGATTGGGTATCAATCTCGCCATCAACAGCCCCGAGATTACGTGCGAGCTCACTCATGAGCTTGCGACTGAATACCAACTCTTCTGCTCTATCTGCAATGGTTTTACTTTCAGTAGTTTCGGCAGCACCTTCTATCAAGCGTTCGCTCAAGGTTTCGCTACCCAGCTCCAATGTTGAATAGGAGGAGAACACTTTCTGTTTGTTATAGCCAGCAATCGCCAAAGCGAGAGCGGTAACAATAAACATCAGTGTGATCAGCCATTTATATTGGTTGATATTACGTAGGTATAATTCTATGTCGACTTCGGGTCTATACATATTTAAGTATCGTAAGTTTGTAAGTTAAAAAGTAATGCTGCTAAAAAACACGCTCGGGGATAGTAATTACGTCACCCGGCGCAAGATCAAAATTGGTTCGCAAATCACCCTTTTTCAGGATGTCGTTTAATTTAATAGGAAAGACGCGACTCTCACCATTTTGTTTGCGGTACAACATGGTTTTGTTGGCTGATGCAAACTTAGATAACCCGCCCGCTTCGAGCACAGCATCCATAACCGTCAAACCTTGTCTGTAGGCCAGCGTCATCGGCTCATTAACTGCGCCTGTTACACGCACCCGTGAAAGATATTCATGACTATTAAGCTGGGACATTATTACTGTAACGCGAGGCTTGCGCACATAGACAGAGAGTTTCTTTTTAATAATTTCAGCTACCTCTGCCGGCACCTTGCCACCAACCTCTACGTCACCTATCAACGGCACTGAAATCATGCCATCTGGTCTGACCGGCACTTCAACCGAAAGATCCGGGTTTTTCCAGACATCTACCTTCACCACATCATCCACGCCGATCTTGTATTCAGCATCCAACGCACCCAGATCAGCATTACCTGCTGTGGTGGTTGTCATATCAGGAACCGGGGTTGCATCCGAACCTGTTCCTGGCAACAAACCATTACCGGCACAGGCGAATAAGCTTAACGAGAGTAATATAGTGACTATTTTTTTCATGGGTTTATATCCTTTTTAGTCTGTGACTTGTCCATCTACTGATAATACATGGAAATCAGCCACTTTAAGCAACAATACAACGCAATAATGACAACTGCGCAAGTTTGTAATCTTAGCCCTTGCTGCTTTCTGTCGCGTATTTTAGACCACTTATCTGTGCAGAATAAGGGCCTGACAACCAGGAATAGACATTCGTCACATACAATTAACTCACTATTCACACTCTTTGACAGATAGCCTTAATAGCGTTCAGCAATATCAACATCACACTATAAAAATTTGTTCGCCTTTAATCTCTGCATAACTTGAGTTTATCAGCCAACTAATGCATCGATAATGCCGAGAAACTAGACTGTATGGCAGTACCAAGGGAGACTTTCATGGAATCAACTCAAGTTGCAATGGATTCACTATTCCAACAAGAAATTTCTAATTTGCAGGCAGCATTAGAAAAAATCATCATTGGAAAATCTGATGTAATCAGGCTTGCTGTTACCTGTTTACTGGCAGATGGACACTTACTTCTTGAAGACGTCCCGGGTGTAGGTAAAACCACGCTCGCTAAAGCACTCTCTGCAGCGGCCGGGCTGGATTTCCAGCGTATACAATTTACCAATGACCTGTTACCTGCCGATGTTACTGGAATGTCAATCTATAGCCAGGAGCAAGAAACCTTCAACTTTTTACCTGGCCCCATCTTCGCCCAGCTGGTACTAGCCGATGAAATCAATCGCGCTAACCCGAAAAGTCAGAGCGCCTTGCTTGAGGCGATGGAAGAAAAGTCAGTCACTATAGACGGCATAACCCACTCCTTACCCGATCCATTTTTTGTTATCGGCACACAAAACCCGCTAACACAAACAGGTACCTATCCGTTACCCGAATCGCAACTCGATCGCTTCCTCATGCGAGTTTCACTGGGTTATCCGGATGAAGCAGCGGAAAGAAAAATTCTGGCTGGAGAAAACCCGGCATCGCTGATCAAAAACTTAAAAGCGGCGGTTTCGCCTGAAGTACTGCTTGAGATCCAGAACAAAGTTGCCACTTTGCATATTTCAGACCCTGCTCTGGACTATTTACAAGCATTAATTCGTGAAACTCGTGAAAGTGGAAAGTTTGTACAAGGCCTCTCGCCCAGAGCAGGACGCGCATTACTTCAGGCTGCACGGGCGTATGCTGTCATAAGTGGTCGAGAATACGTGCTACCCGATGACTTTCAAGCTGTGTTTATTAATGTTGCTGCACATCGTCTCAGCAGTGTGAACCAAGATGATAGCGCCGATGTTCTTAAAGAGTTGTTAGCGCAAGTTAAAACACCTTAGTCTTACAGCATGGGTAGTTATTCGAACCTGATCCAGCGAACAGAATCAACACTGCAACGCTGGCTGACCAGACGTCAGCATCACTACAGTGATAGTTCCACACTCGATCGCAAACACATTTTCATCATCCCGACGCGAGCAGGGGTGTGCCTTGGTGCATTGCTTTTCTTGATGCTACTTACATCACTCAATTACATGAACAGCATGTCCATGCTATTAACATTTTTTGTCGCTGGTATAGCCTTCAACTCCGCCTGGTTAACCTACTTGAATTTGAAAGATCTTACTGTCAGCCGCGTATCACAAAAAAACCTGTTTGTTGGTGAGCAAGGAACCTTCAGGATCAAGGTCAATAACCCCACCAAGCGCGATCGATACGGGCTGGTATTTCGGGAAAGAAATGAAAATCTGATTCTGCATGATGTGCAAGCCGGGGATGAGATTCAAGTGAAGATGCCAATCACTCCAGAACGCAGAGGAGAATACAAGCTGCGACGGTTTGCGATAGCCACCCGCATGCCTGTCGGGATTTTCAATGCGTGGAGTTGGCAAACGTTGAAAACCAGCCTCTGGGTCTTCCCGGAACCAATACCTAATCACCCCGCACCGTTCGCAGCATCAGGGGATGATGGTGAGTGCGCACCCACTTCCAGCCAAGGCGAAGAGTTTTCGAATTTACGAGATTACTCTCAAGGTGATTCAATTAAACACATTGCCTGGAAACAACAAGCCCGACATCAAAAACTACTTACCAAAGAATTCAGTGAGAGCACCAGCGGCAGCATTAGCTTGAGCTGGGACTTTTATTCAGAGCTCGATACTGAGACCAGACTTTCTTATTTATGCTACTGGGTACTGGAAGCCGAGAAACAGAATCTCGAATTCAGCCTAAGCTTGCCAGATGATTTTTACCCGACCAACTCAGGTGAAAAACACACTCAGGATTGCTTACTCGCATTGGCCAGATATCCAGCGTGATGTTCAAAAATAAACACAGCCTGCCAGAAAGCCCGATACGCCAGAACACCCTGAAGACGTTATTCCTGGCCTTGTTAATCGCCGGCTTTCCGCATTTCTTCAATTTACCCATCTGGGTAACCAGCGTATTTTTCGCCTGTATTTTACTGAAGTACTACCTCGTTTCGATTGAGAAAGATAAGGCTGCCCCCTATATTCCCATCTTGCTCGCTATACCTATTATCTCACTGGTATATTTTCAATTTGGCACCCTGCTGGGAATTGAAGCCAGTATTTCACTCTTGGTGGTGATGCTTGGCCTCAAGGTTTTCGAATTATCTGATTATCGTGATGCGATGTTGAGTCTGTTTCTCGGATTCTTTGTCGTGGTTACCGTATTTTTATTCCAGCAACAATTGATTATCGCACTGTATTTGTTGATATGTGGATTCATGTTGACACTGTCTTTACTTAAATTAAATGATTACACCGGCAGGCAACCACATCGCCAACAAATTAAAACCACCTTTGAGCTAAGTGTGGGCTCAATACCGATCATTCTCATTCTGTTTTTTATTTTCCCGCGCCTGGATTCACCCTTGTGGTCACTACCTGGTAGTAATGGTCAGGCTCAAACCGGTATGAGTGAATCCATGTCGCCTGGCAATTTCACTAAACTGGTGCAATCCAGCGCACCCGCTTTTCGCGCCACCTTTAATCAAAAAGCACCGGCGCAAGATGAACTCTACTGGCGTGGCCCCGTGCTGGAAAATTTCGATGGCAAACGATGGTCCAGAACGAAAAGTATCGCGAAAATTTCTGAAACAAATGAATCAAACACTGTAGAAAATATCGGGGATGCGTTCAGTTATCAAATCACTCTGGAAGCACACCAAAATCGATGGGTGTTCCCCCTGGATATGGCGATTGATAGTGGCAAAGATGCAATCACCAACAGCTTAGGTGAAACACTGTCGAAAGAAGTGATACGAAAAACCTCACAATTTGAATTCAGTTCAGCGACCACTTTCAGCTTTGATAGCAACGCACACGGCACAAAGCTATCTGCTGCACTGCGCTTGCCAACCAGAACGGCACCTAAAACCAGAGCATTGGCAGAAAAACTTTTCCTCGAAGTTAATGGTGATAAAAAACGCTTTGTTGATCGAGTTTTGAGCCGTTTTACAGAAATGCCATACGCCTACACCCTCGAACCCAAGCCAATGTCATCCGATTACATAGACAGCTTCATGACAGATACCATGGAAGGTTTTTGCGAGCACTACTCAAGTAGCTTTGTCGTGATGATGCGCGCAGTTGGCATTCCGGCACGCGTAGTAACGGGATATCAAGGTGGGGAATATAACGAGCATGGTGACTATTATTTGATCAGGCAATCAGATGCCCACGCCTGGACTGAAATCTGGCTGGCTGGTGAAGGCTGGATACGCAAAGACCCTACCAGCATGGTTTCCCCCGAACGGGTAAATCAAGGCATAGAATCTGCCTTCGCAGGTAGTAATTTGCTACCCAGCACCATCAGAATCTCTTTTCTAAAAAAATTGAATATGCGCTGGGATACCATGAACTACTATTGGTCAAAATGGGTTATTTCTTATAACAACACCCTGCGCACCGACTTGATCAATCGTTTCAAATCTCTCATGAAAAGTATTGGCAAACAGCTAGTGATTTCGCTCACTACATTGGCTTTGCTGGTGTTCATTACCTTAATACTGAAACAATTCTTTTTATCATCAAAAAGTAGTACCTCAGAGGAAGAGTCTTTGTATCGACGCTTCATCAAACATAACAATAAAATTTATGATACCGAGAAAAAACAAAGTGAAACCGAACTGCAATATGCCAATCGACTAAGCAATAAAAATTCGGAACATGCCAAAGAAATTCAGGCTATTACTTCACGTTATCTAGCCATACGCTATGGCAATCAAGAATCAACCAGTGAACTGAAAAAATTAAAAGAATCAATATCTGAATACTGTAGCCTCAGCTTAAGTCAGCAGGCGGCGGCATCATAAAATTCATACGCCGGCTTTCAGCGTCTTGTTGTGACGTTATATCCTTAATACCTAGTTGCGGGATAAATTGATCCAGAGTCATGGCATCGAGAAACTCGAACAAACGTCCGCTCAGCTCACCCCATAATCTAGACACATCACCTACTATATATTCCTCAGAATTCATTCCATTCTGATTAATGTCCTCCTGCTGATCTACTGCAAGAATAATATCCGCGATGGAAATTCGCTCCGGTCGTTTAGCCAAACGATATCCACCACCCGGACCTCTTACGCCCTCCACGAGACCGGCATGTCTCAACTTGGCAAAAAGTTGTTCCAGATAGGAGAGAGAAATGCTCTGCGTCAATGATATACCCGTTAGGGTTACCGGGCCTTTGCGGTCATTGATTGCCAAATCCAGCATTGCAGTGACCGCGTAGCGGCCTTTAGTTGATAATTTCATAAATTATTGGTATTGAATACTTATACAATACTTATATATTACTATTACAATAATTACAATATATTTAGAGAAAACAACTAGATGAATGAGATGATCGTAGAAATATGAACGCTTAAATCACCCTATAAACACTCAGGTTATAAAGGCTTAAGCAGATTTGATTAGGGATTCAGCGGAGACCATTCCAGCTTTTGAAAACTATGCCCCTGACGCTTACAGTAGCGTAACCACTTATATAAAAAGCGATTTAATTGCCATCGACAATACAACGCTGTATCGCTGACACCGCTGTCAACTTTCAGGTTATTTCCAGTCACTCTACACTTGCGACTCAAGACCTCCGCTTGCTGTGCATCCTTATAGATTCTCACCATCAGATCAGGCTTTAACTCCTGATTGGGAAATAGATAAGTCAGTTTGAGAGTGACCGTATGTGGTGTTGACTCAATCATGTACAAGTGTAAATCCTGTGCTTTACCAGGTGCTTTGGAAACCACTTTTGCGGGACTATCAGGAATCTCACCACACAACACACGCAGCATCAGATAATTTTGCTCGTACATATCCATCAATGCCGAGAATGTCATCGGCATAGCGTGAACGGGGTCTCTTCTTAGTAATTCTTCGTGGTACATGTTTCAAGCATATCACGCAGTATGTTATTTTGACCCTATCTTAATCACGATTTAAACAATCTTATATGATCGTCAAAAGCCAACCGTTTCAAGAACAAAAACCAGGCACCTCAGGCTTGAGAAAGTCAGTCAGTATTTTTCAGCAACAACATTATCTGGAAAATTTTGTACAGGCTATTTTTGATAGCTTGCCCAGTGTTGAGGGAGCTAGAATCGCTCTTGGTGGTGATGGTCGATACCATAATAGCACTGCGATACAAACCATTATTAAAATGGCCAGCGCTAATGGTGTCGCTGAATTAATTATTGGTTTAAATGGTATTTTATCCACTCCCGCCGCGTCGCATATTATTCGAAAATACGAGCTCGACGGCGGACTGATCCTCTCGGCATCACATAACCCGGGCGGGCCGAATGGCGACTTTGGAATCAAATATAATATCCAGAACGGAGGCCCTGCTCCCGAATCGCTGACCAACCAGATTTACCAGCGCACTAAAACAATTGATCAATATAAAATAAGTGGAGAGTTTAGTGCCGACCTTTCTATTGCCGGAGTCTATGACGCTGAGAATATGCGTATTACCGTAATAGATACGGTCGACGACTACCTCGAATTACTCGAAGGTATTTTTGACTTCGACTTAATCAATCAACACTTACGAGAAAATAATTTAACTATCGCCTTTGACGCCATGCATGCAGTGACCGGACCTTATGCCTCCGCGCTCTTCAAAAAACTACCTGCTGAACAAGACCACGTTTTAATGAACGCTATTCCGTTGGAAGATTTTGGTGGTGGCCACCCAGACCCCAGCCTGCAACATGCGCATGAATTGGCTGAATTGGTCATGTCACCTGGCAACCCTGTATTTGGCGGCGCTTCGGACGGTGATGGTGACCGCAATATGGTGCTGGGCGAGGATTGCTTTGTCAGCCCTAGCGACAGCCTTGCGATACTGGCAGCCAATGCAGAACTCATCCCGGCTTACCGCAAAGGTATCACCGGTGTTGCACGCTCCATGCCAACCAGTTGCGCCGTAGATAGAGTGGCTAAAAGCCTGGATATTCCTTGCTTTGAAACACCGACCGGCTGGAAGTTTTTTGGCAACTTACTGGACGCCGGTAAAATTACTTTTTGTGGTGAAGAAAGTTTTGGCACCAGCTCTGATCATGTCAGAGAAAAAGATGGCATCTGGGCGATCATGTTCTGGCTGAATCTGATTGCCGCTCGCAAACAGAGTGTCAAAGAAATCGTCCATGACCATTGGCATAAGTTTGGTCGTAACGCTTACCTTAGACACGACTATGAAGCCATTGAGAGTGATGACGCTCAAGCGCTGATGAAAGCCTTAATCAACAAATTGTCGAGCCTGATTGGCACAACAGTAGCCAACAGTACTGTTACTAGCGCCGATGAATTTACCTACCACGACCCGGTGGACCAATCGATAAGCGAGCATCAGGGAATTCGAATTCTGTTGAAAAACGAAAGCCGAATTATTTTCCGCCTGTCTGGTACCGGCACACAAGGGGCAACCTTAAGAGTCTATTTGGAAGCACTCATAGATGACCCTCAACAATACCATCAGAGTAATGCCAGTCTGGTGGAAGATCTGGCGACAGCCTCTATAGAGTTAGCTGAGATTGAACAACATACGGGACGTACAACTCCGTCAGTGATCACCTGAATCTTCCAGCGTAAGCACCAGTGCTCTTAACTCACTATGTGCTGACTTTGAAAGCGAGTCCGCATAGATAAAACAGTGATAACGACGCTGATTCACAGGGTTCTCCAGCTGCAGAATGACTAACGACTTGAACACTCTTGCCCCCAGGTGGCTTAACCTTAATTGTGACTGGTTGGCAAACTCAGCCATCCATACTCTTTCCGAACGCTTTGAGCGTAGCCCGATAATCGCATCCTGAGCTAACAATAAAACTTGCCGCAGGGTGTAATAACAAGATCCCGCCAACAAGAGTGCGAGTGAAAACCTGATAAACCAGGGTGCTTGCAAGATCACGACAGCCACAAAAGCCAGTAAAAACACGAGCAACATCATCACAAGTAAAACTCTGGATCGACCCAACCTTACGTCTATATCTTTGCTCACTGAGCCTCAGGCATTGCCAATAATTGTTCTTTTGTCAGCAGTAAGACACCATGACCACCGTGCTCAAACTCCAGCCAGGTAAATGGCACTTCCGGCCATTCATTAATCACTGCCTGTTCCGAATTACCCACTTCCATAATCAACACAGAACCATCTGCCATATGCTTTGCTGCACCTGCAAAAACGCGTTTGACAATATCGAGCCCTTTAGCACCGGCACGCAAACCCAGATCAGGCTCATGCAAATACTCTTTTGGTAACTCAGACATCTCCTCATCACTAACATAAGGCGGGTTGCAAATAATCAAGTCATACTCTTGATCCCCAAGACGACTGAATAGATCAGATTGAACGATCTTTACCCGTTGCTGAAGTTCGTGCCGACTAACGTTTTTAATGGCGACCAGCAGTGCTTCTCGGGAAATATCAGTAAGTGTCACCAGTGCAGATTCAAACTCAAGCGCCGTCGCAATACCAATACAACCCGACCCCGTGCATAAATCCAGCACACGCTCAGGCGCATGCGGCAACCACGGCGAAAACTTTTCCGAGATCAATTCGGCTATTGGTGAACGTGGAATCAGAACATCAGGAGACACATAAAAAGGCTGGCCGTAGAACCAGGCTTCACCGGTCAGATAAGCAGTCGGCACCGCAGAAGAAATTCTTTTTTCCAACAAACCCAGCACCTTTTTCTGGTCTGACTGTTCCAGTATCATGCTGAAATTAAGCTCGGTAGTTTGGGGAGAAATATCCAATGCAGACAAGACAATCCAATACGCTTCATCAACCGCATTGTTCGTTCCATGACCGAAGAAAACATCAGAACCCTGTAATTGCTCAATACAATTATCAAGGCACTGCTGCAGAGTAATGTTGTTTGTCATAACGTACGTGAGATTGCTATTTACGCTAGAATAGCAGTATCTATACACGCTCCCAAGGCTATTTTTGATGGACCGACTAAAGGCCCTTCTGCTGACTGCATTACCTCACCATGCCATATCAAGAATTCTATTCTTTGCTAGCCGACTGGAAAATAAATCGTGGCAGCAATTTCTGATTAAGCGCTATCTGAATATGTTTAAAGTAGATTTACACCAGGCAAAACGTCAGTCAGCCAAAGAGTACCGAACCTTGAATGAATTCTTTACCAGAGAACTTCTTACAGCAGCCAGGCCCATTAATTTTGCTCATGATGTTCTGGTGTCGCCGGTTGATGGTCGAATTAGTCAGATAGGAAAATTAAACTCAGGTCAGCTGCTACAGGCAAAAGGACGTACTTATGAGGTTGCAACATTATTAGGTGAGAGTTACGAACCGTGCTTTGATGAGGGTGAATTTGCCACTATCTACCTGTCGCCCAAAGACTACCATCGTATCCATATGCCACTTAATGGCAGCGTTGATAATATTTCCTATATTCCAGGCAGACTGTTCAGCGTGGCACCGTTTTGTGTAAAAAATGTGGCCAGCGTGTTTGCCAGAAACGAACGTGTGGTCTGCATATTTAATACTGATATAGGAAAAATAGCGTTGGTACTTGTTGGTGCAATCAACGTAGCGGCGATAGAGACCACCTGGGAAGGGCTTGTTACACCCAAGCGCGGTCAGCAAACTTTCAATAAACACTATGAAAATGACGAGGTGTATATAGAGAAAGGAACCGAGATGGGGCGTTTTAATATGGGCTCAACAGTAATACTAATTACCAGTGCAAAAAAAATTGACTGGCTGGAGACTTGTACTGAAGGAGCTACTCTGAATATGGGCCAGAAAATCGCTACTGTCATCGGCAACGCTAACTCCGAAATGAAATCACTTCTCTAATATCATCAAGCTCAAATAACTTCATTAACAGGCGATCAACACCTAATGCCACGCCGGCACAATCAGGCAAGCCTGCAGCTAATGCCGTGAGAAAATTCTCATCAAGTTCGATCTCGGGCAGACCTGCAGCACGACGCTGTTTATTGTCTTCAATAAAACGTGAACGCTGCTCGTTGACGTCTGTCAATTCATGAAACCCGTTAGCCAGTTCCAGCGATCCCCAAAACACTTCAAAGCGAGCCGCCACTCGTGGATCATCACGGTTTAACTGTGCCAGCGATGCATCCTCAGCGGGGTAGTCATGGACGACAGTAATTTGGTCATCCGGAAATTTCTTTTGCACTAACTCTGCAAAAACAAGTTCACGCCAAGCCTTGTCACTTAAGTCCCCGATCACCTCAATTTCAGCTTGTGCCAACAAGTCTTGGTAATCACTATTGCTTGCCGAGAATAAATCCAGATCTAAAGCAGCAAACAACCCGGCATAGGTGCTAATTACAGGCTTCACAGTTTGATCAATGGCGAGATATTGAATCAGTTCGACCACTTCTTGTGCGAGACTGAGTTCATCAAAGCCAAGCCGATACCACTCGAGCAAGGTAAATTCATGATGGTGTCGCCAACCTGATTCTGCCGCCCTGAATACTTTGCCCAGTTGATAAATATCGCCGGAACCCTCGGCCAACAAGCGCTTCATGAAATACTCCGGTGAAGTTTGCAGATACCAGCTCCCCAGTTTGAAACTCTGTATCTGCGGATCGGTTATTCCAGCATCACCCAACACGGGGGTTTCAATTTCCAGTAAGCCACGCTCTTCAAACCAGCTTCTGATTGCTTTATTGGTTTGAGCTCGCTGCCGCAATATCTTCAGCTCGGCATCTGGCTGCCAGGTATTCATTGCCAGAAATTATCGCCGGCTAGTCTTTTACTCTGGAGACATACTCTCCAGTACGCGTATCCACTTTAAGAACTTCGCCCTCTTCTATGAATAACGGCACTTTGACCACCGCACCTGTTTCCAGGGTTGCCGGCTTACTGCCACCAGAGGCGGTATCACCGCGCAAACCGGGATCAGTCTGGGTGATTTTCAACTCTACAAAATTGGGTGGGCTGACACTTAACGGATTATCATTCCATAGTGTTACCGTACAGTTGTCCTGCTCTTTTAGCCAGAGCTTGGAATCCTCAACTGCAGTAGCTGTTGCGGCATGCTGCTCGAAAGAATCAGGATCCATAAAATGCCAGAATTCGCCATCGTTATAGAGGTATTGCATTTCAGTTTCCATCACATCAGCGGCTTCAATACTTTCGCCGGACTTGAAAGTCTTGTCGACCACACGCCCGTTTTTCAAATTACGCATTTTCACCCGGTTAAATGCCTGACCTTTCCCTGGCTTCACAAACTCATTTTCAATTATGCTGTAGGGGTCGGCATCGAGCATCACTTTTAGTCCCGAACGAAACTCATTAGTTGAGTAAGTAGCCATAGGGTCAAGCATCCAATTTGAAGTGAGTGACCAATTATTCGGCAGTTGATAAGAATCTGCAACCATAGTGTTTAAATAGCGTTGACAGAACCGTATTCCGAGTATGAGATCTACTGCCCAAAAGACGGTTAAAAGCTACCGTTTATACCCTTCCCATGCCATCTGGAGAGCCGCGAGGATGAGAAAATATGCTAACATCCGCGGTTATAATTAATGATTAGATAACAATCATTTAGGGTACATTTAACGTGAGGTTGTTAGAGATGTGTGAAACAGCCCAAAACACCCCTGACATGGTTGTCTTACTCTATGTTATGAACCGGATTTCGTAACCAGTAATGAACCTGTATTTACCAGCATCGCAAAAACCAATAGAGGCCACCGGCTCTCTAACCGTGCGTAATGCAAAACGCTGGCTTGAGAGCTTACCCATTGTCAATATGGGTGAAACTACGCGCCAATTTTATCAGGAACTACAAGCCTTTAACCGAAGTGATATCCCTGGTAAACAACGCTTTGACACCATGGGTAAATTACTGCCTACCAGCATGCTGGTGGTGCAACACTTAAACAAGCATTTTGCTAATAATGCATTCCCGTTGGCACGTAAAACCAAACAAATGCAACGATTGGCAACAGCCTTCTATCAAGAAATGTCAGTCGGCTATAAAATCATTATCAATGATGTATCTAATGACGCACTAAAAATAGACAAGCAATCTTTAGCCGTCAGTTTGCATCATGCCATACATCAGCTCTATCAGATCATGCTTCTGAATGCCCAAACGTACACCAGCATGCCCGGCAAAGTCTGGCACGACATTCATCAGATGTATGAGTTCGCTGACAAAAAAGGCGTTTGCGATACTCAGGTCACTAGCCTGCTGTCTGAAGATGGCCCGGACAAAAATACCATTACCGATGTCTACCTCAAGTGTTGCTTATTGGGGCTGAGTGAACCTTATGCATTACGTAATGGTGAAGCGCTTAAAATGGATCGCTTTCTCGATAAGGTTGTTGGCTTGTGCACCATTACCAAAGTACTCAATGCGGATGAACATGGCGTGTTACATGTAATCGGGCTTAAATCAGCTGGACCTCCGGTGCACGTCAACCTGGCTGAACTTACCACCTTCAGTAATTTGCGCGGTCTTGAAATAAAAAAACTACTGCAATATCTTGAACGCACCATCCTCGACAATCCGGACGAACTGGAACCCATATCGGAAGTTGCGGCACGACGCTTACTGGAAGTCTGGAACAACAAAGAGCAACGCAAGTTCAGCCGAGTCGAAGCCAATGAAAGACTGATCGCAGCGATTGGCATTAACGACATTCTGCACGCTATTAGAAGCGACAAGTATCCAACCATGGATGGTGAGCAAATTATTAAGAAACTGACCGAGGACGAGGCAGCAAAAACCACTCCCGGAATCAGTTTGAGCACCACCCAGTTCAATATCAAACCAAAAAATGATACCTGGTATAAAACCACCATCACTGACCCACGCTATCCCGACTCCTGGCATTACTGGCGGCTAATCAACACCAGTGCAGGCGGCTATGGCTTACTCTGGGAAGCTAACTCAGCCAGTCGCGCACAGGTAGGCGATGTCATCGCCTTACGTGAAAACGAAAACGGGCGCTTCCAATGGCGCATGGGACAAATCGTACGACTCAGGCACAACGAAAAAGAACAATTGATTGCTGGAGTTAAAATGCTGGCACCCAGAACCGTGATCGCTACGGTAGAAGATATTGAAAGCCAGGCAACCCGTTTCGAATCACCATTCGAAATAATCATGCTACCTGGCATGAAAACCTTTAAGCAGCCTCCGAGTATTTTGGCAGCAAAAAATTCGTTTAAGGTGGGTGATAGATTAATCGTCTCAATGCTTGGCAAGCAGCTAACCGTCAAACTCAAAACTATCGGCGACTCTCAAACTTTCTTTAGCCAGTACTATTATCAATCCAGTCAATTAATGGACAAGCCTGATGAGAAAGTAGAATTTGAAACCTTGTGGCAAAAACAAGAATGAAAACACTAAAGGATTAAAGCGTTGGAAATTCTTAACATTGTTGCCATTGATGACAACCCGAATGACTTGCAGGTACTGCTGTCCGCTATCAAAGCGGCTGGCTATGGCACCAAACCCAATTTAATCGAATCTGAAGATTCCTTGCGCGATGTGCTGGAAAACAACAACCCTGACCTGCTTCTCTACAAACTTGGTAACTCTGAACCAACCCTTGAAACCGTAAGCACCATGGTCACCAACTCTGGTAAACAAATGCCAATACTGGCGGTTTGTGGTCATACTGACGATGAAACCGAAGATAGCTATCCGGATGTAGTCAGCTGTATGAAAGCCGGCGCACTCGACCGTGTCTGCATGAACGACCTTGATCACTTTAAATTAGTGGTCGACCGCAGTATCAAGTCGCATCTAAATCAGCGCCAGATGCTCTCTTTAAAAACAGAGCTTATCGAGACAGTAGAACGTAGCAATACACTCATGAACAGCTCCAAGGATGCAATCGCCTACTTGCATGAAGGTATGCACATCCGTGTAAACGAAGCGTACCAGGAGCTGTTCGGGCTAGACGAAGAATCTGATTTTGAAAGTGTTCCGGTACTTGATTTGGTGATGCCATCAGAGCAAGAGAATTTCAAAAAATTTATTCGTAATTATCAGAAAAGCGACACCAAAAAAGCGGCACTAACTACCTCAATTATCGCCGCTAATGAAGTAGAACTGAGGCGCACTATCGAACTGTGCCCGGCGAAAATCCAGGGCGAAGAGTGCACTCAAATCGTAATCCGCATGGAACACAACCCTGAAACAGCTTCCAGCCTGACCAGTCAAACAGACTTCCTGGAACAGCATGATTTATCCAGCGGACTGTTCAATCGCCGCAAGCTTCTTGAGGGACTGGAAGTCGCGATCCATGAAGTGGACGAGAATCAATCTCGTTACGCCATGGTTTTATTGCAAATTGACAATTACGATATGCAGCAAAAAAATCTCGGAGTACTCGGTGCAGATCAATTATTCGTGCAGCTCGGAGATTTATTAATCAGCCAGGTCCCTAGAAAAATCAATGTGGCGCGCTATGACACTTCGATTTTCGGCTTCCTCATGGCAACTGATAAAGAAGATGATGTGCGGCAATTAAGTGGCGAATTACTTGAGAAGGTTAGTAACGAACTATTTGATATCGATGGTAAAACCGCATCCTGCACCATGAGTGCCGGAGCAGCCATCATCTATAGTGGCTCAAGTGATGGACATGAACTAATCTCTCGCTGCTTACGCTCGGTAGAAAAAGCTTCTAAAGTCACCAACCATGTTGAAATTTACCAACCTGACAATAGCGAAAAGTCGCAAAAATTAATCGATGAAGAATGGGGCAAAACACTTAAGCGTGCTTTAAAAGAAGATCGCCTGAAGCTTGTGTTCCAGCCTATCGATTGCATCAAAAATGATGAAAAGCATCGCTTCACTATTTTTGTACGATTAATGACTGAAGCTGGCGAACTTATTAACGCCGGTGATTTCATGCCTAGCATTGAAAGATTGGGGCTGGCTAAAGGTCTGGATCGTTGGGTCTTGTTGAAATCCTTAAAGGTATTGGCAAACGCCAACAAGAAAGATAAAGACACGATGTTCTTCATCAAACTAACTGCCGGCACCCTGCAGCAACCGGATGAATTTGACTGGTATCGCGATCAAATCCTGGCGCACAATATCAAGCCGTCACAACTGGTTTTTGAATTACGCTCAGACACGATTAACGATTACATCAAGACTGCGAAAACATTTTACGAAACCATCAATCCGCTAGGCTGTAAACTCGCGGTTGATGGCCTTTCGTCCGGCAGTGAGCCTTTCAAGCTGTTTAAACACATTGATGCTGAATACATCAAAATTGGTCTAGCCTATGTCAAAGACATTAATGAAAATCAGGAAAACCGGGACGCCATAAAGAACATTTCCAAAGAAGCGACCAGTCGCGGACAACAATTAATTGTTACTCAAATCGAAAACGCCCAGCAACTGACCACTCTCTACACGCTAGATGTACATTACGTACAGGGTAATTTCTTACGCCCGCCTAGCGAAGAATTGGACTACACCTTTACCTGATTGAGCTATACCAGCTTCAAGATTGATTGTTCAGCGCAGCGATTCTATCTTCCAATGCTGGATGGGTTCTGGCCAACTTCTTGACATGACTACTACTGATACCAAATGCTTGCAGTTGGGATGGCATCTCCGCTCGACCATCTGAACCACGCAGTCTTTCCAATGCTGCTACCATGTTTTCACGCCCGGCCAACTCAGCACCACCTTCATCAGCACGGTATTCACGACGACGTGAAAACCACATGACGAGAATATTTGCCAGAAAACCAAACAACGTCTGTGCGATAGTGCGAGTAATATAGTAACCAAATCCATGACGGCGACCTCCGCCTCCTTGATCGCCTCTACTTGAAATAGCTTGATCTATAAATCTACCTACTAAAGAAGCAAAGAAGAACACAAAGGTGTTCATTACACCCTGGATCAGGGTCATAGTAACCATGTCACCATTGGCTACGTGTGAAACCTCATGCGCGAGCACTGCCTCCACTTCATTTTGAGACATGTCATTCATTAGACCGGTACTAACAGCAACCAACGCTTTATTTTTATTCCACCCCGTTGCAAATGCATTCGATTCCGGAGCATTAAAAATACCTACCTCTGGCATACCAATGCCGGCGGCTTCAGCCTGGCGTGTAACAGTGTCAACCAACCACTGTTCAGTTTTATTCGAGGGTGTTTCAATTATTTGCACACGCATGGAACGTTTAGCAGAGCTTTTAGACATGAATAACGAGATCAGACTGCCAACAAATCCGAGTACTGCCGAGTACACCAGTAAAGCCGCATTACCACCGCTTAAGTTGATACCAAAGACGCGAGAAAGAATTGACATTACAATTCCAAGCACAATCATCACGGCCATATTTGTGGCCAAAAACATTCCAACACGCATCATAAGCTGAACTCCGTACTATCGTTTGATGTGCCTAATATGAGGGATTTTCAATGTATTTCAAGCCAAGAAACACAAGTTAACTAGATTGCCTCAAGTCGTTGAACTTTCTGATAACCACGTGGCAGTTTTCGACCTCGCTTACCCCGTTCACCCAAATGGTTTTTCAACTCTGCCACACTCATAACCTTATGCTTTTTACCAACATAAACGGCCAGTTTCTGTTTCTTTTGCAACACCATTATGGCTGCCATCGCCTCTTCGCCCGCTTTGAATTTAGGGCTAGGTATATTAATGATTTTATTGCCTTTACCACGCGCCATCTGGGGTAATTCATCTACAGTAATAACGAGCAAATGACCTGCAGTGGAAGTCGCTGCAATGCTGGCATCTTTTACCGATTCTATTTTCACCGGCGGTAATACATCAGCACCTTTAGGCACCGTTAACACGGCCTTACCGGCCTTGGCGCGCGAGACCATGTCTTCCAGCTTACAAACAAAACCGTAACCTGAGTTGGTAGACAACAAGAATAAATCATCGGGCTTACCGGCCAACACACCAACGAACTTATTACCGGACGGAGGGTTAAAGCGGCTACTCAAAGGCTCACCCTGCCCTCGAGCCGAGGGCAACAAGTGGGCCAGACTGGTGTAGGCACGACCACCAGAATCCATGAAAATGATCGGGTCAGTGCTTTTGCCACGCGCACTGGATTGATATTTGTCACCAGACTTGTAATTTAACGTCAGTGGATCAATCTCATGACCTTTAGCAGAGCGGATCAGACCATTTTTAGACAACACCACCGTGACCGGTTCTGATGAAATCAAACTACTTGGGTCAATCGCTTGCGCTTGCTCCCGCGCTACGATCGGAGAACGTCGGTCATCGCCATATAGCTCGGCATCCGCCTTGATTTCTTTTTTGATCAAGGTTTTCAAACGTGCTTTTGAGCCTAACAATTTTTTCAGCTCTTTTTGCTCGGCTTTAAGCTCTTTTTGTTCGGCTTTTATTTTTACTTCTTCAAGGCGTGCCAATTGGCGCAACTTGGTATCAAGCACATAATCTGCCTGGATATCACTGAGTTTGAAGCGCTTCATCAAGACCGGCTTGGGCTCATCTTCGGTACGTATAATCTTGATCACTTCGTCAATATTGAGGAAGGCAATCAATAACGCATCTAATTTATGTAAACGCTCATCTACTTTATCCAGACGCCACTGTAATCGTCGCTTAACCGTGGTCGTTCTGAATTTAATCCATTCCTTGAGAATATCGATCAGGCCTTTTACCTTAGGCCGACCATTGATCCCTATCATATTCATGTTAACCCGGTAGCTACGCTCCAGATCTGTAGTTGCAAACAAGTGGGAGAGCAACTCTTCTTTATTGATCCGATTTGAGCGCGGCACTATAACCAGTCGGGTAGGATTCTTGTGATCTGACTCATCACGCAAATCATCTACCATAGGTAATTTCTTGGCCCGCATTTGATTGGCAATTTGCTCGATGATTTTATTGCCGGAGGTTTGATACGGTAAAGCTTCAATAATGATATTACCTTTCTCTATGGCATGCGTAGCACGCATACGCAATGAGCCATGACCAGTCTTGTAAATTTCGTCTATATCTTCTTTGCTACTGATCAACTCAGCACTGGTAGGAAAATCTGGACCCTTAACGATTTTTCGCAATACTGACAACGTCGATTTAGGCGAGTCGAGCAGTTTAATAGTGGCCTTGGCAATCTCGCGCAAATTATGTGGCGGGATATCTGTCGCCATACCTACCGCGATACCACTACCGCCATTGAGTAAAATATTCGGTAAGCGCGCAGGTAAAATCTCAGGCTCTTGCATGGTGCCGTCGAAATTCGGCATCCATTCAACCGTACCCTGTCCAAGTTCTACTAATAATGTTTTATCGTAGGCAGACAAACGGGATTCGGTATAACGCATCGCCGCGAATGACTTTGGATCATCGGGTGAACCCCAGTTACCTTGCCCATCAATCAATGGATAACGATAGGAAAAGCTTTGAGCCATCAATACCATGGCTTCATAACAGGCACTATCACCATGCGGGTGGAATTTACCCAATACATCACCCACGGTACGCGCAGATTTTTTGTGTTTGGAAGCAGCAGACAAACCCAGTTCTGACATGGCGTATATGATGCGCCGTTGCACCGGCTTCAGGCCATCGCCAATGTTAGGCAAGGCTCGATCCATGATGACGTACATGGAATAGTCCAGATAGGCCTTCTCGGCATACTGCTTGAGAGGCATTTCCTCAACGCCCTCGTAATTTAATTCAAGATTCTTACCCATGAACTTCGTACCTGTTTCTTAATCGTTAATATGTTGTGGAGCTGTACCAACTTGCGATCCGAGCTCATGCAGTCGGTCGGCCACGATGCGATCGGCTATTTGTTCTACTTCATCCTGCAACCACATACTGGTTGACGAGCGTTCGCTGTAGTCAGCCTCGCCCATGCCGTCTATACGCCCATCCGATGACAGGCGTTTAATCTGCTTAAACTCTTTATCATCATCAGGGTTATATACGCCGTAGGTTTTTCCGCCATTGCGTTTAACCACAGAGAATACCGGCACATCTGATGGGCCATCAGCAATATAGATTATGTT
>CALISW010000107.1 GCA_938041655.1 uncultured Thiotrichales bacterium | reverse complement strand
AGTCTTAACGATACCCAGGAAATGTTTAAACTGGTTAGCGAGCACGGCTTACGCTAAGCGTTAAATTCGACTGATACCATTCCATCTGCGTTATCATACGCAGATGGAATTCAGCGAAAACTGCACACTCTGCCCCCGCCTTAGCAACTTCCTTGCCGAGGTTAAAAAAGAACACCCCGATTATCACTGCAAACCGGTTAGCCCGTTTGGCGCTAAAAGCCCGAAACTTTTGATTGTGGGTTTGGCACCCGGTAAACATGGAGCCAATGCCACTGGCAGACCTTTCACCGGTGATCATGCCGGCATCCTGTTGTATCAGACCATGCACAAAACCGGCTTCAGTAATCAAGCGGAATCCTCTCATCGAAAAGATGGCCTTAAATTAATTGATACCTGTATTACCAATGCGGTGAAATGCTTGCCACCTGAAAACAAACCAACCACCAAAGAAGTGAATGTTTGTAATGGGTATCTTGAAAAAGAATTAAAAGCACTCTCACCCAACACAGTGGTGCTGGCTTTGGGTACAATCGCGCACCGTGCGGTGTTGCGAGCCTTTGGTTTAACCTTGAGTCACTACCAGTTTGGACATGCCGTTGAGCATGAGCTGCCTGGTGATCTGACCTTGCTCGACAGTTACCATTGCAGTCGTTACAACACCCAGACTCGCCGGCTGACAGAAGACATGTTTGTGAACGTGTTTGAACGCGCCAGAACACTCATCTCTAGCAATGGCTGAGATTGAGTCTTTAAAAAAACTGGTCGCTGGTTTTCCAACCCGGCCCGGCATCTACCGCATGCTCAATGCCAAACGAGAAATCATCTATGTTGGAAAAGCGCGTAACTTGCGCAAACGCACCACCAGCTATTTCACCAAAGCGCACGGCAGTCGTATCCAGCAGATGGTGATGAACATTGAAAATGTTGAATTCATCGTAACCGACACGGAAGCACAGGCATTATTGCTAGAAAGCAATCTGATCAAAAAACATAAGCCGCGTTACAACATTGTGCTGCGAGATGACAAGAGCTACCCCTACATCTATATGTCTACCGACAAAGAGTATCCTGCCATTCGTTTTCATCGTGGTGCTCGTAAAGGCAAGGGGGATTACTTTGGCCCGTACCCGAGTGCCGGTGCGGTCAGGCGTTCACTGCAACTCCTGCAGAAGGTGTTCAAAGTCAGGCAGTGCGATGAAAGTTATTTCAAAAATCGACGCCGACCTTGCCTGCAATTTCAAATCAAGCGTTGCACCGGTCCGTGTACCGGTGAAATCAGCCAAGTCGACTATGAGCATGATGTTAATGACAGTATGGAATTCTTGCGTGGTAATAGTGACAAGCTGGTTGAAAAGCGTATAGCCCTGATGGATGAAGCAGCAGCCAATCAGGAATATGAATCCGCGGCTGCCTTTCGCGATCAGATACAGATGTTGAGAAGAATTACCGAGCAACAATATATAAGCGGCAAGCAGGGTAGTGCCGATGTGATTGTGGTGCTGGTTGAAGGCGGCATTGCCTGTGTGGTGGTGTTCTATATACGTCACGGTAGCAGTCTGGGTAATCGCTATTTTTATCCACGCCTGCCAGACAAGAAAAGATCAGCCAACGAAATCATTGCTGCCTTTATTCAGCAATACTATAGCAACCGTGAGATTCCGGCAGAAATCATCACCAATGAAAGACCGGAAGATGCCAGGCCGTTAACCGCCATGCTGGAATTGCAGCGTGAAGGGAAAGTACAGCTCAAGCAACAAGTGCGGGGCCAGCGTAAGAAGTGGCTGGAAATGGCGAAAAAAAATGCCGTCATTCAACTGCAATCAAAACTGACCAGTCAGGCCAGCCAGCGCAAACGCCTGCAGAACTTGCAGCAGTCATTGAAGCTGGAGAACCCTCCGTCACGAATGGAGTGTTTTGATATCTCGCACAGTTCCGGTGAAGCCACCGTGGCTTCTTGCGTGGTCTTTACCGAAGGTGGGCCCGACAACTCGCAATATCGCCGTTTTAATATCAAAGGTGTGGAAGGTGGTGATGACTACGGTGCGCTGGAACAGGCCATCACCAGGCGCTACACCCGTTTGCTCAAAGAAGAACAGGCCTTGCCCGACATTCTGTTTATAGATGGAGGCAAAGGTCAATTGAATGTTGGTCAGCAAGTGATGCTGTCTCTGAATATTTCAGAAATCACGCTGATTGGTGTAGCAAAGGGGGAAGGACGCAAAGCCGGGTTGGAGACTTTATTCATTAGCGGTCAGGCAAATCCTATTATATTGCCGGCAGATTCACCGGCGTTATTGCTGATACAGCAAATTCGAGATGAAGCGCATCGCTTCGCTATTACCGGCCAGCGTAAACAGCTTCAAAAAGCCAGAACTGAATCCAAACTGGAGGCCATACCGGGTCTAGGGCCCAAACGTCGTCAGGCCTTGCTCAAGCACTTTGGAGGAATACGCGGTGTTAAGTCGGCCAGTACCGAGGAGCTCGCCAAAGTTAGTGGTATCAGCCCCAAGCTTGCGAGTAAAATTTCAGACTATTATCAAAGCAATTAACGACCGATCAGGTAATTGCAAAATCTATACAATTCACAAGTACTTAAGCGCTTAATCAGATAATATTCAACCATGAAGTGGAACATACCCAACATATTATCGATGCTTCGCATTGTCGCTATACCTCTGGTGGTAGTGGTATATCTGCTGGATATTAAAAATGCCGGCCCGATTGCTTCCTGTATCTTTGGTGCAGCTTGCGTTACTGACTGGTTTGATGGATATCTGGCACGCAAGTTAAATCAGACCTCGCGCTTTGGTGCTTTCTTAGATCCAGTGGCAGACAAATTAATTGTTGCCGTTTCATTGGTTTTGTTAGTGCACATATTTGATAACCTGTGGTTGACACTTTCAGCCATGATCATCATCAGTCGCGAGATCACCATTTCCGCACTCAGAGAGTGGATGGCCGAAGTAGGTCAGCGTGGAGAGGTTGCTGTATCTTATGTTGGTAAAGTCAAAACCACCTTTCAGATGTTTGCTATCTTGTTCTTGCTGTGGCGAGAGCCTCTGTTTGGTATCGATGTCTTCAGGATAGGCCTGGTTTTATTAGTTATTGCTGCAGCTTTGACGCTTTATTCAATGATTATTTATCTTCGAGCCGCATTTGCCAGTGATGCAGCTTGACTCAGTGTCATACATAGCGATAATACGCCTCTAACGCGGGAATAGCTCAGTGGTAGAGCACAACCTTGCCAAGGTTGGGGTCGCGAGTTCGAATCTCGTTTCCCGCTCCAAATTTTGTGAAACGGCCCCGATTTCGGGGCCTTTTTATCAGGGAAGAAGCAGTATAAGTGCTATCATGCACGAAATAACCAAGGCTGGTTGGCAGAGTGGTTATGCAGCGGTTTGCAAAACCGTGGACCTCGGTTCGATTCCGGGACCAGCCTCCATATCTTTTTAGAATTAATCTCCACACTAAATTAATCCTAGGGTACAATCCCCACCGCAAAACATTCGCCCGGGTGGCGAAATTGGTAGACGCAAGGGACTTAAAATCCCTCGGTGGCGACACCGTGCCGGTTCGAGTCCGGCCCCGGGCACCAACTCGAATTTCTCTTTATCTAAAAATACATCTTGAAAATTGGTAGACGACGTACAGGATGTACTAGTGTCCCGTGAGGCACGACTGCATGGATGCAGGAGTTAGAGTAACGCAGGAGCAGTTACCGAGAAGCCGGTAGGGACCGCAAGGGACTTAAAATCCCTCGGTGGCAACACCCAAATAATCTGCTCTTGATTGGTAGTCGTGAAAAGACGCATGTGTAAATGGTTAAAGTAAGACTATTACCCCATCTCAGTTCGAGTCAGGCCCCGGGCACCAATTAAATCAACTGTTTCACTCGATAGTAAATTCTATTAAAGTAACTATCTGTATATTATATGTATACAGTTCTGGTTAGGTCTTTTCCTACTGATTTTCATCTAAATACATCCCAATAATGGTCATTTTTTCCAACGAAATATAACCCAACTGATGTTCCCTTGAACATTTGAATTATTTGAATACTTTCCACCTGTATTGGGTCATTTCCAGAGTGCAAAAAGTGGGTTAATCGTCCATGCAAATCAACACCGAACACCTTATTGAAGTCTTTAACTCGGTTGCACGTGATGCACTTTGAAGTGGAATTCATATCTTTTAGTTGCTAGTTATTGATTGGGTTTAAGTCTCTCGAAAAAATTAAGCCCATTCCCAGAATAGGCGCTGCCTGATTTCGAAAAAACCTATTGAATTTCGAAATCAGGTAGACTCTTTACAAAATTCGGTAGATCTAGGGCACCTCAAATCAATAACATTACTGTTTGATAGCTAATCAAAAATACTACGCTACCAGCTCCGTTCACTACTAATAGAAATGCTGATTCCCTAGGAACCTATATGACCTTTATAAAACGTAAAATTACGATAATCTCGCTATTATTTGTACTACTACAGGGCCATGCCCTTGCGGAATGTGAAACTCAAATGATTACCGCAAAAAAGACCAATGACGTTCAGGTATACATGGTTAAGGATCAAAACGGCAACCTTACCAGTGATTACGTAACGACGTATGGAGGTGGCCTACCTAACCATCCAGTCGCTGATCTAATGATCGTATCAGAAAATTATTCGAATCCTAATACAACACCGTATCTGTACTTACTAAATGAAAGCGGTGATCTAAGAAAATTTAGCTCGCTGGGTAATTATGTCGATCACGATCCTATTGCAGTAATTAACAACGCAACCACTATTCGTCATTTTAGAACTAGCAACAATCAAGACCGACTGATGATTGCGGCAAAAGATTCAGATGATAAAAGCGTGATCACAATCACCGATAAAAACGGGGTGATGCTCGACAACAATGTACTTACAAGTAACGACCTTCAGTTAGCTTACTTTCTCGGAACTCAACCCTTGCTCGGTTTTAGTTTGTCGCCTCAAACGGGATTGAGCAACCTTTACGGCCACGAGATCATATTCGATCGTACATTAGTGAATCCTCTACCCGGTGGCCTTGCTACTAACTTTTATTACAAGTTCGATTACAACCTGAACACCCCTGCTAGCTACGCCATCAGTGATGCACAACAAATATCAGACACGCAATCGACATCTTTCACAGTACCCACTTTCGAAACAGTGCCCATCACTGCACTCGGCGGTGTCTCTTTTGATCCAAATAAATATGCGATCACTTTCTACGTTAGAGAAAATAAAATCTACGGGGCATTCACAATTCGCGGCTCAATGGATTTTCTCGATTCGACCCCTTATATAGACACATCAGGTCTCGACTATGATGACTATAAAAATGGCAGGCTAGACGACGTTCGCCGGATCCGTTACTACGAAGGGTATTTATACGTATCTCACCGAGGTGGTATTAGTCGGTTTGATGTCAAAACGGGCGCATTTATTGATTTGGTAGTCGACTTCGGAGGTACAGAAGAACCAATGCAAGGCATGGTATTTCGCAAGTGGAATTGTAAAGACTGACTGATAACAACAAATAATTTAATAGACGTCGTATCAAATTTTACTTTGCACTACGGCGTCGAGCTTGACTTATTAATATTATTTGTAAGAAAAAGTGTCTTTATGTCGTTTTTAGGTTTGCTCATTCGTCTTATTAGGTAATCAGGCACTAATATTTGCGTGAAATAACAAAGATTAATCAAATTGAAGGAGAATAAAATGACCATCGAATTAGGGTTTTTACTGGCAACAACCATTCTGCTAACACTGCTATGGATTCCGTATGTCATCGGGATAGTTAAAAGTGGGGGAAAGTTAACCCCGGAAACAACGCAAACACTCCAACTACCGAGTGATTTATTACTGTGGGCTAAGCGCGCCAATCGAGCTCATCTAAATTTAGTAGAGCAATTTGGAGCATTCTCAACGGCTGTGGTTATTGCTCATTTGGTCGGAGCATCGAGCTGGGTAACGATAGGTGCCGCTGCAATCTACTTTATGGCTCGTGTTGTACACGCAATCGTTATGATAGCTGGCATATCAAAATTCAACATTCGCACTCTCGCGTTTCAAGTCTCTATTTGGTCAATTATCGCGATTGTAGTAGAAATTATTCGAGCATCTATTTAGATGATTGATACGGCCAGAGTTTACTAGACACTTTTCTGATTCATTAAATACCGCTGCTCGTATACCGCTGGTGCAACTCGATCATTATACGTATGTCGATTGAGTTCGGCATGGACCGTACTAATCGCCGGTGGCTTAATCATTTGGTATTCAAGAATCAACTAACCCCGTATCTTGGTCCACCGCAGGAACTGTGTTCACGCTTGATTGCAAGAATGGTTAGTTAAACTTGATACGGTAACTTATTGCCATGACGACGCGGTCGACGACTGCGATCATTAAGCGCATCCAGACCGCATTCTTTATAACGATTAATGATCTTGTAACCGGTCACTCGAGAAATACCAGCTTCTCGACACTATGGGCCATTTTCTCTCCGTCTAATAGACGGGCAATAAACATCAGTCTTTCATCGATACGTGTGCACTCTCTCCAAGGCACTTGGGTTCACTCAAATGCCTTATGTGTGAACTATGTATGAATAAGGACATAAGTTGATTGAATAACTGAGTATTGATTATCCTCAACTGTTGACGTAGACGATGGTTTGGCATAAGCCTATTTTACGCGAATGGAAAACGCCCACCATTTGCACCAAACCCAAACCTCACTTAAGCTAATACCCATGAAATCCATACAAAAAGTCATAAACAAAACACATCTATTACCCATACTAATTCTTTTAGCTGGTTGTGCATCTCCGTTAGCAACCATAGCCAAAGATAACGTTATCCCGACACCTGATGAGTTACGCGCGAATGGCTATACCATTGCCGAGAAAAAAATCAGCGAGCATGCGGCATATCGACCACTCAAGAATGTGTTGGTTGACTCTGTTAATGCTGAAATGCTTGCGAAAATGAATGCGACTTTTTCAGATATAACCTTTGTTTCAGCAGCGGAACAAACATCACCATCTGTTTCATTTGATGCTGCCTTATTATTGTGTGGGTTCAACGACAGCCTGGATAAAGCGCCGAATGCAGTGTGGGTGCATGCGTATACCGCCGGTGTAGATCGCTGTGTGACCTTACCAACCATGGCACAAATGATTGCCAGAGAGGAGGGTGTAATTTTAACCAATAGCAGTGGCACGGCTGCGCCGGTTATTGCCGAACATACGATTGCTATGATGTTGACTTTATCCCGTGGCATGCATCGTTTTCGAGATGAGCAAGCACAATCACAGTGGTCACGAGAGTTAGCCGGGCAGGGTGTAACCACCGTTATTGATGGCAAGACTATGCTGGTGCTGGGTCTGGGTTCGATTGGGAAAGAAGTGGCACGTCGTGCAAACGCACTCGGTATGCGAGTACTAGCCACTCGTAATAGTTCGCGTGAGGGACCGGATTACGTTGAGTATGTGGGGCTTTCTAACGAAACATTAAAGTTGGCTGCACAGGCTGATGTGATTGTTAATGCGTTACCGCTAACCGATTCTACCCGCGGCTTTGTAGATGCAAAATTTTTCGAAACTATGCGCGCCAATGGGCTGTATCTCTCAGTGGGAAGAGGAGGTACAACGGATACCGATGCTCTGATTAGTGCTCTAGAGAGTAATTCTATTGCTGGGGCTGGTTTGGATGTCACTGATCCAGAGCCGTTACCAAGCGACCATCCACTATGGAAACAAACCAACGTCATTATTACACCTCATTTATCGGGTACAGGTGGTGAGTCATTGACTAAGGTCCTTGAGCTAACGTTCGAGAACATACGGCGATATCAGGCGGGTGAAGCAATGCTAAATAGTGTCGATACAAAACTCGGATATTGATTACAATAAATACGTTTTGTTCATATTTCATGAGGAAAGTCAGCAAAACGCAAAATACATGAGCGTAACTTTATAGGTAGATCGGCATGAATAAAATTATCAATGCATTAAAAAAATTTCGAGACGATCGTGACTGGAAGCAATTTCATAATCCAAAGGATTTATCGTTAGCACTAAGTATTGAATCGAATGAGTTATTAGAATGCTTTCTTTGGAAGTCATCCGAAGATGCCAATATTGCTAAAGTAAGGGAGGAGTTAGCTGATGTATTTGCTTATGCATTTTTAATGGCTGATGCTTATGGTTTGGACGTTGAGGAAATTGTTCTTGAAAAAATAAAAGCGAACGAAAAGAAATACCCTATAGACAAGTCAAAAGGTAGCGCGCAGAAATATAATGAGTTATGAGTAGTCTTCCGCTAGTAGAAATCAATCGATATAAATTTTCGAAGGCCGATATTAATGTAATAAGAGAGAATTCGTACGCCGAAAATAACTGGCCTGTCGTTTATGTGTTAAGTAATGAAAGAAAGCAAACCGCTTATATTGGTGAAACAGTCAACACTGTTGCGCGGATGGGTGCGCACTTAAAGAATAATGAAAAAAGCCAACTTACCGCCGTCCATTTGCTCAGTAGTAGTAAATTCACAAAATCTGCAACGTTGGATATAGAATCAAACTTAATAAAATATATGGCTGCCGACCAGCAGTTCAAACTGATTAATGGAAACTTGGGTTTAACTGAACACAATTATTATAAGAGAGCTGAATTAAGAGCTGATATTTTCCCTGAGGTTTGGAATAAACTCATGGCAGAAGGGCTTGTTAAACATTCAATTCAACATCTTGATAACTCAGATCTATTCAAATACTCACCATATAAATCTCTATCTTATGATCAGCGTCAGGGTTTAATAGCCATTCTAGAAGGTTTGCTTAATAACAGTGCCAAAAATCTGATTATAGAGGGTGGTGCTGGCACAGGTAAGTCAGTCTTGGCAATATTTTTATTCAAGCTGATGCAAGCAGAAGATAGTCAATTTAACTTCAAAGAGTTTTCGGCCGATGAAGATGAGGTTATTAATTTGATTACATCTTTAAAGAAAAAATTTCCTTCACCGAAGATGGCTTTAGTTGTTCCAATGTCATCATTTCGAAAAACTGTTAAAAAAGCATTTTCAAACGTAGTTGGGTTAAATGCAAAAATGGTGGTTGGTCCAGCAGAAATAGCAAAGCAGAAGTTTGATATTATCCTAGTAGATGAGTCTCATCGTTTAAGAAAACGTAAAAATCTTGGTGCATATTATGGTGCATTTGACAAAGCCTGTGAAAAACTAGGGCTCGATAAAGATAAGTGTAGCGAAGTTGATTGGGTAAAATTGCAGTCTAAAAAAGCCGTGTTTTTTTACGATGAAAATCAGTCAATAAAACCATCAGATGCGAATGAGTTAGATTTTCACATTTTAAAAACCGCAGAGGATTCACTCGTGCAAAAACTCGTTTCTCAATTCCGAGTTAGAGGTGGTGTCGATTACGTGAACTTCGTTGATAGCTTGCTAAATCAAAGGCTAGATTCAAACAAGGTATTCTCGCATAAGAAATATGACTTGAAGTTATTCGATTCTATAAGTGAAATGATAGTCGAAATAGAAAGTAAAAATGCTGAGCATGGCTTGTCCAGATTGATAGCTGGTTACGCTTGGCGCTGGGTATCAAACAAAGATAAATCTAAGTTCGACATTGAAATAGATGATAAAAAGTTACGCTGGAACAGCACAAATCAAGATTGGATAAATGCAGCAAACTCAGTTAAGGAGGTCGGTTGTATACACACAACCCAAGGGTATGATTTGAATTATACCGGCATTATATTCGGTCACGAAATTGGTTATGACAAATCTAAAGACGAGATAATTATTCATAAGGAGCATTATCATGATCGCAATGGAAAACAATCTATAAAAAACGATGATCAATTAAGGACTTACATATTAAATATATATAAGACAATCATGCTTCGCGGAATTAAAGGCACATATATTTATGCCTGTGATAAATCGTTGAAGGATTATTTGGCTAAGCACATCCCTCTATCTAAAAACGCCAAACAGAAGAGCTTAAGTATTATACCGTCAAAATCTATTCCTTACGTTAATACAGTACCTTTTTATGATTTAGAGGTGGCTGCTGGTGACTTCAGTGCACTTCAACAAGTGGAGCAAGATGAATGGTGTCCAGTACCAGAGCACATACTCGTAAATAAAGAGATGTTTGCATGTAAGGTTGTCGGTGAATCCATGAATAAAATAATACCTGATGGTTCTGTATGTATCTTCAGGTTAGAACGAGGTGGGAGTCGTAATGGAAAAATAGTCCTGATCGAAAGCACTGAATCCATGGATAGTGATTTTGGAAGTCACTACACTGTAAAAGAATACCAAAGTAAAAAGATCGAAACCGAAGATGGTTGGTCGCATGAAGAAATACTTCTCAAGCCAGTATCAAACAACTTGGATTTTGAACCAATAGTTTTGACAGAAGAAAATTCAACAGACTATAAAGTAATAGGTGAATTTGTTTGCCTTGCTTAGAATTAATAATCTTTGTTTTTTTTGTCAAATGACTAAATAGTAATTATTGATAAATAAAACGGAAGACTAATGCGATTATGTAACGTAGAAAGAGCTCAAGAGTTAATGGCACGAGACCAGATTGATGGTCTTATTGCCTGCGATCCAATTAATCATTATTACCTGAGTAACTATTGGGGCTTGTTTAATACCGCCGGTGGTTACCATGGTTCCTATATCAGTTTTTTACCTGCAAAAGAACTGGATGCAGCCAGCCTGATTATTCCCGCACTTGAATTACGCCGACTGGAAACCACAGATGGCACCTGGATGCCGTGCATTTATTCGTATTTTACAGAGACTGATAAAGAACTCGAGCAATTTGATGACACCACACCTAAAGGACAAGCGTACTCAGGTTGGCAGCCGGCTGCAGATGTTACTGCTGATGAAATGACCGAGCTGGAAAATCGTTGGCTATCTATTGTTAACAAATTTGGCTCACAAACATCACCCGATGCCTTTTGGGCATTAACCCGAGCGATTAAAAATGCAGGACTGGAAAAAGCAACGCTGGCGGTTGATGACCCACGCATGATTGAGTGGCTAAATGATTACCCGTTGAGCAATTTGACGTTGGTACATAGACCGGAATTGTTTAATGAAATCCGTATGGTCAAAACAGCTGATGAAATTGCTGTGATGACAAAAGCAGCCAATTTGAACGAACATGCGCTACTTGCGGCGGCCAAGGGCATGCGTGAGGGAATGACCTGGGAAGAGGTTGAGTCTCTGTACATGGTGGATATTGCCAGCAATGGTGGCCGCGGCGTGTATTTAATGTGCGGGCTGGGTGAACTACCTGCAGGTACGGTGCGTCGTAACGTACCTATCTTTATGGATGCTCTCGGTCAATTTCAGCATTATCACGGCGACTTTGGTCGTTGTGTGGTTGTTGGAGAAGTATCTGAGAAACATCGGCTCTATCACCAGGCAATTTGTACTGGTTGGGAAATTGCACAAGAGCTATTAAAGCCCGGCGCAAGTTGTACAGAGATATCAAAACAAGTGGCTGAGACCGTTCGTAAAGCCGGTATCCGTGATTTTCGTGAGCCGATTGTCCATAGCGTTGGTTTGGAGCATACAGACGAGCCCAAGCCTTATGGCGTGATGCCACAAACCAAAGGTGAGCAAACATTACTGGAGAACATGGTGATTAATGTAGACCTGCCGCACACCGAAATCGGTTGGGGTTCCGTGCATATGGAAGACACGGTTGTCATTACCGCAAACGGCTTTGAACGCCTTACTAAAGCACCTCTGGATCTTATTATTGCTGATTGAAGGGCATTAAGACGCGCTCGCATTGATACAGTAGAATGAGTATCGATATTCAAGCGAGTCCATTGTCATTCAAAGCCAGCAACAACAACCGATTTTCAATTCAGTTTTTGGTATTCCATGTTCAGATCTACCTCCGGTTTTCCAGAAGCATTATGATCTGAATGCCTACACAGACCAACAACGCCAAGTTAATGGTCATCTTGTTGTCAAAACTTTTGGTGTATTAAAGCTTATGCGCCCGATCTATCGCTTGCTTGGTGCGCTACCGTTGGTAAGCGCTGAGAATGTGCCAGTGAGTGTGCAATTCAAAACAACCACTGCAAACAATGGTTTTCAATTTAACCGTACCTTTTCTTTCCACGACAAGAAACCCTACGCATTTAATTCCATTATGTTTCCGGTTAAGAATGACGAGTTTTATGAGGTGATGCGTTTCGGCGTGAGTTGGCGTTTCACCTTGTCATTTGAAGAGGGTAACAAGGTTGTGTATCAACACCGTGGCTTTGGTTTTAAGCTGTTCAATACATTTCTGCCATTACCGGTTACTGCGCTAGTGGGTAAGGGCGCTGGCGAAGAGATCATGATTGATGATGACAGCTTTGATATGTGGATTTCTTTTACCCACCCTTTACTTGGCCTTTTATATACCTACTATGGTCGTTTTACCTTTACCGAGACTGCATGATCAAAAGAGTTTTAATCATTGGAGGTTACGGCAACTTTGGCCGGTTTATTTCTAGCAAACTTTCACGGGAAAATAATCTGCAACTAATCATTGCTGGCAGGAACCCGAGTAAAGGTATTGAGCTGGTTGAAACTCTGGATGCTGTTAACCAGCCAGAAGTGGTGAAGCTCGATATTTATGAGGACTTGCAGCAATCATTAAAAGAGATTCAACCAGATATTGTCATTCATACATCAGGGCCTTTTCAATCACAGTCTTATATCGTCGCTGAAGCCTGTATTGAGCAGGGATGTCATTACATGGACCTGGCTGATGCTCGTGAGTTTGTGGTGGGGATTTCGAGGTTGGATGACTCAGCAAGTTCAAGCAAGGTGTTGGTGGTGGCTGGTGCCAGTTCAGTACCAACACTTACTTGTGCCATCATTGATAAATATCAAGATCAGTTTGAATCAATTACAGCCGTAGATTCGGCCATAAGTACCGCGCAGATTACTGCTGAAGGATTGGCGACGACCAAGGCAGTATTGAGTTATGTAGGTAAAACGTTCCCGGTGTTGAAAGAAGGTCAACAATCCGATGTATATGGCTGGCAAGATATTCGCTTGCGAAAGTTTTGGCAACTCAATACGCGTGCTTTGTCTAACTGTAATATTCCTGACTTTGATGTGTTACCAATGCGTTACCCGGATTTGCAGAACATCCGTTTTCAAGCGGGTATCGAGCTAAAGTTTCAACATATAATTTTATATCTGCTCTCATTTTTGGTCAGAATAAAACTATTACCCAGCCTGGAACCTTTTGCCAAACCTATGCTATATGTTTCAAAGCTATTTGAATTTATGAGCACAGGAAAGAGTGGTTATTTTCTGACCATGACCGGCACCAGTCTCGATGGTAAGAAACAGCAAAAACAGTTTGACCTGATCGCTAGTAAGCAACATGGGCAGCGTATACCTTGTATCCCATCGATTATACTCACAAAGAAACTAGCTGCAGCTGAAATCAAGCATACAGGGGCAATGCCTTGTGTTGGTTTAATTACGTTGGATGAATACATGCAGGCACTAAGTGAATACGATATTGAATATCAAGCTACACTCTTGAATAACACATAAAAACCAGATGAGAATAAAATGAAAGATCTTAAAACCAGACATTTGATGGATATAACACTCACAGTAGATACAGAAAATCTGACGGTTATAGGTAAAACACCAGCTGGCTATCGTCGTATCGCCAATATTACTGGCGGATCCTTCACTGGTGAGCGCTTGAATGGAAAAGTGCTGCCAGGTGCAGATTGGTTTATTAATCGACCTGATGGAGTGATGGTGATTGACGTGCGTTTGCCCTTGGAAACTGATGATGGGGCAATTCTCTATCTCAATTATCAGGGGCGCTTGTTAGCCAGTGCTGAAGTTCTCGAACAGTTAGCAAGAGGAGAAATCATGTTGGCTGATGAATACTCACTGGCGATGACTGCCAAACTCGAAGCAGGTAATAAAAAGTATGCATGGCTCAACAATATCATTGCGGTTGGTACTGGTGCACAAACCACAGAAGGGCCTTCTTATTCGATTTATGAAGTGCTATAGCTGGTTTTAGGTATTACTGGGCAGGGCTGACCAGGTCGGGGTTTTCCAAACCTAATTCTGAATCCAGAAACAGTTGAAGAATGTCCCAGAACTCTCGTGTTCGTGAGTTGGTTAATAGCACCAGGCCAACATCTCGTTCAGGCAGAAAGGCAATTTGGGCGCTGTATCCCTCCACAGAACCTGAGTGATTCACGACGAGTGTGTCAGCGTATTGGTAGAGCCGCCAACCCAAGCCGTAATGTGCATTCGCGAGGTGCTTCATGCGCCGGTAACGCCACATTTCTCGTGCGGTTTCCACTACGGGTGTTTGTAACAATTGGAGCACTTCGTCAGAGATTACTTCAGGAGCATAACCCATCTGTGCTGACAGCCATTTTGTCATATCAATGAGGCTGGCATTGACGCCACCAGCGGCTGGAACATTGTAGTAGGCCTCTTTAACAGATCTTGTTTTCCAGGGACCGTTTTTTGTGCGTGAATAAGAGCGAGCCCAATCATCTTCTCGTTGTAAACCGGCACTACCAAATGATGCGCTATACATTCCTAATGGCTCAAACAATTCGGTTTCTACTGATTCGCTATATGGCAGCCTGCCAACAGAAGCAATTGCCGAAGTGATCATGTTGAACGCAACATTTTGGTAGGCATAACATTCACCGACCTCACAGATTGGTTTAACCTCTTTCAACCTGCGTAATATTGTTGTCGGGCTTTTACCCGCTTCAAGCAGGTTGTCATACGCGAAGGGTGGTAATGAAACACGATGACTGAGGATATCCTTAACCGTTACCGCACCAGTATTTGAATGATCTTTAAGCTGGAAATCGTCATTGAATAGAGTAATCGGGTCATTGATAGACAGTTTTTCTGCAGCGATCAGTTTTGCGGTCAATGTGGCGGCAATACCTTTGGATAAAGAGGCAATTCGAAATGTTGTATCTGGCGTGATTTCTGCTGGCGAGCCAAGTTCACGCACTCCCCAGGTTTCCATAAAAGTAATATCTTCACCACGGACTACTGCTGCGGCCATTCCTACCATGTCGGCATCATTAACCAGATCATGGAGGGCTTGCTCGAATGGCGTGTTGTTTGCGTACGCAGGTAAAGATGCTAAAAATAAAGCTGCGTAGAAAACAGTATTACGAAAATTTTTCATTAGTTCAGTTACGTGTATCTAAAGTTGCTGGTAATGAGCGCAAGCGCAGCAGTTCTTTCTGATTCAGATAGTGACCATTTTTAATGACCGCTTCAATTGACTGTGTGTTGCGTATATCTTCCAAGGGGTTGGCATTGAGTAACACCAGATCAGCTTTCATGCCTGCATCAATACTCCCTTGTTGATTTGCCAGGCCAAAAAACTCTGCCGGGGTTAGAGTTGCTGCTTGCAGAGCTTGCATGGGCGTGAGCCCGGCATCAACCAGCAACATAAGTTCCTGATGTAAACTGGCTCCTGGCGTCAAATAGCCTATGGGTGCATCAGTACCTGCCATGATGGGCACATTAGATGATTGTAAGCGCGATACCATTGAAATCACCCAGGCATCAAAAGCCATTGCGGCTTGATCGGGTTGGCTTTCACTGAGCTTGGTGGCTCGCGCAAGCCAACCTTCACCAATGGCCGGCGGTACGAGCTTGAAAGTGTCTTGCCAATATCGCTCAGCATATAAACGCCGTGTCATAAAACGAGCGATAGTCAGAGTAGGTGTTTGGTAGACATTGTTTTCGTGCAAGGTGTTAATTAACTCATTACAAGCTACATCATTCTGATCGGCTATGGCTGAGGCGCGCTGTTGCTTATGTATGTCACTTCGCAAGGCACCGGCAGTGGGTGCTTGATTTGATTTAAGCAATTCTTGCCGTTTACCAAGTAAGCCACTGGTATCACTGGTACAGCTCAACTCAAGGTTGCGCAGATGCTGCATGTCGGATGCACCGGTCATAGCTGCCTGGCTGGCTGTCATTGATAGTGGTGTATGGGCAGCTATGGGTAAGTTGTGTTTACTGGCTTGATCAATAATCGCGGCGAATACGTCTGGTTTGAGCATTTCATAGGCTTTTACAAAATCAACTCCGGCGGCAGCTAACTCATCTACTTTTTCTCTGGCTTGTTGTGGTGTGGCCAAACCTACCGAAAGATCAGGGAATGATTTTGAATGCCCGTCATAGACACGATTCTCACCATCCAGTAATGGCCCGGAAACATACAGATCTGGAGAGCATGGGTCGAGCCTGGCGGCAGCTCTAGCTGGAGCCAATAAACTCAGGTGTCCGCCTGTGTCCCTTAATGAGGTAACTCCATGTGCAATGGATAACGGAAAAAAAGTCTCATGATCCAACCCCGGTGTGTAGCTGAGATGCACATGGGCATCCCACAAACCGGGAATAAGATATTTCCCGCTACCATCGATGATGGTTAAGTTGTCGCGCTTGATGCCACCGAAATCTCCCGCCTCGATGTTGCCGACCATGGCTATACCACCACCATCAAGTATTAACACTCCAATACTTTCGCGCACACCATTAACAGCATCTATCGCTGCCACATTGAGTATGGCGGTGGCTTTCTTTTCAGCGTTGTTAAAGGTGGTACATGCTGTCAAAGACAACAGTAAGAAAAACGTAATAAGTGATGTGATTCGTGAGAGGAAGATCTTGTTTAACAGCTTGTTCATTACGTTTCCTTACGATCCGTTTAATCTGTCATATCTCCAAACGGATTTTCTATATTCAGTTCTACTGAATTTTCAAAGCCGGGCAAGCTCAATTTGTCTGAGCTGATTTCAATTTTTTGTTCATCAACAATGTTCTCGCCAAAGTTGTAGATGATTTTAAAATCACCATGACTCGCTGCGCGATCGTACTCGGCTGCATTGGCCAGAGTGGTTTTCAGGCGCTGCGCATAGCCGGACATTACCGCTTCACCGTGTCGCTTGGCTAACATGGACTTGGTGATCTTTTGTGAGAGCACGCTGGCAGTGGCATTGTTACCGCCAAAACCTTTTGAGTTGAGAAAGCCTACATCTATGGTTACGTCGGTCTTATCTTTAGTCAGTATGTCTAACTGTTCATCAAAGACATCCTCAGCCACTTCAGTAATGCTGCCTATTGCAGGTATTACATTGTCTGTGAAAACACCCAGAGTAGTGCTTAACTGATCACCACTAGCTGGAGCAAGAGGGTGACCGAGATAACATTTGATGGCGGTGATAGGCCAGTCTTGAATATCAAAGGCTTTGGCCACTTTATCCAGTATGTGTGATTCTGTAATACGATTTTGTGGGGTACCCGAACCATGAGCCTGAACGAAACTTCTTTGCTTGATACTTTCTTCGCCAACAATAGCTTTGGCAGCAGCAACGGCTTTAGACAAGGTAATGTAGTTGCCGGCACCGGGAGACGAGATGGATTTCTTGAAACCATCGGCATTGATAAACACATCGTTCACCGATCCATGGACTTCGGCGCCGAGTTCTATTGCCAATTCATCATCCATCAAAACAAAATACTGGGTAGACTCGCCCAATGAAAAACCACAGTTTTCGGCAAAGGGTCGGCACGCACGTTTGTAATCTATCTCGCCGTTACCATCTAGTTTGCTAAGTCGGTCATTGCTGGCCAGTGCGCTCATGGCGTGATACCCCTCAATAATCTCGGGGAGAATGGGAGCTTCAGCCGCACCGACGATAGAGACTCTGTGTTTACCTGACTTGATATCATCAACACCGAGTCTGAGGTTGTATAAAAATGATGCGCAGGCACCGGCAATACTGCCCGTTGTACCGACGTTGCCGCAGACATAGGCATTGATGAAGTCTGCCGGCATAGAGTTCAAACCCAGGGGTAATTGTTTGGATGATACTCGGGATGAGCGCAAGCGTGCTTGCAACATACCGGCGTTACCCATCTCGTCGTTTTGACCCATGGCAGAGGTGGCATAAATACTGATTTCATCAGGGGCCACACTGTTGACTATTTCTTGCCAGGGAATGCCGATAGAATTAATTGCATCAGATGCGCCGAGGATTGCCATTTGCAAGCCGCGTGGATGAAAGCGTGAGTTGTACAGTTCGGCAGGTTCAAAACCACTGGGTAGTTGCCCGGCAACTTGCACGGCGAGTTTGCGGAAGCTCTCGATCTTCACAGCGAAATCACCTTCCACATGAATCTCGACTTCTTTCTCCGAAAGGTCAGACACTATCCAGTTGGCTGGAGTTTGAGAGGGCATGTTACTGCGACGCATGATGAACGATGTTTCGCGCGCGGCTTTTAGATCTACGTCTCGATTAGAACTGACTTCATCGACATCAAAGTAGCTGGGCTCAATACGTCTTAATAATGTGCCATTAAAGATATCTTCACCGAAACGTGCCTCTATCTGATCAGCGGCTATGTGTTGACCTTGTTGATCAAAGTACTGACCATTTTCAAAAGTTACCAGCTTCATCATGATCGCCAGACCAGTGAGGGTAGAGCTTCTAACGTCGGCCGGTATTGAATCTATTACCAGGCGTCGATAGGCATGATGAAAAGAGCTGCGGCCAGCCGGGTTATACCCGCCAAAACCTACGATAACGGGAAGTCGTGTTGTTTGAGTCATAGTGATGTGCCTTGTTCAGGCAGCTATTGTGTCACATTCAGTAGTAGCGTTGAATAACTAGTGTTACAGCGATCTCCAGAACATCAAGGCAATTAAGGCGGGGCATACAAACTTGATGTACCACGGCCAGATTTTAAAGAACAAACCACTGGCTGCATCCGGGTTACCTTGTTTGATTTCTTCCAGAATGTTGTTTCTGTGCCAAAGCCAGCCAGCGAAAATACTAATCACAAGGCCCAGTAATGGTTGACTCCACTCGGTGGTGGCAGTGATGACCAAGCCGAACAGGCTGCCAAAATTAAATACAATGATCAGGCTGATCAACAAGATTGAGCCGGCGATCAGCATAGTGGCTTTGTTACGCGTCAGATTATGGTTTTCTATTGCAAATGAAACCGGTACTTCTAACATGGAGATGGAGGAGGTAACCGCCGCAATGATCATCAAGGTGAAAAACGCGATTGGTACGATAATCGCTGTTGAGGTCATGGTTTCAAACAGTGAGGGTAAGACCGAAAACAACAATCCATCGCTACTGATCAGTGAGCCAGCTTCATTGTAGATTTGCACGCCATTGGCTTGAGCGACGTACATAGCCGGAATAATTAACAAACCGGCAACAATAGCGATAGAAATATCCAGTACGGCAACCCAGATACCCAGCGAGACGATATTTTCTTTCTTACTTATGTACGAGCCATACACCAGCATGGTACCCACGGCTAACGACAGTGAGAAAAATGCCTGACCCATCGCGTTGATGATTAATTCCGGATCGGTGATTATGGAAAAGTCGGGTGTCAGATAAGCTCTGAAACCTGCGCCAGCGCCATCGAGCGTTGCCACATAGATAATCAGTAAGACTATGATCAGAAAGAACAGTGGCATTAAGCGGGTAGACCATTTCTCGATACCTTCACTAACACCATTTCTTACGATAGCGGCAGTCAGAACGAAGAAAATAATAGTGAAGATAACGTTGCGCGTATTGCCGAAGGCGACCAGCCAGTTGGCGGCATCCGTCATGCCTAACGCCATTGCAAAGTAATGCAGGCACCAGGTGACAATCCAGCCACCTACGATGGCATAAAAACTGAGGATCATACTGACAGTAAGCAAGCCAATAATACCAACAATGGTTCCGATGATATTGCCCGTAAGTTTACGGTAGGCATTCACCGGATTGGACTGGTAATGACGCCCAACCAGCAGCTCGACCATAAGAACAGGATAGGCCAGTAGAAAGGCAAGAATTAAATAGACCAACACAAATGCAGCACCACCATTACTCGCAACATTGGTTGGAAAACCCCATACATTACCCAATCCGATTGCAGAGCCGGCTGCTGCCAGGATAAAACCTATGCGAGTTGAAAACTGTCCTCTAGCTGCCATGAGGTTGACCTCGAGATTATCATTATTAGACGAGAATCGTACCCGATTCAGGCCTGTAACGCATCCATTGCAGGCATGTACTCATAAGCATTCATAAGGTAATCAATCATGAGTTAGCGTAAAATCGGACGATTGACAGAGCCACCTATTGAATCCTATACATGAAATTATCTGATTACAGTTACTGGGCGCAACGTGCAAGCCAATGGTCACAGAATTATCTGGATAATATTCGTCAACGATCGGTGAAATCTTCGGTTAAACCCGGCGATATCTATCGACAAATTGAAGATTCAGCACCGGAACACGCCGTCTCGATGGAAACCATCTTCAAAGACTTTGAAGATATTATTCCTGATGGCATGACCCACTGGCAGCACCCTCGCTTCTTTGCCTATTTTCCGGCTAACGCTTCCACCGCCTCCATGATTGCAGAACAACTCATGTCCACCATGGGTGCACAATGCATGTTGTGGCAAACATCACCGGCGGCCAGCGAGTTGGAAACTCGTATGATCGACTGGTTACGTCAGGCAATGGGGTTGCCTGAAGGCTTTCAAGGTGTAATTCAGGATGGCGCCACCTCGGCCACGCTTGCAGCTGTCTTAACCATGCGTGATCGTGCATTGGAATGGCGTAGTACCCAAAGCGGTTTGAGTAATGAAGCTCAGCTACGCGTCTATTCATCAGCTCAGGTACATTCATCAATTGATAAAGCGGTCAGGGTAGCCGGCATTGGTCAGGAGAATTTGGTCAAGGTCCCCACTGACGAAAACTACGCTATGCGTGCGGATCTGTTGCAACAGGCGATCGATAAGGACAAACAGGCTGGTTATATTCCAGCAGGTATCGTGGTTTGTACTGGTGGTACTTCCATTGGTGCCAGTGATGATATTGCGGCGATCATGACAGTCGCAAAAGCTGAAAACCTCTATACCCATGTGGATGCAGCCTGGGCGGGTTCAGCAATGATCTGTCCTGAGTTCAGGTCGATCTGGAAAGGGGCAGAACAAGCAGACAGCATTGTCTTTAATCCGCACAAGTGGCTGGGTGTACAATTTGATTGCTCGGTCCAATTTCTCGCGAACCCGGCAGAGCAAATAAAATCGGTCGGTATTCGACCCGCCTATCTTGAAACGCTTGAGCACTCTGATGTAATTGATTACAGCGAGTGGACCATACCTTTGGGACGCCGTTTCAGGGCGTTGAAAATCTGGTTTATGCTGCGTGCTTATGGTTTGGAAAATCTACGCCAGAGAATTCGCAACCATATAGCCTGGGCTGAAGAAGCGGCGGCTGAAATAGCTAATACCGACGGTTTGGAACTAACCTCTGAGTGTCGCTTTTCATTATTTACCTTTCGGGTTAACGATGGTGACAGCAACCCGGAGCAAGCTACCGCCGCTCTTCTAGAGCGAGTGAATAACGATGGGCGAACTTACCTTACTCAAACCACACACCAAGGTCAGTTTGTAATTCGTTTTCAAGTAGGGCACTTTGATTGCACCCGCAATGATGTGATGACCGGTGTTGCTGTCGTACAAGAATTGATGGAAGGATAAAAAAGAATGACTAAAACATCTCACTCTCACACTCATGATACGCGTAACGATAATATTTTAATAAATATTGATGGTGAATTATTTCACCGAAACGAAGCGAAGGTTTCCGTATTCGATTCTGCATTTATGCTGGGCGATGGTGTCTGGGAAGGCTTACGCGTACATCATGGCGTGATTGCCTTTTGCGATCTGCATCTAAATCGATTATACGCTGGTGCCAAGGCTCTCGATTTTCACCCGGGCATTGACAAGGATGAATTGAAACAACGAGTGTTGGATACGGTGAAAGCCAATGATATGCAAGATGGTGTGCACATTCGCTTGATGGTCAGCCGGGGAACAAAGTCTACACCGTATCAAGATCCTAGAGTAACTATTACTCCACCTACAATTGTCATCATTCCGGAATACAAAGAAGCCTTGCCAGAATCAGTCAGCAAAGGTGTTTCTTTATTTACGGCTCACGTAAGACGAGGCTTCCCGGATGTGCAAGACCCTAAGTTAAACAGTCATTCAAAAATAAACTGCATTCTAGCTTGTATCCAGGCAACTAAAGCCGGAGCCGATGAAGCATTGATGCTCGATCCCCATGGCTTTGTCGCCACCTGTAACAGCACCCACTTTTTCATCGTCAAAGATAATCACGTCATGACGTCAACTGGTCAATTCTGTATTGATGGTGTTACGCGCGGTGCTATTTTAAGGGTCTGTAAAGAGCAGGGGATTGAAAACAGTCAGTGTCAGTTTTCACTCTCGGATGTATACAGCGCTGATGAGGCCTTCATTACCGGAACGTTTGCCGGAGTTGTGCCGGTGACCTCGGTTGATGGTCGCGAAATTGGTTCCGGTGAACGTGGTTCTATGGTTCTTCAGTTGCAAGAGCATTATAAGATGTTGTTGGAACAGGAATGTTCTGATGGCTAATACTGAAGTAAAACGGATTGCGATGTGGTCTGGCCCTCGCAATATTTCAACTGCAATGATGCGTGCCTGGGAAAACCGTGCCGACACAGCCGTCACCGATGAACCTTTTTACGCCTGTTATTTGGCCAGAGCAGGCGTTGTTCACCCTATGCAGGATGAGATTTTCAAAGCTCAATCCAGCGACTGGAATATAGTCATCGCAGATGAGCTCCGCAAACCGCTGGCAGCAGGAGAGCATGTTCAATATCAAAAACACATGACACATCACATGATTGAAGAAGTAGACCCGCAATGGTTTGCCAGTGTCAGAAATGCGTTTCTGATTCGTGATCCCGCCGAGGTGGTCAAGTCTTACGCAGAAAAAATGGAAACCATTACCGCAACAGACATTGGTTATGCCAACCAGACTCGCCTGTATGAAACTGCATGTGCGCTATCTGATACACCGGTGCCGGTTATGGATGCAAAAGATATATTACTGGATCCCAAGCGTGCACTAAGTCTGCTGTGCGAAGCGTTGGAGGTTGATTTTGATCAGAACATGTTGAGCTGGCCAACAGGCTATCGTGATAGCGATGGAGTCTGGGCGAGTCATTGGTATAACAAGGTCATTACTACCACTGGTTTTGCGACCTGGAGAGAAAAGAGGGGTACGTTAACGAAACAGCAACAAGCTGTAGTTGATGAATCTATGCCGTATTATGAACAGCTCTACACAAACAGAATTTCACTCCACTAGCCAGATGGTTATACTAGGCCAATGATGACCAACAAAATGACTTGTGCAATATGAGCGAAACAGGAAAAGCCGTTGAGTCCTGGGTATTTAACCGAGAAAGCCTGGATAAAGCGCTCAATGAATGGATGCAGCTACAAATAGACGCCTATCCACATCAGGAAGAGCTGATTAAAACCACGGCGTTAGCGATGCAGGATTTTCTTACGTCTGATGTCGTCATCAAAAACAAGATGACTATGTAGCTGATGTGTGGTCGCGTTACCATCTTCGATGAACCCTCCGTTATCGAAATGCTTAATGAGCTGGATGCCGAGTACGAGGCATCCGTACTAAACCACCTGCCCAGACTTAATGTTGGCCCCTCCGAGAAACTGCCTGTTATTCTTAATCATGGTGAAGGTAATCAGGTTGAAGATGCAATCTGGTGGTTGTTACTGCAATCTTCCGAGAAAGGCTTTAAAGCAAATTACCAATGGAAAACATTTAATGCACGAGCCGAACGCTTGCGTAGCAGTAAGTTGTACAACAAACCTTTCAAACAAAGCCGCTGCCTGATTCCAATAAGTGCATATTACGAGTGGACCAAAGAAGGCGAGCAACGTTACCCGTACATGATTAAACCTACGGATAACTCGGTAATGGCAGTGGCGGGTTTATACAAGAATTGGAGCGCTGAAGATCATCAGGTCACATCGTGCACTGTAATAACCACTGAAGGACATCCCGACTTACAGAACATTCATAAGAAAAGTACGCCGGTGTTGGTACCTGAATCACGTTGGCAGGAGTGGCTGGACCCGGCGCAAACTGAAACCTCAGGCTTTGATGATTTGTTTGCACCACACTTTGATGTCGAAATGGAAGTAACGCCGGTGGATCCACAAATGAACAGCAGTCGCATCAAAGACAATGCCTGTTTAAGCGCGATAGGCGACAGCTTTAACTTCTAGTCGTGTGATGTCGCTAATGCTTGCTCAAGACCGCTTTCAAGATCAGGGTATTGAAGCTGTATTTCCAGCTCTCGCAATACCTTTGTATTGTCAATGCGACGTGACTCGTGAAGGTAGGAAAGCATGCCGGCACTTAAGCCATTGTCCGGATCGTCCAGTGACACCACAGGAGGGCACGGCAGGTTTGCTTTGTCTGCCAGGGTATTAAAGTAATGCGCCATGTTGGTTGGGTTGCCATCCGCTACGTTATAGATTTGGTTCACTTTGGTGCTGGTCATTGCTTTCAGGCAAATCTCAACCAGGTCGTCTACATGAATACGGTTACTCCAGGGCGCATCTTGCTCCGATATCATGGGCTGTTTTTCTTGCAGCCGTTTCAAAGGCAAGCGATCCGTTCCGTAAATACCGGCTACTCTTAATATTACATAGTGGTTGTCGGTTTGTTTGCACCATTTTTGTAGTTGCTGTTCGGCATCCATTCGTCGCCTGGCTCTATCCGTGCCAGGGTTTAATGAGCGTTGTTCATTGACCCACTCACCCTGACAATTGCCGTAAGTGCCGGTGGTGCTTATGTAGACAATTTTGGCTGGTGTAGCAGCGGGTGAGTAGTGTTGCAGAAATTTCTGCATACGCAGGTCATCGGTACCACTGGAATCTGGGGGGCAAAAATACCAGACGTTGCTGTTAGTAATTGGATCAATGTTTTGATCAAGATCTATGTTTTGGCTTGAAACAAACGGAGAGGTTGATGCAGCTGGCTGACGACGACTGACTTGATGAGAAAGTTCAGAATCTTGAAGGCGCTGGCTTAGTTTTTTTCCTGTATACCCACAGCCTAGAATGAGGGGCTTTCCGTATTTACTACTTAACAAGTGAGAATGATGCCTTTTCTTTTCCTCTAACAGTATAGTTTATCTCACGATTCGGATTTAATTGCTCTGCAATTCGGTCAATTTTTCTGGACTTCATTCTGGCTTCCAGCAACCTGACAATATCATCCAACATTGAGTCAATACCCGTAGCCGGTGAGAAGCGCTGAATTTCATTGCCGTTATGGTCGATCAGGAATTTTGTGAAATTCCATTTGATG
>CALISW010000106.1 GCA_938041655.1 uncultured Thiotrichales bacterium | reverse complement strand
GTGTTGAAGTCCAGCCAGAATGCAGAAAGTAAATGGCTGGATATCATATTAACCAGCGATGGTAAAGTTGAAGATCATGAGAAGCTGGTGGCTAAAGAAAAGCTGGAACAGTTTCCCTACATAGTGTCTGAAGAGTTCGGGCGTGAATTACAGATCGGTAAGTTACCCTACGTGGTGCTGGCTAACAGTGACGGACAGATTCGTGCACACGGTCTGGTGAACTCGCGTGAGCATATAGAGAGCATCTTTGAAGCTCATGAGCGAGGCGTTGAATCTATTCAGGAATATCTAGAGCAACAAGGTATCGAAGCCTGATTAATCAGTGGGCATAAGTATTATATGCCCACCTGAAGATGCTCTTTTAGAATGCAGTGTTTAGATTTATTTTCCGTATCCTGCTGGCATAATGAATTTCCACGGAGAGCTTTCCGAACCGGTTTCAACCGGCACCTCAATAAAGGTAGGGCCATCATCAGTCTTCAACGCATCTGCCAGAATGCCTTTCAATTCATCTGGTGATGTTGCAGTTGCTGTATGTGCGCCAAAACTTTTCGCCAGAGCAATGAAGTCAGGATTTTTCAAGTCAGACGCATAGCTATCGTCGTAGAGGCTTATTTGATCGCGACGTACATTGCCGTAAGCGTTGTTATTAAACAGAATGACAACCAGCGATATTTTATATTGAACTGCAGTAGCGAGCTCTTGTACCCCGAACATGAATCCACCATCTCCGGTAATAGAGACTACGGCAGTATCCGGGTTACCGGTTTTAACGCCTAACGCTGTTTGAAAGCCATGCCCAAGGTTGCCTTGATAGCCGCTGGTAATGAATTTTCCCGGGGAGTAAAAGGGGAAGCCAAACCAGGCAGTAAAGCCCATTTGAGAAATCTCTTCGACCAAAAAACCGTCTTCGGGTAACACTTCGCGAATGGTATCGAGATACGACATCTGTGGTTGTATCTTGTCGACTTCAATAGCGGCTTTGTCCTTTACTTCTTGAAATTCTTTGCTTCGATCCGGGCGCTTCAGGTTCATTGATTTCAACTCTGACACCAATGCTGCGGTAGAGAGTTTCGAATCGGCAACAATTTCTACATTCGCTTTTAGTCTGACCATTTGTGTCGGATCAATATCTATTCTGATCAGGATGCTTCTGGGCTTGCCGTCCTGCCATCTAAAGGCTGGTAACTCCAAGCGAGAACCTATGCCAATCACCAGATCTGCTTTATCCCATACTGAATAGCCCGCAGCCGAGTTATACGCGTAGGGTGAGCGGGCATCAACGATGCCACTACCACCTCGAAATGAAACCACCGGCGCCTGTAATACTTTGGCGAGCTCAAGTACTTCGTCAGCAGCATGCATTGCACCACTGCCTACCATGATGGTTGGGTTATCTGCTGTCGCAATTAATTTTGCAGCTTCGGCGATGTTTTGTGGGTTGGGTTTCCAGACCGGTATCTCCGCTACCGGGCACTGCATGTCAGAGCTCGATGGCATAGCCAATACATCGCCCGGTACTTCGACAGCAACGGGTTGTGGCCTGCCACTATTGAGTTGCTTGAAGGCATCACTCATGATCGAGGGGACTTCTGCCGAATGGTTGATTCTTGAGGCCCATTTACATAGGGTTCTCAGTGTTGCGAGTTGATCGCGAAGCTCATGCAACATGCCATGACCAGCGCCGATAAAATCACTCGGGATTTGACCAGTAAGGCATAGCACCTTGGTGTTATGTGATGTACAAAGTGCAGCTGTTGTGTTGAGTACACCTGGACCAGGGACTACCGTGTAGACGCCAACTTTACCTGTAGACTTTGCATAACCAAACGCCATATAAGCAGCGCCTTGTTCATGCCTGCTAACAATGAATCTGATTTTATCTCTGCGTTTACGTAATGCTTCTATCAGTTCGTAAGTTTGTGCGCCTGGTAATCCAAAAATTGTATCGACGCCATGCGTTATTAGCGCGTCAACTATTGAGTCCGCGCATGTTCTAGTGTTGTCCATGTTATTCTAATGAAATAAGTATGGGTATAAAGTAACACATACGTTTTCAAGAGTCGTTATCGGAGAACAACAGCATGAGCCGCCTCCCCAGAAACATTCGCTTAATTCTTTTGACTGTTATTTCAATATTATTTTGTGCTAGCTGTGAGAAGCCGAAGAATAAAGTAATAAGTACTTCAGATCAGTCTGAAAGCAGTGTTTCAGTAGAATGGCTAAGTCATGGTAACGGTGATTATGAGCAACGGTATTCGAAGCTGGCGCAAATAGATTCAAGCAATGTCAAGAATCTAGGTCTGGCCTGGGAAGCGGATATGGGTTCCTTGCGTGGTCTTGAGGCCACCCCCATTGTTGCCGATGGGGTCATGTATGTCACCAGTACCTGGTCGCGGGTTATTGCGCTGGATGCTGTCACCGGTGATGTGCTTTGGCAGTATGACCCCAAAGTAGAAAAATCGTGGGCGAAGCGGCTCTGTTGCGATGTGGTTAACCGAGGTGTCGCGCTCCATGATGGCAAAGTTTATTTTGGTACTCTCGACGGTTACCTAATTGCACTGGATGCGAGCAGCGGTGAGCTGGTTTGGAAGGTCGATACTTTGATTAGTCGGGATATGTGGTATTCGATTACTGGTGCACCACGAATTGTTAAAGGAAAAGTTATCATTGGTAATGGTGGTGCGGAGTATTGGGTGAGAGGTTACTTCAGTGCTTTTGACACAAACACCGGCGAACTGGATTGGCGTTTCTACACGGTGCCGGCGAGTAAAGACGGGCCACATGAACATGATGAGCTAGTTCAGGCAGCACAAACCTGGGCGGATGATTCCAACTGGGTTGGCGGTGGAGGCACGGCATGGGACTCAATTGCCTACGACCCTGAGCTCGACACCCTCTATGTTGGTACTGGCAATGGTGCGCCTTGGCAAAGAAATCAACGCAGCCCGGGAGGAGGAGATAACCTGTTTGTTGCTTCTATACTGGCGCTGGATCCGGAAAATGGAAAATTGAAATGGCACTACCAGGTCACACCGGGCGACAACTGGGATTACACCGCAACCCAACATATGATTCTGGCTGACCTGGAAATTGAAGGTGTTGATCGCAAGGTATTAATGCAAGCACCTAAGAACGGATTCTTTTATGTGCTAGATCGAGAGAGTGGCGAGTTAATTTCCGCGGAGAAATTTGTCTATGTCAACTGGGCTTCTCATATTGATAAAGAAACGGGTCGCCCTGTTGAGACAGGTATGGGTGATTATGAGGACGGTGCCGCGTATGTATTTCCGTCTCCAGCGGGCGCACACAACTGGCATCCTATGTCCTTTTCGTCTCAAACTGGGTTAGTTTATTTTTCGGCAAGAGATATAGGCTGGGTCTTTAATAAAGCCGAGGATAAATGGTTTACCTATGGTGTTGATGATCTTGATGACTTGATCGGTGATCAGAAACTTCCAGACACTAAAGGCTATCTAAAGGCATGGAACCCGGTTACGCAGAAACTTGCCTGGCAATTGGAGTCCGATCTTATCTGGAATGGTGGTGCCTTAAGTACGGCCGGGAATCTCGTTTTCTATGGGAATGGTGCTGGTGAGTTTTTGGCTATCGATGCTACTTCAGGTTCTGTTTTGAAAAAAATCATGCTTGGTACAGGTGTTATAGCACCACCGGTTAGCTATCAAATTGATGGTGTTCAGTATGTGGCTGTAATGGCAGGTTGGGGTGGGCCGGCATTCAATACTATGCAAGGTGGGGAAGCAGCTATGCGCTTCAGCAACGCCGGACGTTTGTTGGTATTTAAATTGAACGGGGGTGCGGTAGCTTTACCCGCAACCAAACCGGCTCGTGGTGCAATACCCAAACAACCGGATATTCGTGCCGATGCCGAGACCATTGAAAAAGGGCGTATGCTTTATTATCTCAATTGCGCTGCATGCCATGGGGTGTATGGTAGTGTGCCGTTATTGCCAGACCTGCGGTATTTGTCTCATCAAAAACACAAGATATTTAATGAGATTGTTCGTGACGGAGCATTGGAACCACTCGGCATGCCTGGGTTCGCCGATCAATTAACAGCAGAAGATGCGTTTGCAGTGCAAGCATATATAGTGAAGTCAGCCAATGACGCTATTGGATCTCCGCTAGCGGAGTAAATCAGCGAGATCAACTTTTTTGGTAATGGATGATTTTGTTTTCGAAGATGATTCGATCGAGTCTTTCTGTGTTTGAGGGGTCGGCTTTGTCATAACCACTGTCATTGTTATACAAAAACACATGGTTATCCTCATGTTCCACTATTTTCGGAAAGTACTTAAACGATGGTTGTGTCTTACACTGTTCGATTAAATCCATAGTGTTGTTAGCAGTTTGTATTTCAAACAGGCTTTTGAATGTCGGTGGCATTATCGACAACTCGCCTTGGTAGTGAAGATCAATTGCAGCGGATGGGGTGATCCATTGAAAGTCCTGAATTTCCTGGTTATCAATTTCTATGCCTGTATTGGAGTCTAATGGCGCGATAAAAAACCAGGTGGCGAAACGTCTGGGAAAGTTTATAGGTGCAGTCCAGTGCGAGAAGCTTACCAAGCGACCATGATCAACTGTAACACCTGCTTCTTCATTGGCTTCGCGGCAAGCCGCAACACGAGCACGTTCTAACTCGTTACCGCCGGGACAATCCTCTTCATCTACAGCGCCGCCGGGGAAAACCCAATGTTCCGGCAAAAAGCTGGCATTGGAGTTACGCTGCAGTAATAGCACCTCGAGCGACTTGTTGTTATCGCGCACCAGAATAACGGTGGCTGCTGGACTCAGGATTTCGCTCATGATGGTTGTAGTAGTTTTTGAATAGTAGTTTGTAGAGAAGGTAATACTTCATCTTCAAACCACGGGTTTTTCTTTAGCCAAATATTATTGCGAGGGCTTGGGTGGGGTAATGGAATCTTATCTGGCCAATAGTCGCGCCATGATTTGACCAACTCGGTTACGGAAGTGTGTTTTTCTTTAAAGTGATATTTCTGTGCGTACTGACCCATTACAATCGTCAGTTCCAGATTTGGTAATTGTTCAAGTAATTTTTCTCGCCATGCGGGTGCACATTCAGGTCGTGGTGCCAGATCACCTGACTTGCCCGTACCGGGATAACAAAACCCCATTGGCAAGATAGCAATTTGCTTTGGGTCATAAAACTCCTCTCTAGAGACGCCCATCCATTCGCGCAGTCTATTGCCACTGGCATCATCAAAAGGAATGCCTGTTTCATGCACAATTCTTCCAGGCGCCTGACCTGCAATCAGGATCCGAGCTTTCCGGTCTATTTGTATGACAGGATTAATCCCATGGGGAAGGTGTTCAGCACATAATTGGCACTTCGATACTTCTTTAATTAGCTGTTTTAATATTGTTGACATAACTATTCAGTACCAAAGTATCCGTTACACCCGATCATCTTTTGGTGAGCCAAGACAAATATACGATGTTATACTCGCAACTTGCGAGATCTCACCCAGTATTTCGCTATGAAACTTTTTGTAAGCAACCAAATCTGAAACTTCGATTCGCAGCAAGTACTCTACCGCACCTGATACGTTATGACATTCTCTTACTTCTTCTGCTTTGATAATGGCATCTTCAAAAGCCTTGGCATCTTTAGAGCGATGCTCATTCAAGCCGACCATGACAAATATTGTAACCAGGTTGCCAAGCTTGGCCTGATTAATTTGTGCGCGGTAGCCACTAATAACGCCACTCTTTTCCAGTGATTGGACACGCCTGAGGCAGGCCGATGCTGAAAGCCCGACTCGTTCAGCAAGGTCAGCGTTACTAATACGTCCTTCTTTTGTAAGAAGTCGAAGTATCTTCTGATTAATAAGATCAATTTCGATCATAGTTGCACGCATATCTATTAATAAGCTGCTAAAAGCAATCAAATTGCTCTTAATACGCACTATTATTGCACAAACGATTAGAGTTTGAGGGTTTATGAAGACACAATTAGCGTTAGCAGATTATGCCATCAGTGAAGAGCGTGGATTTTTGGCTGATTACAATCCAGCTGAAGTGCAGCTACCTGAACAACTAGAGCCGGTAGTAAATCTCGCGATGTCATTACCACGACTTATACCTGCTGGAGAGCTGCGAAGTCATATCGAGTCTCTGCCAACAGTTGATTTGACAGATTTTTGTAAAGACTCGGAAGAGTCGCAACTGCGCATGGCGATGGTGCATTATGCATTCTTGATTCAGTCCTATGTGTGGGGTCATGCCGAACCAACCAGTAGTTTACCCGCATGTCTTGCAATACCTATGTGGCAGTTAAGTGAAGTGAATGGGCAGCCACCCATATTAACTTATTCGCATTATGTGCTGGATAACTGGGATAAGATTGACCGAAACAAGCCCATCGCACTCAACAACATCTATATGTTGCAACCGTTTCTGGGCGGGCAAGATGAAGCGTGGTTCGTTCTTATTCATGTTGCAATAGAAGCAGCAGCAGGAGAAATACTCAATCACTTTCCATCAATGATCGAGGCCACAGAAAATCTGGATGAAGCGGGTTTGGAAAATGGTTTGCAGGCAATGTCTGGAGGCTGGGAAAAAGTTAATGCGATATTTGACCGGATGCCAGAACGATGTGATCCTTATGTTTACTTTCACAGAGTACGACCATGGATTCATGGCTGGAAAGATAATCCTGCTTTAGCGGAAGGTGTTATCTATGAAGGCGTCGAACAAGCCAATGGTGAGCCGCAAGCATTCAGAGGTCAGACTGGCTCACAATCTTCAATAGTACCGGCAATGGATGCGCTGTTGAAAATTAATCATTCGCAAGATTCTTTACGTACCTTCCTGGATGAGTTGCATATTTACAGGCCGCCATCACATAGACAATTTATAGATGAGGTGCGTGCATCGGCAAATCTCCGCGACGCAATAAAGAAGATTGACAAGGCATCGCTAAATCAGGCGTATAACGTCTGTCTTGAAAAACTCGCTCAATTTCGTACCAGGCATCTTGAGTATGCTGCCAGTTACATTAATAAGCAGGGCAAAGGTGGAGCAGGTAATACCACAGAAGTAGGAACCGGGGGTACTCCATTTATAAAGTATTTAAAAAAGCATCGGGATGAGGTTAATCGGCATTTGTTATAACAAGATTTTTCTCGGCCAATGAACTGACATTAATCTTACCTACTAACTAATGTTAGTACTCTGTTAGAGTATGCTTTTCCACTTGGGTTTCAAAGTATGCCTGATGAAGAGGTTGGTTGTTTGAAGCTTGGTAATGCGGATGAATCGTTTTATTCGGCATGGTCGGCAATAACTGTCGGTGTTGCAGATTTGGATTTGGCGAAGAAGTTGTGGGTAGAAGAATTTGGCATGACAGTTGTTAGCTCACTAGAGGTTGCTGATACGGCAGCAGCCGGGATGTGGGGTATCGAACCAGACGAGATTCGCCGGCAAGCGTTATTGAAAACCGGAGAAGAAACTGCAGGTATGCTGCATCTGGTTGAATTTGAGAATCCTGATGAGCCTGTTAGAAAAAATGCAAATCCCTATGATTTAACGCCGAAGAACCTGGATATCTATACCGATGATCTGGTCAGTAAACTCGAACATATGTTGGCTAAAGGCTATGAGTTTCGCACTCAGGAAGCCCACCTGATTAATGCACCTGATGGCACGTCGTTCCGAGAAGTGCACATGTTTGGGCATGATGATATTAACGTGGTGTTGTTAGAAGTTGTCGGTAAGCCAAAGCCATTTACCTCTAAAGGCGTTGCCGCTGTTGGTCCATTGGTATTAATTGTTCCTGATGTCTCTGCCGAAAGTGATTTTTTTGAGTCAATATTTTTGGTAGATAAGCTTAATGAAAATGTTTTCTCCGATCCCAAGTTAATTAAAGCAATAGGTTTGCCTGATGGTACGGTTCTGAATATCCATATATGGGGACGGAAGGGTTTTGACCTTGGGCAGCTGGAACTTATTCAGTACCAGGGTATAGAAGGAGATAACCTGTATCCACGTGCGAAACCAAAGTCACTAGGGTTGTTGCATTTATGCTATGTCATTCCTGATAACTCGTTGTTAATAGATCGTCTGGCGCAACAGGGAGTTGATGTTGTTCGGCATGGAGTAGTGGACTCTATTCACGGCAAGTGTGATGTGATTTCATTCTATTCGCCCGCAGGTTTGAGGATTGAAGTATACGAGCTGCAGGAATACAAAAAATGAAACTTGATAATTTGAGGATATAATATGATTAAAAATACATTGGCTATGAGTGTCTTGCTTGCTTTTGTAGTTGCTTTGTTGGCATGTACAACACATGCCTCAGATAACGTGGCTATGGTGAAACAAAGTTCAGATAGCAAGACCATCGCTATGATTGGAACTGGTCGTGTTGGTAGTGCGTTGGGCCCGCGTTTCACCGAGTTGGGTCACAAAGTTGTGTATGGTTCTCGAGACCCTAAAAAATCCAGCGTCGTAGAACTCGTAGCTAAAACTGGTGGCGGAGCAACTGCGGCACTCTCAGCAGAGGCGGCATCGCAAGCAGACTGGGTAGTTATTGCAGTGCCATATTTCGCAATGGAAGGGTTGTTGAGTTCGCTCGATTCGATGGATGGAAAGCTCGTTATTGATGTAACCAATGCATTAAAGCCGGATCAGGATCGATTAATGCAGTTAGTGGTTGAAACCTCTTCGGCTGAAGAAATTCAGGCAGCAAAACCGAATGCTCTTGTTGTTAAAGCATTTAATACGGTGGGTGCACATGTAATGAAAGATCCACAAGCAGCTGGTGGTCCGGTAACTGTGCCAGTAGCCGGTAATGATGCTGGTGCCAAACAGGTGGTCATGGAATTGGCTCAACAGTTGGGTTTTGAAACGATTGATTTAGGCCCAATTAGGCAGTCACGTTATCTTGAAGGTATGGCTGCTTTGTACGTTACGCCGTATGTTAATGGTGATATGGATAATGCCTTCGAGTTCTATTTGCGCAAGGGTACCAGCCCTAAAGAGCCTAAAGGTTTTCGTGCAGCAGAATAATCTGACTATGGTGTACTTTTACGGTCGAAAACTTCATGGTACTTACCCATGTTTTTCTTGTTTCGTTCCCATAACAGGCGCGCACAAAATATAACAACGAATGTTGCAACGCCAACTACTGACCAGAACCAACTGTGAAAGTCTTCTACACCCGCTTTAATTAGCATGGGCATCCCTATGCGAGTTGAACTTTCAGCAACCAAGGCGGCAAGAAGACCAATATAAGACCAGACCATAAATTCATAGTGGCCTGGTAACCATCCTGTTTTTGGTCTTTTTAACAACACATTCCACATTCCAAGGCTGATACTCACAATAGAGACCAGTGCGGCAATATGAAGGATGTTGAAGGACCCTGACAATCTATAAATCATCAATGCAGTAATGCACAGGGTGAGCATACTGGTCACATATACATAACCAAATATTTTGTGTTGTTTGGTGCCTTTTTTGCTGGTGAAGACGAGTACACCAGAGAGTAGTGATAGAAACGCAAATAATAAGTGGATATTTCCGGTCATGTCGTGAGTCATATGAAAGTCTCGAATACATTCTATTAATGAAAGATAGCCTTAAACCAGTGTAATTTGAAGTGTGTATATTAATATCAATTGATAAGTAAACTAATATTCTTTATGCTGGTGTGATATTCGTTGGTAAATAGTGTGTTCTGGAGAACTTATGGCTGAACGATCGTTTGCGAAAGAAGTTGAAGATCTTCGTATTGGTGATGGTGAAATTTTCCATGGGGAAGGGATTCTCGCCGTTACCAAAGCCTTGCTGCAATCCGGTGTTTCTTATGTAGGTGGTTATCAAGGTGCGCCTATTTCACATCTGATGGATGTGTTGTCAGACGCGCAGGGGATTCTCTCCGAGCTTGATGTACATTTTGAAACGAGCGCCAGTGAGGCTGCTGCCGCTGCTATGTTGGCTGCTTCTGTGAATTATCCGTTACGTGGTGCAGTGACCTGGAAATCCACAGTAGGGACAAATGTCGCTTCAGATGCTTTGGCCAGTGTCGCTTCCAGTGGTGTAACCGGTGGTTGTCTGGTAATCATTGGTGAAGATTACGGTGAAGGCTCCTCTATCATGCAAGAGCGTTCGCATCCTTTTGCTATGAAGTCTCAAATCTGGTTGCTGGATCCACGTCCTAATTTGACCTCGATTGTGAATGCGGTCGAAACAGGTTTTCAGTTATCTGAAGCGTCGAATACTCCGGTGATGCTTGAACTGCGCATTCGCGCCTGTCATGTCTATGGCACCTTTACTGCTAAAGACAATGTGGCGCCTGAATTTACTCTGAAAGATGCCATGGAAAATCCAACCCGTGAGTATAGTCGGGTTGTATTGCCGCCCTCGAACTTTGTACATGAAATCGAGAAAGTGGAAAAGCGCTGGCCAGCAGCCGTTAAGTTCATCAAAGAAAACAAGCTGAATGAACTATTCGGTCCCGAGAGTGGTGAGGTTGGTCTAATAGTACAAGGTGGGCTTTACAACACTTTAATGCGTGCACTGGAGTTGCTAGGACTTGCCGATAAATTTGGTAACCCTGATGTGCCGGTCTATTGCATGAATGTTACTTACCCATTGATTGATGATGAATTGGTTGATTATTGCCGTGACAAGAAATCTGTACTTATGATTGAGGAGGGTCAGCCAGAATATATTGAGCAGCAACTTAATCAAATCATTAATGCAGCTGAACTGAATACAAAAATAGTCGGTAAAGATATTTTTCCCAAAGCCGGAGAATATCAAGGTCAGGTGGTGCGAAAGAGTTTGAAAAAGTTCTTCTCGCAATATGCACCGGAGTTATTAAAGAACACAGCAGAAGAAAAGCCACCTGCTATTACCGCAGAGGAAAAACAGTTGATGGCGGCTAGCGTGCCGGGTCGTCCTGCTGGTTTTTGCACTGGCTGTCCGGAACGGCCAGTGTTCTCGGCTATGAAGCAGATAGAGCAGGAGATAGGTAAGTATCACGTCAGTTGTGATATCGGTTGTCACTTGTTTTCTATATTGCCGCCATTTGATATCGGAAATACCACCATGGGTTACGGCCTGGGCTGGGCGGGTTCATCTGCACTACAACAATCAGAATCCAGTCAGCGCACCGTCAGCATCATGGGTGATGGCGGTTTCTGGCATAACGGCCTCACCAGTGGTGTGGGAAGCGCGGTATTCAATAAGAATGATAATGTCTTGATAGTGGTTGATAACGGCTATTCAGCAGCAACCGGCGGTCAGGACATTTTATCTTCACGCGCACAAAATAAAACCCGTAGCACAAACAATCCGATTTCAAGTGCAGTGAAAGGTTTGGGTGCAGAGTGGGTCAAAGAAGTTCAGACCTATGATCTGAAGGATATGAAAGCGACCCTAAAAGATGCCATGACCACCAAGATTAAGGGTCCTAAGATTATTGTGGCGCAATCTGAATGTATGTTGAATCGTCAGCGTCGTGAAAAGCCCATCCGAAATAAAGCCATAAAAGATGGCAAGCGTATAGTGCGTTCACGCTTTGGTGTTGACTCTGATACCTGTACTGGTGATCACAGTTGTATACGAATCTCCGGTTGCCCATCTTTGACCATCATGGACAACCCTGACCCCTTACGCGATGACCCGGTCGCGCATGTGAATAACGATTGTGTGGGTTGTGGTGTCTGTGGTGAAAATGCGCATAGCGCGGTGTTATGCCCATCCTTTTATCAGGCGGATCTGCTTTATAACCCGAACTGGTGGGACAGGTTTGCCACCAAAGTCCGGGGAGCTGTTATCGGTATGTTGCAGCGGCGTCGTGATCGCAAACGCGCGCAAGTGAGTTTTGAATTATGAATTCCAATGAACCAATCAAGATCGCTATCAATGCACTCGGTGGTCAAGGCGGTGGGGTGCTCACTACCTGGTTAGTAGAGCTGGGTAAGCGCACTGGTTATATAGTGCAATCCACTTCAGTGCCAGGCGTAGCGCAGCGCACCGGTGCGACTGTCTATTATGTTGAGTATTTTCCTGAGCAACTCGCTCAACAGGCTAAGCAACAACCAGTGATGGCGTTGATGCCTACCCCGGGTGATGTAGATGTGGTGTTGTGCTCTGAAATCATTGAGGCTGGCCGGGCGATCGACCGTGGCTTTGTTTCAGACAAAACCACATTGATTTCATCAACCCACAGAGATTATGCGATTGGCGAAAAAATCGGCATGGGTGATGATCGGGTGAATACCGATATTATTTACCAGGCGGCAGAAAAGTGTGCAGGACGATTTGTGACTGCTGATTTTTCAAGGTGTGTTGAGCAGTCAGGCAGTATCATAAGCTCGGTAATTTTTGGCGCGCTGGCAGGCTCTGGTGCTATGCCAATTCAACGTGAAGACTTTGAAGCTATCATAGTTGAGGGTAAGCGAGCCGTAGAGACAAACTTGCGTGGCTTTGATGCTGGTTACACAGCGGTGCAAGCACCGCAGCAAGAAGTTGTTGAAGAAGCGCCGGCGGTATTCGTCTTGCCAGAAAAGGCAGCAAAAGCCGTGCAGCCATTGTTAGAGCGTCTTCGTGATATGCCAGCACAAGTTCATGAGATCGGCTTTTTGGGTTTGAAGAAAGTGGTTGATCATCATGATCCAAGGTACGGCGACTTGTTTCTGGACAGGCTAAGCAAAGTGATTGCTTCGGATTCTGCTGCCAACGAGTTCAAACTCAGTAACACGGTGGCCAAGCATTTGTCTTTATGGATGGCTTATGAAGATACCATACGTGTTGCTGATCTGAAAACACGTGGCACTCGTTTCGAGCGTTTCCGTAAGGATGTGCGAGCAGATGATCAGCAAATAGTTGAGGTTTCTGAATACTTGCATCCCAGAGTGGAAGAGATTTGCGATATGTTGCCCGCTGGTCTGGCAGACAAGTTACTCGCCTCGAAGACAGCTCGAAAGATGATTGCCGGGATTTTCAGCAAAGGGCGTAAGGTAAAAACTACTCGTCTTCCCGGGTTCTTAATGATGTATTGCTTGTCTGGTTTGAAATTCATGCGCCGCTCAAGTTATAAGTATCGAGAAGAGAATCAACGTATTGAAAACTGGCTTGGCTTGATTGATACACATCATGCGCAAGACTATGCACTGGCTGTAGAGATCGCTGCCTTGCAGCGTTTGATCAAGGGCTATGGTGATACTCACGCGCGTGGCTTAAAGAACTTTACCAGCATTGTGGATGCTATACCTTCCTTAGCGCAACAAGTTAATGCAGCAGCTGGAATGAATGCACTACAGCAGGCAGCGCTTAAAACCGAGGATGGTTCTGCGCTTGAGTCCGCTTTGAGCCAGATTAGTGATTCTGGTAGTGCTGCAGCGTGAGTAAAAAGAGCACTGCAAAGAAAATAGGACCTACTGATCCTGATTTTATTCTGGAGGATTACGTTCTCTATAACTTGATACGAGCTTCCAGTACTTATACAACCGAGATGGATCAAGCGCTTAAGAGTTACGGTCTAGATAACACCAAGTGGCGAGTACTTTCCTTGCTCAAAGACAAGAGCCCGAGCACAGTCAGTGAATTAGCCCGGCGTTCTGTTATCAAGTTGCCCACACTCACGCGCATGTTAATACGCATGGAAAATGAAGGGCTCATTACGCGTCAAGCGCTCGATAATGATCGACGTGTGGTTGAAGTGCGCATGACATCATCAGCTAAGAAAACCCTGACACTAGTCCGCTCGATTGGTCATAAGGTGTTTGATCGCGCCTTTGATGGTATTGAAGCACAAGAAGTGGCGCGCATGACAAAAACACTCAAGCGTATGCGAGAGAATTTAAACTTGTCTCCGTATGAAACTCATGAAGATTTGATGCCGGAAAGGAAAGCAAAAATATGAGTTTTGAAAACGGTAGTGTCGCCGCTTTATTCTTAAATCAGGCAGATAAGTACGCAGATCGTCCTTTTCTCCACGTGCCAACTGAAACTGCTGAAATTTATTCATCAACTGTGACAGATTATAGCTATGCGGAAGCACAGCAAGTGATGTTAACACTGGTTGACCAGTATGAAGCTTTAGGTTGTGGTCCGGGAGTGCGCGTTGGTATTGCCATGGAAAACCGTCCGGAATTTTTTCTGCATTTTCTAGCGCTGAATTTTTTAGGCGCAAGTATCGTGCCGCTGAATGTCGGCATGCAAGACCAGGAGCTGATTTATCTAGTTACACATAGTGAAGTGCCACTGATCGTTGTGCATGAAAAATTTATTGATCAGTTTGCAACGATTAGTGCGAGTACACCACAACAACCTCAAGTAGTTGCTGCCGATCAGGTGCATGAGGCGGATGATATTGTGGGGGCGGGCGATGCCGAGGTCACTTCAGATTCTGAAGCAGCCATTATTTATACCTCGGGCACTACTGGCACACCTAAAGGGTGTATTTTGAGTAATGCCTACTTTCGTTTTCTGGGAGAATTTTATGTTGGCCTTGGTGATATGTGTGCGTTCAAGCCGGGCGAGGACCGCTTGATTACGCCATTGCCAGTGTCGCACATGAATGCTCTGGCGACTTCATTTATGGGTGTGCTGGAAAGTGGTTCTTGTTTGATTCAACTGGATCGTTTTCATCCTAAAACCTGGTGGGATACAGTGCGTGAATCAAAAGCAACAATCATGCATTACCTTGGTGTCATGCCGGCGATGTTGCTAAATGCTGATGAAGTACCAGAAGATGATATGACTGGACAGGTGCGGTTCGGTTTTGGTGCGGGTTGTGACCCGAGGCACCATGCCAATTTCGAAAAGCGCTTTGGTATTCCGTTAACCGAAGCCTGGGCCATGTCTGAAACCGGAGCAGGTGCGTGGATCTCAGTAAGTAAAGAGCCGCGTATGGTAGGGCAGCGTTGTTTCGGTCAATGTCCGGAAGGGCTGGAATATAAATTGATTGATGAACAAGGTAATGAGGTTGCTCAAGGCGAGACGGGTGAGCTGTTGGTTCGTCGCAGTGGCGATAACCCGCGCCAGTATTTTTTCAGCGGCTATCTTAAAGACGACGAGGCGACTGCTGAAGCCTGGGAAGGGGGGTGGTTTCATACCGGTGATGAAGTAAAGGTCGATGAAAACGGCTATTTTTACTTTGTTGATCGACGTAAAAATATCATTCGCCGTAGTGGAGAAAATATCGCTTGTATTGAAGTCGAAAGTATTTTGTTCAGGCATAAGGACGTTGTTAATTGCGCGGTAGCTCCTGTGCCAGACGAGATTCGCGGAGAAGAGGTAGCGGTATTGATTATTGCTGCGAACAACGTTGACCAGCAGCAGCTCGCACAGGAAGTCTTTGAGTTAAGCCTGGAGCATCTGGCTTATTACAAGGCGCCGGGGTACGTGGGCTTTATTGATGAGATACCGTTAACCGCTTCAGAAAAGGTCCAGCGTGGTGAAGTGAAGAAACTCGCCAAAACGATGGTCGAGGCTGGTTCTTGCATAGATCTTTGTAGTCAAAAAAGACCGGTCAAAACAAGCGGTTCAGGTAATCACTGATGACGGTCAAACGAATGAGTTATGAAGGGGTGGTGGCAGTAGCGCCGGTTACCGTTCCTTATATCCGTTATTCACACCAAACTGCGCATTGGTGGCTGGGAAAGGCGCTCAAGGCATTGTCTGATGCAACCGGGCTGCGTTCAGCAGATATAGATGGTTACTGTGTTTCATCTTTTGATTTGTTTCCGGATACAGCGGTCGGTTTAACCCAACACCTGGGTTTGTCACCGCGTTGGTTGGATCATATTCCTATGGGGGGTGCTTCCGGTGTCGTAGGTTTACGTCGTGCCGCACGTGCGGTGCAGTCCGGGGATGCAGAAGTGGTGGGATGTATTTCAGCTGACTCCAATCATGTTGATGCATTTCGTAACATGCTGACCGCATTCAGTCGCTTCTCCCAGGACGCATCCTTTCCCTATGGATCGGGTGGGCCCAACGGAAATTTTGCCTTACTGACTGATGCTTATATGAAAACATATGGAGCCAAGCGTGAAGACTTTGGCAAGATTTGTGTAGCGCAGCGTGAGAATGCATTGAAGTTTCCACATGCTCTTATGAAAAAGCCACTGACACTCGATCAATACATGTCAGCCAGACCAATTGCTGAGCCGATACATTTATTCGATTGTGTCATGCCGTGTGCTGGTGCTGAGGGCTTTCTCGTCATGAGTGAAGAAAATGCGAAAGCTATGAACTTGCCATACGCCAATATATTGTCAACTATTGAGCGACATAACGCGTTTACAGAAGATCCTATCCAGCTACGTGGTGGTTGGGCAGTTGATAAAGATGATTTATGGTCGATGGCAGGTGTGCAACCATCACAAGCAAAATTTTTACAAACATACGATGACTATCCGGTTATCTCCATGATGCAATTTGAAGATCTGGGTTTTTGTGAGAAAGGCGAAGCACCAGATTTTGTGCGTGATAACACACTCGAAGTAGGTGGCAGCTTCCCTCACAATACATCGGGTGGTCAGTTATCGGTCGGTCAGGCGGGCGCTGCAGGTGGTTACCTTGGACTGACAGAGGGTTTGCGACAAATCACAGGTCAAGCGTTGGGTGCGCAAGTAGAGAACTGCGATGTTGGTGTGGTTGCAGGTTTTGGCATGATTAACTTTGATCGCGGCTTGTGTAGTGCTGCTGCTGTACTGGGGAGTGCATAAATGGCTAAACCATTATCACCGCCCAAAGCCAAAAACCCGTTATTAAGAACACGTGTTCCTGCGAACCCTCCAGGCTTGCGAAGCAGGGCGGCTACGGGATTTAGTGCTCGTGCAGCTGAGGGCATATTGGCTTTACAGTATTGTTCAGCATGTAATGCTGTCTCATATCCGGCACGAGATATTTGTGCAAACTGTTGGAGCGATGATCTTGAATGGCGTGAGATAGATAGTGCTGGAGAAATACTGGCTAGTACCACCTTGCAATCCAGTACCAATGTCTATTTTCGTGAGCGCATGCCATGGCGAATAGGCACAATTAAATTAGCTGTAGGAGCGATTGTATTGGCGCATCTGCATGTCGATGTAAATACTGGCGATACAGTCAGGGTGATAGCTCGCACAGATAAATCTGGTCAGGGTGTGCTTATGGCCCTACCGACAAAGGAGACTCCAAATATGGCGGATGATAAAGCGATGCGCGAATTAACCTGTGATCCGAAATACCGGAGAGTGCTAGTCACTGATGTGCGCACAGAAACTGGACAGGCGTTGACTAAAGCCTTGTTGGCAGCTGGAGCAAAAAAAGTCTTTCTAGGTGTGGCTGATGACTGGAAGCCATTTCCAGGCAAGGCTGAACTTGAAAGCCTGGAAAATACCGAGTTTGTGCCATTGAATGTAACACTTGATGGTTCAGTTCTGGAGGCATCGAAGTCTATCGGTGCCAAGGTCGATATCCTGATTAACACAGCACAATACGTGCGACCGGGTTCGGTAATGTCACGAAATGGCACGGTAACAGCCAAAGACGAAATGGAAGTTAACTATTTTGGCTTACACAGGTTGCTACAACATTTTGGTCCTATTATGCGTTCACGTGCTGCTGATGGTGACAACAGCGCAGTAGCGTGGGTCAACATGTTCTCGATATACGCATTATCTAATTGGCCTGCTTATGGTACCGCCTCGGCTAGTCAGGCGGCAGCTTATTCACTGGCACAAAATGCGAGAGCAGATTTCATGGGTAGTGGTATTAAGCTGATTAATGTTTTGCATGGTCCGTTAGATGACGAATGGCATCAGCCATTATCACCACCTAAATTGACGGGTAATAAAATGTCAGGGTCAATTGTAGCTGCGCTGCAACAGGGCATTGAGCTTACCTTTGTGGGTGATATAGCCAACGACTTCAAAGACCGTTGGCGAGAAGACCCGGGTGTACTCGAGCGTGAGCTTGCACACAACACACACATAGATTAAGGAATACAGCATGGGAATATTGCAACAATTGGGTGAGGCAATAGACAGTGGAAAAATCCGTTCAATAGATTTAACCCATACACTTGATCCGGACTTTCCAGTACTAGTTCTTCCGCCAGAGTTTGGTCAATGTCAGCCATTTCGAATTGAAGAAGTGTCGAAATACGATGAGCGCGGACCTGCCTGGTACTGGCGTAACTTTAGCTGTAATGAACACACCGGTACTCATTTTGATGCGCCTATTCACTGGGTAACCGGGAGAGATTTACCTAATGGCTCGGTAGATACCATTGCACCAGACGTTTTTACCCGGCCAGCTTGTGTGCTGGATTTTTCAGCCGAAGCATCAGCTGATGCTGACTTTATTCTCACTGCTGATCATATTAAAGCCTGGGAATCTACCCATGGTGAGATTCCTTCCGGTAGTTGGGTGTTGTTTCGTACTGACTGGTCCAAACGCAACCCGACAGACTACGTAAATTTGAAAGATGATGGTGCGCATTCCCCTGGTCCTGATGGGAGTGCGATTCGTTATCTGGTCGAAGAGCGAGATGCGATGGGTCTTGGAGTGGAGACCATAGGCACCGACGCGGGTCAGGGGCACACTTTTGACCCGCCGTATCCAGCGCATGCTTTGTTACATGGTGCAGGTCGTTATGGCCTGCAATGTTTAAAGAATCTTGATCAGTTGCCTGCAACGGGTGCGTTTCTGGTGTGTGCGCCACTTAAAATCAAGCATGGTTCTGGCAGTCCATTGCGTGTGTTGGCGTTGGTGGAAGATTGAGTATGGATAATAGTACTGGCGTTACCATAGTAACCGGCGGCAATCGCGGTATAGGTGAGTCGATTACAAAGCAGCTTTTAGAGGATGGACACAAAGTTGTGTGCATGGCGCGACAAGAGCCAGCATTCTCTCATGCTAACCTTTCTTCAGTTGTAGTTGATCTGGCTGATCGCAAAGCTACACGTGCAGCCGCAGACGAACTGGCAGCGAAAGAGAAGATTTTAAGAGTGGTTCATAATGCGGGCGTTATTCGTCCGGCGTTGATTGAAGAAGTCGATTTAGATGATCTCGATTATCTAACTGAATTGCATTTGGCAACGATGGTGTCATTGGTGCAAGCGGCGTTGCCTGCAATGAAAGAAGTCGGCTTTGGGCGAATCGTCGGTGTTTCTTCGCGAGGCGCGCTGGGTTTGCAAACGCGTACTAATTATTCGGCGACCAAGTCTGGCATGTTTGGCATGCTCAGAACATGGGCATTGGAATTAGGACCTTTAGGAATAACGTCTAATTGTGTTGCACCCGGGCCAATTGAGTCAGATATGTTTGATGAGATTATGCAGGATGATAAAGACCGCATTAATAATCTCGCCAAAGCTATACCGGTACAGCGTATAGGTCGACCGGATGACGTGGCGACCGCCGTGAAATTTTTCCTGAAAAATGATTCGGATTTTATTACCGGACAAACTCTCTATGTTTGTGGCGGAGCAAGTGTCGGTTCAATTACGATTTAGTCGGAGATATACGATATGTCAGCAACAGCAAAAACAGATGCCTCACTGAATGTTGATCATTTGGTTCAAGAGGATAAGGTGCATAAATCTATCTATACCGACCCCGCTATATTTGATCTTGAGATGGAGCGTATCTGGGGTCAAAGCTGGATTTATGTGGGACATGAAAGTCAGGTTAAAGAACCCGGTCAATACTATGCAACGACTATTGGCAGTCAACCAGTGCTTTTGACGCGGCATAAAGATGGAAATTTCCATGTGTTGTTTAATCGTTGTGCTCATAAAGGGGCGCAATTGGTTGGTGATAGCAGTGGCAAAGTTAAAGACCTGCGCTGTGGTTATCATGCCTGGCGTTTTGATATGGACGGTAAGTGCATTGCTATTCCGTTAGCACAAGGCTACGACGACACAGGTTTCAGTAAAGATGATGAGTGCGCCAATATTCAAAAACTACCTCGCTATGATTCCTATCGTGGCTTTGTGTTTGCCAGTTTAAGTGCGGAAGGGCCTGATCTTGTAACCTGGCTCGATGGTGTCGCTTCATCAATCGATAATATGGTTGATCGTGCTCCTGAAGGTGAGTTGGAGATTACGGGTGGAGTGCTGCGTTATGAGCACGACAGTAACTGGAAGTTCTTTTTAGAAAATCTGAATGACATGATGCACCCGATGATTGTGCATCAATCTTCTAGTTTGACGGCGAGAAAAGTTGCCAAGCGTGAATTTGGTGAAGGTGAGAAAACACCCAGTGCTATTGAAATCATCGGGCCATTCAGCGAAGGTTATGATTTTTGTAATGTGGTAGGTCTACACGCGTTTCCTCATGGACATGGGTACAGTGGTGGTAAAACCAGTATTCACGCCAACTATTCAGATATAGAGGAATATAACGAAGCAATGCACGCGGCTTACGGTAAAGAGCGTACCGACGAAATTTTCACGGTTAATCGACACAACACCGTCTGTTATCCAAGTATGACCCTCAAGGGCGCCATTCAAACTATGCGTGTGGTAAAACCCATTTCCGTGAACAAGACCGTTATTGAATCTTGGACGTTCCGTTTGAAAGGTGCGCCCGATGAGTTGTTGAAACGTTCGATCCTCTATTGCAACTTAATTAACTCATCAGCTAATCTGGTGGGGCCAGACGATCAGGAGGTCTACGGACGCCAACAGTCTGGCTTACAGGCGCAAGGCAATGACTGGATGCCGCTGAGTAGGGATCTGGGGCGGGATGAAGATATGGGGGATGGTTACCTTTACGCTCAAGGCTCAAGTGATTTGGCTTTCAGGAACCAGTTGGCGGCCTGGAAAAACTACATGGGTGAGGAAGACTAATGGCTGAATCACAGCAGTTAGTGTTACAACATAATATCGAACAGTTTATTTACGCTGAAGTACGCATGCTGGATGAACATCGTTGGCATGACTGGCAGTCATTGTTTACTGAAGAGGGTCTTTATTGGGCGCCAGCATCTCAAGACCAGCCCGATCCTTATGAGCATGTTTCATTAATATTTGAAGATCAATTATTACGTAAAGTCCGTTGTGAACGTTTTAATCATCCCAACGCAATTTCATTACAGCCGTTTCCTAGAACCTCACACTTAGTCTCGAATGTGATGATAGATGACCTGGATGGTGGGAATCAGATAAATGTGAATGCTCGCTTTCAAATGCATGAGTTCAGACGTGATCAGCCAGCCGTTTTCGCCGGTTCTTACGATTACGAATTAGTCAAAAATAATGACAGTTATTTAATCCAACAAAAGAAGGCCACCTTGGTGAATTGTGAGGGTGACTTGGTTAGTAGCAATGTCTACTTCTGACAAAGTAGAAGGTATATACGCTCCCATAGATTGCGGCTTGTATGATCACCTGGAAGTATTCGCAATTCACCGAAAACCAATAGCCATTGAATACAATGAGTTAGCTGATGTAGTTAAGTTAGATGGTGTAGTGATCGAAACAACAATCATCAAAGATGGAGAAGAGTTTTTAAAGTTGGCTTCAGGTGAGGAAGTTCGCCTTGATAAATTGCTGGTTGTTGATGGTATCGAGTTTAAATCAAACGCCGCAAGTTGAGACTTGCGGCGTTGATTCAATCAAGCGCTATTCGTCAGCAAAGCAATACGATGTAATCTTGTTGCCATCAGGATCTCGTAAATAAGCTGCATATGATGTAGGAGTGAAGGTGCGTGGGCCAGGCTCGCCTTCACATGTACCTCCGGCTCCCATGCCACCGGCATGAAATGCGTGTACCATATCGCGAGTTTTCGCAGCGAAACCGATAGTGCCACCATTAGCGTGGCAAGCTGGCTCGCCGTTGCCAGGCTTCAAAATTAAAAATTCAGGCGCATCAACGCCATATAAATATCCATTTTCACCAAATGCCCCTAAGTTGTTAATTCCTAGTGGCGCTAAAGCTGCATCGTAAAATTCACGTGATTTTTCCAGATCGTTCGCACCTACACAGACGTGTGTAAATATAGTCATAGTTTTTTCCTCTGAGTTTGTAAAAATAATCAGTATCTATACTGCTTCGAAGCTGATGTAGACGCACTCTATCTTGTTGTTGTCTCTATTTAAAATAGTAATTACCTGCGTTCATCTATATAGCCATGTTTCTATACGTATTTCCTCAAGTAGCTGTTTTCTTGTGCGCGATTGTGCAAGAGATGGTTCCTTTTCGTGCATTGGTTATGCATTTTTTCTCATCTACAGTGACATCTAGATTTCATAAATCCGTATGAAACTTCAGGATTGAGGATAAAAAATGTTTACTGCAATAAATACTAAAATAAGATCTGTAGCTAAAAACTTTGTTTTTCTATCAATAGTAGCTGCAATGGCATTGTGCTTGCCAAGCGTTACATTGGCGGCGGATGGAGTATTAGAAGAAGTTATTGTAACGGCTCAAAAAAGGGAAGAGAGTCTACAAGATACACCCATCGCTATTACTGCATTTACAGCGAACGCTTTATTGGATAAGGGTGTAAATGATATTTCCGAGATTGCCAATTTCACTCCTAACCTGGTTTTTGACACGACATCACCTATTGGTGGTGTGTCATCCGGTGCTGCGGTATTCATTCGCGGGATTGGTAATACAGATTTTAGTTTAACTACTGATCCTGGTGTTGGGACATACGTTGATGGTGTCTATGTGGCGCGTTCTGTCGGTGGAGTACTGGATGTATTGGATGTTGAGCGAATTGAGGTTCTGCGAGGGCCGCAGGGAACACTGTTTGGTCGTAACACCATTGGAGGTGCGATTAATATCGTATCAAGAGCACCGGCGGATGAATTTGAAGGTGCATTTGAAGTTACCGCTGGAAATGACGGGCGCTTGAATTTTCGTGGTTCAGTCGATTTGCCTCTTAGTGAAGATTTTAAGACTTCCTGGTCACTATCTAGCAAAAATCGTGATGGCTTCGTTGATCGGCCTTTGGTAGGTGATGATATGGGTGATGAGAGCCGTATTTCATTTCGAGCAGCAGCAACTTATACCCCGAGTGACACATGGGATTTTCAAGCATCAATTGATTACACCGATATTGATGAAAGTGCTGCGCCTTCGGTAGGTGTAGGCTTCACTACTGCATTTCCCGATGGAACACTAGGTGGAGCAGGTGTGCTGGGTGCTGCTTTAGTTGAAAACTTTTCAATTCCTTTGCCGACAGGAACACTATTAGGTCCATTAGCACCTGGTACATTATCTGCAACGGGAGACTTTTTCGAAATTATTGGTGGCGGCCTGGGTTTGTTTAATCAGTCTGTTGTTAACGATATTGGAGCTGATGTTTCCTATGGAACAGGCCCACAGTTTTCACAAGTTGAAGTAACGGGTGCAAATTGGATTGCTAATTACCATGCTGACAGTTTTGATATTAAGTACACGGGGTCATTAAGAAATACCAAGAGTCGTTTTGCTAACGATGCTGATAATTCTCCGTTTCAAATCACAGAGATAGTTAATGACAATTACGACGTAGATCAAATGACCCATGAGTTGCAACTTACCGGAACAGCTATAGATGATCGTCTAAAGTATATTGCAGGAGTATTCTTGTTTGATGAAGAAGGTACCGATGATGTAAATGTTCCGGTTACGATACCCGCTCCAGGAACAGGGCCGGCTGGTGGTGCAGGTTTTCAAGCAGCCATTAGAAATGATGCGGATGTTGAGAACACCAGTGAAGCGATATATTTTCAAACGACTTTTGATATCAATGACGTTTGGTCAGTAACCGGTGGTGTTCGTTATACCGAAGATGAAAAGGGTTATGATTTCACTCAGGTTATCGGTGCCAATATTGCGAATGATCCATTGGTATTTTTGATTGGTCCTGGAGGTCCAGCCGCTCAGTTAGAGCCAGGTGGTCCCTTGGAGCAGGGATACATACCGTTAGTGGGTGATGGTACTGGTGGAGTAAAACAGACCTTTGATGAGACTCAGTTTAAATTGGGCGTCGATGCTGCGGTTAGCGATAGTACATTGGTTTATTACAGTTTTTCTCAAGGCTTCAAGAGTGGTGGCTATGTATTGAGATATGTGGCAGCGGTACCCGAAGTGTTGTCATTCCAGCCAGAAACCCTTGATACACATGAGATAGGTGTTAAGTGGCAAAGTATTGATGATCGTTTCCGGATCAACGCAGCGTTGTTTAGTTCTGATTATCAGGACATACAAGTAACATTTTTCGATACCTTGGGTGGTCCTCTTACAGCGAATGCTGGAACGGCTGATATTACTGGATTTGAATTTGAAGCCACGGCATTCCTGGGAGATGCTTTCAAGCTTGATGTAGGTTATGGCTATATTGATGCAGAGTACTCCACAATTAATCCGGTGCCGGGCTTATCATCATCAATTACTGAAGATTCCAAGTTGGTGAACACACCCGAAAATACCTTTAGTCTTGGCTTGGAGTACGCGGCGTCTATCATGCAAAAAGATCTAACCATGCGTCTTGATTACTCATTTACTGACGATGTATTCAATGACTCACAAAACTCGAGTTTCTTATTTCAGGATTCTACGGATTTATGGAATGCCTCAGCGAGACTGGATTTAGACGAGAGTAGTGAGGTTGTACTTTGGGTAGAAAACATCGGTGATGAGCGTTACATCATCAGTGGTAACTCAAACTTTGGTTTAGGTTTTCACTCTGCTGTTCCGAGTCGCCCGCGTGAGTTTGGATTGACCTACCGTCGACGTTTCTAATTAGTTACTACACATATAAAGTTAAGGAGTAAAGTATGAGTTTGTCCTATAAAGTTGCGGTAGTTCAGGCGGCACCGGTCTTCATGGATTTGAACGGTTGTGTCGATAAGGCCATCAGTTTGATGGAAAAGGCGGCCTCAGAAGGCGCCAAGATAGTTGCATTTTCAGAAACCTGGTTTCCTGGTTACCCCTGGTGGATTTGGTTGTCACCAACTGCACATAACATTCCTTATTTTCAGCAGTACCATGAGAATTCATTGGTCTTTGGTGGTGATGAGTTTAATCGACTTGCGCAAGCGGCTAAGGACAATAAGATATTTCTATCTGCAGGAGCAAGCGAGCGAGATCATGGTTCGCTATACATTGGTCAGTTCTTAATTGATGATAATGGCGAGGTTGTTCAAACACGTCGTAAACTGAAGCCAACACATCAGGAGCGTACCGTTTTTGGTGATGGTGATGGTAGTCATATCGATGTTATGGAAACCAGTTTGGGTCGTGTAGGGCAATTGTGTTGTTGGGAGCATGTTCAACCATTAACCAAATATGCGATGTACAGCATGCACGAGCAGTTACATATCGCTGCCTGGCCTTCATTTAGTACCTATCCCATGGCTTATTCACTAGGCGCTGAAATGAATGGT
>CALISW010000105.1 GCA_938041655.1 uncultured Thiotrichales bacterium | reverse complement strand
GGATGAAAGGTATCGCGAATTTACGCGGCACTTTGTTTCCGGTCATGGATCTGGAGTCGCTATTTAGTCTCAAGTCTGCCGAAGATTCTCAACAACAACGGTTGTTAGTGCTGGAGCAACAAGGATTTATGTTGGGTGTTTTAGTGTCGGCTGTGCATGGCATGAAAAATTATATGAATACCGATATTGCTGAAAGCTTGCCTGCTCTTGCAAACGAGTTACAACATTGCGTGGAGAAGTCCTATCAAAATGCTGATGAGCATTATGCTGTGCTGAATCTTGAGTTGTTGATGCAGGACGAGTCGGTTCAGGATGTAGGTATGAGAAAAGCAGTATGAAAAAACCATCAGTGAATTTTTTGCGCGGTTCGGGTTTAAGTACTCGCTTGATCGTTTGGGGGTTGTTGTTAATTCTGTTTACTGCAGGGACGATTTGGACGATCTTGCATTTGCAGAGTCTGGCGAGTGATCAGGAAGGCACTCTGCGTAACAATGCCATGATGCAATTGCTTACCGAGCAGATTGAGACCCAGTCAACCAAGGCCTTGCAAGGCGATAACCCTTCGTTGGTCAGTTTAAGTTATTCAATTAATCAGTTTCAGGAAAAGTTATCGAGCCAGCGTCAGTTTCTTGATCCCAAGTTGTTGGAATTTTCTAATAAAACGTCCCAAAGTTGGGGCTTGTATGAAAAGCAGCTGGACAAGATCATTAAAACCGGTCCACAGATCCAGGTTATTTCAGAATCGGCTAGTTATATACGTGATTCCCTGCCTGAGTTGAAAAATATATCCAATCAGATTGCCAATGCCATTTCGGCCGACGAGGGATCAGACAAAGCCTTGGTTGTAGTCGCCTTACGTCAACTTGAGCTTTCGGAACGAATTGAAAACGGCTTGAATAAAATTATGCGTGGCGATACTGAGGCGCTGGGTGCTGTTGAAAGTTTTGTGCGTGACCTGACCCAGTTCGGTCGAGGTCTGAGTACCATGCAAAATGGTAATCAAGCGGCCGGTGTCTTCTCCGTAAAAGATTTGTCGGTGATTGAGATGTTGCGTAAAAACAGTATTTTGTTTACCTCGATCAATGACAAGGCACGTGATATAGAGCAGATCACCAGTGAGTTATGGAGTTTCAATCAGACCGGTGACAGTCTCCCCGGGTTATCAGAAGACCTGCGCAACCAACTAAAAGAGTTTGAAGAAACCACCAGTGATTTTTATACCCAAAGCAGCTTGTGGTCAAAAATTGCCGCCGTGTTGGCGTTTTTGGCTTTACTCTCATTTGTTGGTTTTCTTTACAGTATTTACGGTTTCACTAAGCATCAGCTGGAAGATGAAAAGGAGCGTAACGACAATAATCAACGCGCTATCTTGAGATTACTGGATGAAATGTCGAGTCTGGCAGAAGGTGACCTCACCGTTGCTGCCACAGTCAGTGAGGATATAACCGGTGCCATTGCAGATTCAGTTAACTTTGCCATTGAGCAATTGCGTACCTTGGTGCGGACTATTAATGATACCTCGGTGAAGGTAACAACAGCTGCTTCTGATTCAAGTGGAGTGGCGCGTCAGCTAGCTGGTGCCAGTGCGCGTCAGAGTCGTCAGATGGTGAGTGTCTCATCGGCTGTTACCGAGATGTCAAAATCTATTGATCGGGTCTCCAAGAACGCCAAGGACTCAACCTCGGTAGCCGAGCGTTCGGTAGTACTCGCCCAGAATGGTGTAAGCACTGTGCGTCAGACCATTTCTGGAATGGATACTATCCGTCAACAAATACAGGAAACCTCAAAGCGCATCAAACGCCTGGGTGAGAGCTCTCAGGAAATTGGCAACATTGTTAGTCTGATTAATGATATCGCTGACCAGACCAATATTCTGGCTTTGAATGCTGCGATACAAGCATCGGCAGCGGGCGAAGCCGGACGTGGATTTGCGGTTGTGGCCGACGAAGTCCAGCGCCTGGCCGAACGCTCAGCTGCAGCCACTAAACAAATTGAAGGCCTGGTGAAAACCATACAGTCCGATACCAGTGAAGCGGTGGTATCAATGGAGGCGAGTACTACTCAGGTAGTTGAAGGTGCGCAACAAGCCGAGCAGGCCGGTAAGGCACTGTCAGAAATTGAAACCGTATCGCGATCTTTAGCCGGAATCATTAGTGGTATCTCCACAGAAGCAACCGAGCAGGCCAGTTCATCCGCCAGAATCGCCAAGACTATGACAGCGATACGTGACATTACCGCGCAAACATCAGCGGGCACCACACATACCGCTAAATCAATTAATCGTCTGGCAGAACTGTCTGAGGATTTACAATCGTCGGTTTCGGGTTTCCGTTTACCCGAAGAAGTTATTCAGCCCAAAGGCGATAATGTCGATGTGCAATATGATGCCAGTACAGAAATGATGGAGTCTGTCGAGTTCAGTGAATTGAAAGAAGCTGCACCCGATAAAAGTCTGGAAAAAGCGGGCTAGTCATGAGTAGCAGTCAAGCCAATATAAACCTCAATGCCATATTGTGGCTAAAAACAGAACTGGATAAAACCCTTTCTGATGCTCGCAGTTCGCTGGATTTTTATATCGATAATCCTTCAGATATGAAAAGTGGTAAAGAAGCGTTAGCGCTGTACAAGCTCGCCTACGGCGTGCTGAAAATGGCGCGCATTCGTGGTGGCGAAATACTGCTGCAAGAGTTGATTGCAGTGATGAATGATTTGTTGGCAGGGCGGGTGCGACGTCGTGAGGATGCGCTCGAGACGATTATGCAGGCTACCATTCAGTTGCCTGACTATCTTGATTATTTGCAGGCTGGCAATGCCGATGTTCCCATCGTGCTGCTGCCATTACTCAACGATATGCGTGCCACCCGTGATGCAGAGTTGCTCTCCGATAGTATTCTAGAGCTTGAAGAGCTCAAGAACGACACCGAGTTTTATGCTGCGCGCAAGAGTTCCGACGAATCGGTGCAACAGCTGGCCAAAGCATTACGCGGCGTTTTTCAAAAATCTTTGCTGGAGTGGTATCAAAACCGCGACCCGGTTAATAATTTATTAAAACTTGCTGCCGTATTTTTTCGTTTGGGTAATGCCAGCAAGAACGTCAATAGCCGACGCTTGTGGTTAGTCAGCCAATCCGTAGTTGAAGCAATTCAGTGCGGTGATCTGGAAAGCTCAATCGCGGTTAAATCGCTGCTTGGAAAAGTTGATCGACAGATGAAGCGCCTGATCGCCGAGGGTGAAGAACAGTTTGACAGTAGTATTCCTATTGAGCTGGTCAAGAATTTATTGTTCTATGTGGCTGCTGCCAATAGCGGTAACAAAACAGTTAACGCGGTTAAAGAAGTCTACAAACTAAACCAGCTCTTGCCTGATGGTGGTTCTATAGAAACCGCGCGTGCAAACTTGCGTGGATCAAACCCTGATATTTACAACTCACTAACCAAAGCGGTGGTTGAGGATATTAACGGCATTAAAGAGCGGCTGGAGGTGTATGCCTTTGCCGAGAAGCCGGATGCCGATATTTTGCGCCCGGTAGTGACCAAGCTAAGTGATTTAGCCGAGACCAACGGCATGTTGGGTTTGGCAGATGAGCGCGAGCGCCTGCAGCAATCAAGTCAGCGCTTGGATGCGGCATTACAAGCCGAGTCAATTTTAAGCCGCGAAGAATTGCAGGATATTGCCAGTGTGCTGGTGGATGTGGAAATTGCGGTCAAGAGTTTCGCCGGTGAAGGTGCAATTGATTCAGACGGGATGGTGCCTGAGCAAGAGTATCGCAAGGTTTATCACGCAGTCATTCAAGAAACGCTGGCTGAGCTGGGTAAGGTCAGAGCCACCACGCTAGAGTATCTTGAGCGTTACAAGAATTATGATTTGCTCAAACCAGTGCCTCCATTATTGAAAAATATTCGTGGTGCTATGCAAGTACTGCCACTGAAAGCGGTTGAACCATTGTTGGTCAAACTTGAAGGTTATGTCTCGAGTTTGATACATAAGCAAGAGGCTCCCAGTGACGAACAACTGGCTGCCTTTGCTGATGGTCTTTCCAGTATCGAGTTTTATCTGGAATCGTTGGAGCCGGGGATTGGTGACCAGCAGGATATTCTGGAGAAGGGTAAAGTGAGTCTGGCACAACTGGATGACTTTATTATTGAAGAAAATGAGATACCGATCCACGAGCCACCTGAAGCAGACGTATTGCCAGTACCAGAAAGTACCCCGGTAAATGCATCGACTCCGGAAATGACAAATGCCGAGCTGGATATGGTTGAGATGCTGGAGATGGATGCGATGCAGCTCGATTCCTCCAGCGTGGATCTAGGTAGCGCGAAAGAGGTGCAACAACCGAGTCTTGAGGTTGAAGAGAGTCAGCAAATTACCCCGACTTCGACTTTTGAAGAACAAGCACCGGTAATTGAAGTGCAGCAGTTCGATCAGGGTACCCCTATCGAAGTGCCAACAGGTAGCATGGAATTAACAGCGGATGCGTTTGTTGATCTGCAAGTTTTACCCGACAGTGTCGATCAGGAAATACTCGAAATATTCCTTGAAGAAGCCGAAGAAGAGCGCGAGAGAATTACCGAAAACCTTGCTTCCTGGTCTGCTGATAATTCCAACATGGACGCGGTAGCAGTTATGCGCCGATCATTCCACACCTTGAAGGGCAGTGGTCGTTTGGTTGGTGCAGAAGTGATGGGTGAATTTGCCTGGTCTTTTGAAAGTCTATTGAATCGAATCATGGACAAATCGGTCAGTCCGACGGTTGAAGTTATTGCTACGCTCGAAGCAGCGCGTGATGAATTGCCTGACCTTATCAAGCAAATAGAAACTAAAAGTAGACCTAATGCCAACCTGTCAACTATAAAGTCGCACGCCGATATACTTGCTAAAGGCGGTAGTCTGGATGCCCTGGCTACTAAACATGGAGATGTTCCTGAGGATATTACGGTCATTATTGATCCGGCTGAGGAAGAGCAGCAGGATGCACCTCCTGTGCCAGAATCATTTGATTCAACCGTAGAAGTGTATGTTGACGAGTTTGATAAAACCGGCGAGATGAGTGACCCGAGGGCGGCTGCCTTGACCATGACCGGTATGGAACAATTCCCGACACTCTCTGCTGATGATACCAATGAGATAGATACAAGAGACACCAAAGTTGTTAAAGACAAGAGTCCGGATACCGTCAACTTACAAGTGGTGGTGTTGACCGAAGTCGAAGAGCAGCTGGACTTTATCAATAAACAACTTAACAAAGCTAAAGAATTTGATACTCGCTTGACGCTCGGTCCAGAGTTAATGAGTGCCACCCAGACGCTCAATAATGTCGCCAGAACAGCAGATATCCCACAGATTTATTCTGTGTTTGCGCACGTAGAACACTATCTGGATTTTTGTGCCACCAACCAGCGCGAAGTGAACGACGATTTCCCTGGCATGTTGCAGGATGTTAATGCTCATATTGAAACAGTATTACAGGATCTGCGTCTCGGCAGAGAGGCAGGGTTCATTGATTCGTTAGTTACTGAGAATCTCGAAAAAATGTTGCAGCAGGAGCGCGAGTTACAACTGCATGAGCATGAAGCGGCGGCCGAAGAACAACAAGCAAGCTCTGAATCAGAAGCAAGCACTGAAAGTGAAATCGATATTGATGTACTGGATATTTCTGACCAGACTTCATTGACGGTTGAGTCTGTAGCTGATGATTTACCCGAGTTTGAAATCAGTGATCAACATGCCGAGGGTGAAGCACCGGATATCATTAATGCTAAAGATGCTGAATTAATAGGCATCTTTCTTGAGGAAGCACGCGAAATACTCGATACCTCTGAATCATTGACCACCAACTGGGCTGATGAACCTGATGACGGCATCCTGATTAAAGAAATACAGCGTCACCTGCATACGCTTAAGGGCGGTGCCAGAATGGCGGGTCTCGATAATATCGGTAATCTTTCGCACGGGGTTGAATCATTATTTGATGCGGTGGTTGAAGGTAAGCTCAGTGGTACCCAGGAAGTTATTTATTTGGTACGGACCTCCTTTGATACGCTTGGCATGATGATCAACAGTGCCGAAAAAGGTAAGCCGGTCTTTCCAGCTTCGGGTTTGTTGCAAGACATAGAAGCACAACTCCAACCTGAACAACCTGCCACATCGTCTGAGGCTCCCCAGGTATTGACGACTCCCAATGTTGGTGTCCCTTCATTTTATGCGCAAGATACTCAGGTTTCTGACCCCTATGCTGATCCTGCAGAGTCAATAGACACACTGACGCACGAACAGTCTCCGGTCATTACTCAAGAGGTTGAAGAAACACCAGCTGATGAAGCTGAAGTTGAAACCGCTGATGAGCCTGAAGACGAGCTACAATTTACGGCTGAAATTCCCGCGCCGGTAGATTTGCCAGCTGCTGTACAGCAATCAAACACGATCTCAAATCGGGAAGATATTCCAACCCGTCAGGATTCAATTAAAGTTAACCCGGTGTTGCTGGATGAGCTGGTCAATCAGGCGGGTGAAATTAATATTTTCCACTCACGCATTGATGACCAAATTAAACAAACCGGTGGGCAACTCGAAGAGTTACAACAAACCATTGCTCGTTTGTCAGCGCAGTTACGTAATCTTGAAAATGAAGCAGAAGCTCAGATTCTGTCTACCTTTAAGCGAGACGAGCAAGTTGATGCCGAAGTAGGCGATGATGAAGAATTTGACCCACTCGAACTGGATCGCTATTCAACCATTCAACAGCTTTCACGGAGTCTGGCGGAAAGTATTGATGACTTGACCAATCTGGAAGAAATGGTCAGTGGTAATTTGTCTGAAATCGAAACTTTGTTATTACAGAAATCCCGAATCTCTACGGATTTGCAAGAAGGCTTGATGCGAACCCGGCTGGTTCCATTCTCAATTCAGTTGCCACGCCTGCAACGTATTATCCGACAAACCGCCACCGAACTGGGTAAAGAAGTTGAGCTGGTGATATCTGGTGAGCAAAGTGAGCTGGATAGAAAGTTACTTGAAAGTATGGTCGCCCCATTAGAGCATTTGTTACGTAATGCCGTGGCGCACGGTATAGAGACCCCGGACCAGCGGTTGCAAGCTGGCAAGCCAGCTAAAGGCATCATTGAGATTAGTATCAAGCGCAGTGGGCCTGAAATAGAACTGCTGGTATCAGATGATGGTGCTGGTATTAATATTGATTCGGTTCGCGAGAAAGCGATTAGCAGTAATTTATTAAAAGCTGATTCCGACCTGGAAGATGAAGAGGTCTTACAGTTTATTCTGAAATCCGGTTTCAGTACTTCCAGTTCAGTTGATCAAATTTCTGGGCGTGGTGTTGGTCTGGATGTGGTTAACCATGAGATTAAAAAACTCAATGGTGATTTAAGAATTCAGTCAGAGCCAGGCAAGGGCACTTCATTCCTGGTTAACTTGCCATTTACGCTGGCAATTAATCAATCGTTATTAATTCAATCAGGCGATGATTTATTTGCGGTGCCGGTGAGTAGCATATACGGCGTGATTCGAATGCAGCCAGAAAAAATAGCCAAGCAGTTGGCGCTGGATGAACCGGTGATTGACTATGGCGGCACGGCTTATGCCTTGCGCCACTTAGGCTCAATGCTAAACCGAAAACTAATCAATATGAACACTGCTGAAGATCAGCTGCCATTGTTGTTGGTGAATACCGGTGATCATCGTGTAGCATTTCTGGCGGATTCAGTGCTGGGTAGCCGTGAGATCGTAGTTAAGCCACTGGGACCACCTTTAAATAATCTGGTCGAGTATTCTGGTGCTACTATATTAGGTGATGGTAATGTCGCATTGATTCTGGATATGCCAGGTGTGGTGAGAACTACGGCGTCAGGTAAAGCGAATTTATTTAGCGCCGATGCCGGTGAAAAAGAGAGAAAAGTGGTAATGGTAGTCGACGATTCGATCACTATTCGTAAAGTCACTGCTCGTGTTTTAGAGCGCAACAATTATCATGTGCTAACAGCTAAAGATGGTATGGATGCCTTGCAACAGCTCAATGATCATGTGCCTGATATTATGTTGCTGGATGTAGAAATGCCACGCATGGACGGCTTTGAATTGGCCGCGAAAATTCGTCAGTCTGAAGAATTAAAGCAGTTGCCGATTATTATGATTACTTCACGTACCGGTAAAAAACATCAGGAACGAGCGGCTCAAATTGGTGTGAACCGTTATCTAGGTAAGCCATTTCAGGAAGAAGTATTGTTGCAGGAAATCACTTCCTTGCTCGAACAGGAGTAACGCGTGGCATCACTACAGCAAGAAAAAATCCAATCTCTGATTATTCCGTTACGGCATAACAATATGGTATTGCCGCAAACCAGTATTGCAGAAGTTATTTCAGTGCCTGAAGTAAAAGAGCTGCATGGTGAGCAAGCCTGGTTTACCGGGCACTTTAACTGGCGTAACCAACAGGTGCCGCTGATTTCTGTTGAAAGAATGTGTGGTATTGGTAGTCAGGAGCCCATTAACCGGGCGCGACGTTTGGCGGTTCTTTATGGTTTGGAAAAGCACCCCGGCCTTGAGTATTACGCTATCGAGATTCAGGCGATTCCACACCCTGTGTTACTGGGTAATGAGGATCTGGTTGCGATTGATGAAGTGACGGATGACAATGGCATCATAGACGCTCATGTGCAGGCAATAGGCATAAAATCGTTTATTCCCAACCTGGTAACGATTGAAAATGAACTTAAGCAGTTGCTTGAGAAGATTTAGCTTTATAAAACCAATAGGTTGCAGTTAGTGGAACTGCAACAACATAAACCAGAGTGAGGCTGGTTAGCGGATTTCCTCCCCATCTCAGCACAGCCATTCCAACCAGCATAAAAAACACCATCAACATTGCTTGAGATAGATAACTCTTGCACACCAGATAATGATGAGGATTGCTGTGCAAGGCATGATCAAAAAAGCGCTTGTTAAAAGTTAGTCTGAACAGACTGGTTAAAAATGTGATCAACACCAGATTCATAATAAATACCGAGTTAGGCATGTTCGGCAGGGCGGCGCGCAATACCCAGGATAAAGCATAGCCAAGCACTGTGAATTGATAGAGCCGATTGCCTGTGACGTGATCAATAATTTTTTTAGTGCCCCAAAATAAAATGCTGAACACGAGACCCAGACCAATGACCAGCAGGCTCAAGCGTGTAAAATTTTCATTAGCAATAAAAAATAATGACAGTAACCAGAAATGACTTTCCAGAAAAAGAAAAATACCGTCCACTAAAAAAACGGGTCGAGAGTGATATTGGTCTTTAAACCGAAACCATTGTTTTATTGTTACTACTGTAACCGGTTCGCTGCGATTGAATTGTTGTAGATCAATCGTAAGTATTCTCAAACCAATCAATCCGAGAATGACCAGTAGTATAGAAACGGACAGTACCGATAGCAGGCCAGCACGTTCAAGCAATACACCGCCACATAACATACCCAGTTTTAAGGCAATTAAGACCACGATTTGAAGATTGCCGAATGAATCCCCGCTATTTTCACTGGTGATAGTCTCGAGGAACAAGGTTCTTTGAGTCATCCAGTAAGTGCAGCTATAACAACCACTCAACAGGCCAAAGCACAAAATAAACCAGTCGTACTGTGTGTAAAAAGTATTCAGTAGCAATGTAAGCTCAAGCACTATCGAGAAGATAAAGAGTAAGCGCGGGCCAAGACGCTGGTGCAGTCGATCCCAGCTAAATAATGCCAGGCAAAAACTAAAGCCGGTAATGGCAATATAAAATGCGATTCCCGCTAGTGAAAAATCCATACGCCACAGGAATAGCGGAATAAAGAACGGAAACAATCCGATCAATACTGAATGTAGAATCAAAAAATAGTAAAAGCGCGATTGCGCTGGTGCTAACTTAGAAAATATCGGCATCGTCGATTTGTAATTGATCCAGCTTTTGAAAACTCGCGCTAAGATCCGGTTTAGGCCCAAAACGTGGGTGGTGATGCATTTTTAAATACGGGCGGGAATTCACTTCCAGAAAAATACACTCCTGCTCGAGATAACTTTTCTCGATGCTGTCCGTCATGATTATGTCTATGCCTAATATATTCGCATCAAATCCCGAGAGTAGGCGTTGACATGCCGTTTGTGTGTCCGGGTGAACCCGGTATGGATCGATGGTTTCAACAATGCCGCCTGGTTTGAGTGCGACTTTGTTGTGCAGGTTGACCCACTGATTTTTGAGTGGCACCGAAGTGAGCTCCAGCTGTTGCTTGCGTAATAAATTTATATCGACCTGACTTTGTTTGAGTAGATACATTGCCGGTAATAACTGTAATGCCTGTCGTGTTTGGTTTTCTTTTTCTAGCAACTGGATGACCGTGCTCACGCCGTCACCAATCACAAATGCCGGATAGCGCTCGATTGCTCCCATGATCTCATCTTTAATTACCACGACGCGATAGTTGTGACCCTCAAGGTAGCGCTCAATCACAGAAAACGGCCACCAGACTTTTACCAGCAGGCAGGCTTTTAATAACTCTGCGGGTGTATTAATGGGGAAATGACTGCCTCTGGAGAAGCCGCTGACATTGGGTTTAACCACTACCGGATAGCCGTGTTCTTTGACAAATTTAAACGCAGCAAAAGGGAAAAGAAATATTTTGCCTTGCGCATGAGGAATGCCCAGTTTAGAAAACATGGCACGTGACGATTTTTTTGAGCGTGAGGCTTTGCGTACACTCAAGGTGTTGTAGCTGGTGCAACCATCCAGAAATTGTTGGTCAATCCACCGATAAATAAGACGCTTGAGTTTTTTCATGACAACATTTTTCGGTGCAGTGCCCATTTGCGGAAAAATATTCCTTTGTAAGGCTGGTCGGCAGGGATGTTTTTAATCAGTCGAGACAGATTGTCCCCCATTATACGTAAAAAGCGATCTTTATTTTTATCGCTAATTGCCGGGTCCATTAAAGTTAAGGGCATAGGTACAAACAGGTTGATTTCAACTATCTGAAATTTTCCTGCAACTAGACCAGCCTGGTCATCACAACGACAGCATACCCGTGCGATTCTAAATTCTCCTATGCTGCTGAGCATGTTCCAGAGCTGCTGTTGTTGCCCAGCATCAAATTCAGCTGTGCAGTCAGTATATATAGTGTTGCTATTGTTGATGCTGTTGATCGGATACTCGGTATTTTCATTATTATCAGCTTTGGTTATTGAAAACATTACGAACTGAGTTAGATCATCTGCATCGCGAACATAGAACACCTCATACTCTTCTGTTCCTGTAGCAGCTGCTTGTACGATGTAGGATAGATTGTGGTCAACCTCGCTAACGGCGCTAGACCAGCTTGCAGCATCATTCACCTTGATGATGCCATTTGAATTTTGACCCCACTCTGGTTTTAAAAACAATGGAAAAGATTCAGCATGGTAGTCGCTGGTCAAGGCAGATTGAGCGAGCCGCCATTGCTCGGGAATGTATTGATCAATTTCCAGTTTTGAGAAGATACCTTTCTTATTATTAAACCAGTTGGCGTTGAGTTGAAAGTAATACCAGGGATTGGTGCCGCGCTTGATACAGTTCAGGATGACATAGAGTACCAGTTTGAATCGCAGCATCTTTAATTCATGCTGGAGCTGGCAAGTTCTTTGCCAGCTGATTCCAGTTCCTCTATGAAAATATCAATACTGGCATGACTCAAATTCGGATTGCTGCTTAACCAGCGTAAGACCATAGCATCGTTAATCCATGCCATACCGACCAGGCTTTTACCTTCCTGATAAAGACTGGTGCGAAGTGATTGGTTGAGACTATCCAGATTGGTGGTGCTGTTGTCGTTATAGCGAAAGCACAAGTTGAATGACTGCCGTGGTGCCATAAGCTCCAGTACGTCGGAATTTTGAATTTTAGTTTCAATATATTTTGCTAAAGACAGGAAGCGGTTAACGCGTTTAGCCAGGCCTTGCTGACCATAAAACTTCCAGTCTAAAAACCATTTAAGTGCATCCACGCGGCGACCACACTGTAGTGAACTCAGGCCCGGGTCAATAATAGTGTCTGCGTCGGTCTCTCTGAACAAGTAGCTGCCGTCACCGGCACCACAGCTTTGTGACAGATGATGTTGATCGCTGTTAAACATTAGAATGTTACACATTAATGAGGCGCCGAGCATTTTGTGAAAATCCCAGGTTAGGGAATCAACCCGCTCAACTTCAGGCATAAAGCGCGCCCTCAGGGCAGGATCAAGCATCGCACTTCCACCCCAGGCTGCATCAATATGTAGCCAGAAACCATACTGTTCTCTGAGCATTAGCAACGCCGGGATTGGATCGTAGGCACCTCGTACGGTGGTGCCCGCTGTGCCGCAAACAAAAAATGGTAGTTGACCTTTACTGGTAGCGTCGATCAACAAAGCGGAAAGTTCAGCGGGATCCATTTCACCAGCCGCATTAATCGGCACCTTGATCAGGTTGTCTGAGCCAAGACCAATAACATTTGCCGCTTTATCCAATGAGTAGTGAGCATCTGCGCTGACAAAGGCGACCAGTTCAGGGCTATTGCGCATACCCTGTTGTTTGAAATTCTGGTTTATATTATTTCTGGCAGCCAATAGCGCAATCATGTTGGCATTGCTCGAGCCAGTGGTCATTTGTGCTTCGCCGTGCTCAAAACCTGCCAGCTCAAGCATGGTCGCAAACATGTATTTTTCGATTAGCACGGCTACCGGTGCAGACTCATAAGTGCAGCCAGAAGTTTGAGCTACAGTAGCGACAAACTCACCAATGATTGAGGGCAGGTTGGGCTCGGCCCACATGCGATTTACAAATCCCGGGTGACCCGTGCGAACGGAGTGTTGAAGGTATTGTTCAATCCATTGGTAAACCGCTTGCCAATCACCGACGGTGTCTTTAACTAAATTCAGTTCATCAGACAACGCGCCTGGTTTTATATAATCCAGTAGACGGTCAGAGCTATTCTGAGTATTGCGATACTCAATGAGTAATTGCCCGATCTCGGTCAGAATGTTGTGTTCGTTGATGTCTTTCATGAGAGGGCACTGGTAATTTTATTATTATACGTTTTAGATGTTCTACAGATGCGCATCTATTATATCGATACAAAAGATTTGCGGGTGAAAATTTGAACTGCATAGGATATTGGCAATTATCTGATTGTCAGAGCGTTTTTAGCCTGACATGCTGCTATTTCAACAAACGCAAGGACGCCTCAGATGAAAAAATCTCTCGTATTGTTAATGCTGCTCAGCTCAAGTTTTCTGATGTCATGTGCCAGTAATCCGCAATTAGCCGGCGTAGCAACCGAGATTCTTCGCCAGACTACTGGCGGTGGAGCCTTGACCCAGGCAGAAATCGGAAAGGGTTTAAAGGAAGCGTTGAGGGTTGGAACTGATAGTGTTGTCGGTCAATTAGGTGCTGTCGACGGTTTTAATGCCGACCCAAGAATTCATATTCCGTTACCGGATAATCTATTGCAGGCCAAGAAGATTGCCAGTCAATTGGGCCTGGCCTCCGCCTTTGATGATCTGGAATTAAAAATGAATCGCGCAGCAGAAGCCGCTGCTCCCAAAGCCAAGGTTTTATTCTGGGACGCGATTCAGCAGTTAACCATTGAAGATATTATGGCGATCTATAAAGGTAACGATGATGCTGCCACGCGTTACTTTGAAGCTAAAATGAGTACGCCATTGGTCAACAGCATGTTGCCAGTAGTACAACAATCCATGGCTGAGGTCGGTGCAGTGCGTAGTTATGATCAATTGGTCAGAAGCATGGGGCCGGCAGGTGCAATGTTGCCAGACTACAAAACGCAACTGACTAATCATGTATTACAGCTGGGTACCGGCGCGATCTTTAATTATCTGGCTGAAGAAGAAGCAGCGATCAGACAAGACCCGGTCAAGCGCACCACCCAGTTATTACAGCGTGTCTTTGGTGCTGTTTATTAAGACGGGCATTTAGCTACAACAAAACGATCCTGTTGTTGGTCATCTTGATAACCTCGAACATCCTTATACCCGGATGATTCAAGTATCTTGATGACCTTCGCTTGTTGCTGATAGCCATGCTCCAGCAGTAACAAGCCATCCGTTACCAGATAGTCCTTGGTGGTTTCACTAATTATACGAATGTCATCCAGGCCGTCAGCGCCACTTGCCAAAGCTGAGGCTGGCTCAAAATTCAAACCATCTTTTTGTAAGTGCGGGTCTGCTTTAGCGATATAGGGTGGGTTACTCAAGATCGCATGTTGCGGTGTATCAAGTGGTTCGCACCAGTTACCCAGCTTGAACTCTAATTGATCCGTTAAACCCAATCCATTTGCATTCTCTTGAGCGACCTCAAGAGCAGTGCTGGAGAAATCTATCGCTGTAAGTTGCCATTGAGGTCTTTCGCTCGCCAGTGCGAGTGCAATAGCGCCGCTTCCGGTACCCAGATCAGCCACCTTGCACGCATCATGTGGCAGCAAGTCCAGCGCCAGTTGCACCAGTTGTTCAGTTTCCGGCCGTGGTATTAATACGTCTGGTGTGACTTTTAACGGTAATGACCAGAATTCTTTGCTGCCGGTTAAGTAGGCAACAGGCTCACCGGATTGACGGCGCTCAATCATCGACTGGAATGATTTGAGTTGTTCGTCGCTGAGAATTTTTTCGGGCCAGCTGTATAAATACGCGCGATCTTTTTGCAAAAGATGAGCGAGTAAAATTTGAGCCTCTAATGGCGCAATCTTCGATTGCTCTGCAATAGCTTTCGCTCCAGCACTTAGTACTTGCTCTATGCTACCGCTGTTCACAGTGTATTTTTCAGTCGTCGCTGCCTAGCTCGGTCAGCAATTCAGCTTGATGCTCGGTAATCAACGGTTCAATGACTTGATCGATATCTCCCGACACGATCTCGTCGAGTTTATACAAGGTGAGGTTGATGCGGTGATCGGTGACTCTACCTTGCGGGTAGTTATAAGTGCGAATGCGTTCAGAACGATCGCCCGAACCCACTAAGGATTTGCGCATAGCAGATTCTTCGCCGTGTTGTTTCTGTAGCTCAGCATCCATTAGTCGAGCTTGCAATACCGACATAGCTCGAGCTTTGTTCTTGTGTTGTGAGCGTCCATCCTGGCACTCAACCACAGTACCAGTTGGTAAATGCGTCAGGCGTACCGCACTATCGGTCTTATTGACATGCTGACCACCGGCGCCAGAGGCGCGAAAGGTATCAATCCTAAGATCCGCAGGGTTGATGTCAATTTGCTCAACTTCGTCAGGCTCGGGAATGATTGCCACGGTTGCAGCAGAAGTATGTACCCGGCCTTGTGACTCGGTTTCAGGTACGCGTTGCACCCGGTGTGCACCAGATTCGAATTTGAGTCTTGAATATACCTGTTGGCCGCTCACTCTGGCGATCACTTCTTTAAAGCCACCGTGTTCGCCGTCGCTCTGGCTCATGATTTCAACTTGCCATTTCTTGTTGTCGGCATAGCGGTTATACATGCGAAATAATGCACCTGCGAATAACGCGGCTTCATCACCACCGGTCCCGGCACGAATTTCCAAAAAGACATTGGCGGTATCGTGTGGGTCTTTGGGGATTAAGTGTTTTTGTAATTCTGCTTCAGCCTGTTCAATGATTTCGTCCAACTCGGTGATTTCCAGCTGCGCCATCTCCTGGATTTCCTGATCGTCCTCTTTGAGCATGGTCTGTGCATCGGCATGACTGGTTTTCGCTTGTTGATAGGCTTGCCAGGTTTTACTAACAGGTTCGAGCTGGCTGTATTCCATAGACAGTTCACGAAACTGGTTTTGATCGGCAATCACTTCCTGTTCCGAGAGCAGGGCGGTGACTTCGGCAAAACGCTCAGCCAGGCTTTCCAGCTTGAGTTGCATCGATGCTTTCATGATTCTTTATCCAAATTGAACAGTCGTTTGGCGGCGTTGAGTAACGATTTATCCCCGTCTCTGGCGGCTTGACCTAAAGATTTTGTCGGTTCATGAATCAAGGTGTTGGTCAGAGAGCCAGCCAGCTTTTCCAGAACCTCGGCAGGCGGTTTGCCTTGTTCGAGCTGTTGTAAATGTTGCTGCAGTAACTGGTCACGTTTGAGTTCTGCGGTGGCGCGTAAATCCAGCATGGTTTCAATGTCTGATTGACTGCGTAGCCAGCCAAGAAAATCATCCAGATCATGCAGCACCAGTGCTTCAGCTTTAACCGCGGCACTACGACGCGCCTTGAGATTATCACTGATCACATTTTGTAAATCATCAACCGTATACAAGTAGACGTCATCGAGTTGCGCGACTTGCGGTTCCACATCTCTAGGCACAGCGATGTCGACAATAAAGATCGGTTTGCGCCGACGTTGTTTCAGCGCGCGTTCAATAGCACCTTTACCGATCACTGCGGTCGGGCTGGCGGTTGCACTAATGACGATATCGGCTTCGTGTAAGCGATTACTGATATCAGACATGGGGATCGCTTCGGCGTTGTAGCTACTGGCGAGTTTTTCGGCGTTGCTTAAGGTGCGGTTGGCAATGATCATCTGTTTGAGATTGCGCCCTTGTAAGTGCCTGGCGGCCAGTTCTATGGTTTCCCCGGCGCCAATTAACAGTGCGGTCTGGTCTTCGAGCTTGGTAAAGATTCGTTCAGCCAACGTGACGGCGGCATAAGCGACTGAAACCGGGCTGTCACCTATCGCGGTTTCAGTGCGTACCCGTTTGGCGCTGGCGAAGCTGTGTTGAAACAGACGCTCAAGATACTTGCCGAGAGATTCATTTTCGACCGCATCTTTATAGGCTGATTTTAATTGCCCCAGAATTTCGTTTTCACCCAGGATCATTGAATCAAGACCGCAAGCGACTCTTAGAATGTGGTGGATAGCTTCCGAGTCATGGTATTGATAGAGATAGGATTCGAGCGAGTTTCGATCAAACTTGCGGTAGTTTGCCAGCCAGTCGGTTAACTCATCACTACTGGATTTTTCATTCGACCAGCAAATCATTTCGGTGCGATTGCAGGTTGAGAGCAGGGCGGCTTCCTCGACACCGTTGATGGTTCGAATTGCGCGCAAGGAATCAGCCATGTCATCGGGCGCAATAGCAATACGCTCACGCACATCAACGGGCGCGGTCGTATGGTTAAGGCCTATGGTGATCACGGACATCGGAAGATTCTTACCAGCATTCTATTTATGCAGCGCATTGTACCTTAAGCCCATATGAACTGTGAGTATTCAGGCTGTATTCGTTGTGTCTAATTTGTTTACTAAAGTCTCGAAAAACTGCAATTTTTATTGAATTTTCCGGTCTGAAATATAACCAGTACACGGCATTTTTTGAGGAATATTGCTATTCTCAAGACAAATAGAGGAATAAACGGCGAATCCCCACATTTTGTGCGCCACAATATTGTATAGGACAGCTAGTTAAAGCATGAATATAAAACCCAACAACGCTCTTATTTGTCTGACTATCGGACTCTCAATCGTCATTTCTGGTTGCGCCAATACGGCTGGTTCGTATTCGGGTAGCCGACCGGAATCGACCTTTGTCACTAGTTCTGCCGCCGCTACTGAAGAATCAACCCGACGTAGTGAGGCGATGTATCAAATTCTGGTGGGAGAATTTATTGGTCGTAGTGGTGATTACAAATCTGCTGCAGATCATTACGCGACGGCCAGTACGCTTGTTAATGATCTGGAAGTGGCTGAGCATGCCGCCAAGGTCGCTTTGTACGCGCGTGATTATGAGGCAGCCGAGCGTGCAGTAAATCGTTGGGTTGCTCTGGACCCGGGCAGTGCTGAAGCGTCTGAACTGGCTGCGGTGGTTGCCTTGAACAAAGGTGATGTGAATAAAGCCTTTACTATGCTGTCGAGCGTGATCGACAATAACCCGGAAGAGCCGGCTTACCAAACTGTTGAAAAAGTAATCTACAGTGGTAAAGAGGTAGAGTCACAATTGTCTCTGGCGAAAATGATTCGCCTGAAATATATCGACAGTGTCATTGCGCAAAGAATTTACGCGCGCCTTGCGTTTCGTAACTCACAGTTGCCACAAGCACTGGCGGCAACTGAAAAAGCCTTGAGTCTCGATCCGAGTGATGAACGCACCTTACGCTTGCAAAGCCAGATTTTACTGGCCGCCGGCCAAAGTGATATCGCGTTGGATAAAATGCGCGGCATGGTTACTCAGTCTCCGGATGATGTGGAGTTGCGACTCGAGTACGCTCGTATGCTGGTGCAAGCTAAAGAGTATGAGCGGGCTTTGTCTGAATACAATTTAATTCTGCAGCAGCAGCCTGAAGATGCCAGCGTGATCTATACCGCTGCTATTCTCGAGTATGAGTTAGGCAATCAACAAAATGCGATTGCATATTTTACGAAACTGAGTTCAACAGAATCGCATGCCAATGAAGCCAACTATTATCTCGGTAGGTTGTTTGAAGAGCAGCCAGATCAAGCGATTAACTATTTTAGCGCCGTCAATGGCGGTGAATACTATCTCGAGTCGCAAGTACGCGTAGCGGATTTGCTGGCACGCATGGGTAAGCGCGATCAAGCGCGAGCGCATCTGACTAGAATCAGAAACTCGCAGAACAATGATGCGCTCAAGGTGCGATTGTATATGGCTGAAACTCGCTTGCTGCGAGAGCAAGAACGTTATCAGGATGCTTTAACTGTGTTTGATGAGGCACTTGAGAGTTACCCTCAGAATATTGATTTGCTTTATTCCCGGGCCATGACCGGCCAACAAGCGGGTGATTTATACATACTTGAGCGTGATCTGAAACAGGTTATTGAGCAGGAACCCGATAACGCCATGGCCTTGAATGCTTTGGGATACACATTGGCGGATCAAACGGATCGTTTTGATGAAGCGCATGAGCTGATTGAAAAAGCGTTGAGTTTGAGTCCGGAAGACCCGGCGATTTTAGACAGTATGGGGTGGGTCTTGTATCGCAAAGGTGATTTAGCCGGTGCCGAGAAATATCTTAGTCGCGCCTTTACGAAAATGACTGATGCCGAAGTGGCTGGTCATTTAGCAACAGTGTTAATCGAGATGGGTAACCAGGGGCAAGCGCGTGAAACATTGCGGAAAGCCTTGATAGATGATCCAGAAAATACAGTGTTACTGGAATTACAGAAAAAGATTAACCAAAACTAGTAGCTGATCAATTAGAATCAGCGGCAGTACACGCTATTCAGAGGAAAGGGAGTAAGATGCGTTCAGCGTTCAGCCTGTTTTTGATTGGACTAATATTCAGTCTCTCGGCGTGTGTCACCACACCGGTAAAGCCTGTCTACTCGACCATTGGCAGCGCTCAGCAACAACAAATAACCAAGATGCGGCGTTCGCGGCTTGAGCCTGTTGATGCCTGGAATATTAAAGGGCGCATCGCAATCCAGTATGCAGAAGAAGGATTTACTGCTGGCTTGAAGTGGCGTCAGGCTCAGGACGATTTCAATATTTCATTAACAGACCCACTTGGCCGGGTGGCTGCCAAACTCGAAGGTAATGACGAAAAAGTAACACTCTCCGCACAGGGTGAAACGTATACGGCTGATAGCCCGAATGAGTTGATGCAAAAACAATTGGGTTGGGCCTTGCCGCTGGACAGTTTGTATCACTGGAGCAAAGGCATCCCGGATCCGAATCATCCCCTGCGCGCCGTGGGTTATGACAACTTCGGGCGCCCGATCAGTTTGCTCCAGGACGGTTGGCAAGTGTTCTTCAAACGCTATCCTGATAATGATGTGATGGCACAGCCTAAACATGTCAGTATTGAGCGACCTACCTTTAAAGCCAAGTTGGTTATAAGTAGTAGAGAATAATACTTATGCTGCCTTCATCATTGCCGGTCTGGCTGGCACCAGCCAAGCTCAATTTGTTTTTGTTGATCACCGGTGGTCGCAGTGATGGCTACCATGATATTCAAACCCTGTTTCAGCTGCTGGATTATGGCGATGAAATGGCATTTGCTGTGCGTGCTGATGGCGGCTTGCGCCGTCAGACTGATCTACCTGGCGTACCCGAGAAAGATGATTTATGCGTACGCGCCGCTGATATTTTGCAACGCGAATCTAATAATCCTAACGGGGTTGATATCTATCTCGACAAAAAACTGCCGATGGGTGGTGGTCTGGGTGGTGGCAGTTCAGATGCAGCAACCACACTGGTAGCATTGAATCAGCTTTGGCAGTGCGGTTTTAACAAGCAGCAATTGGCCGAGATGGGGCGTGAATTGGGTGCGGATGTGCCGGTATTTGTTTATGGAGCTACTGCATGGGCAGAGGGGGTTGGCGAGGTTTTAACCCCGGTTAGCTTGCCCAAGCGATGGTATGTTGTGATTAAGCCGGCAGTTGAGGTTAGTACGGCCACATTATTTAGCCACTCGCAATTGACACGGGACAGTCATCCCATCACAATATCCGACTTTCTGGCAAGGGGTTCTGAAAATGTCTTTCAGCCACTTGTCGCCGGTCTGTATCCGGAAGTGAAGCAAGCATTATCCTGGTTGGAGCAATTCGCACCAGCAAGGCTGACAGGGACTGGCAGTTGCATATTTGCCAGTCTGGAAACACGGTTCGAGGCGAATGATATTCTGGCCCAGTTACCCGCTGAGCTGAGTGGATTTGTGGCGTCTAGTACGCAATACTCACCGTTGTACCATGTCTAACAAAATTGGGGCGTCGCCAAGCGGTTAAGGCACCGGGTTTTGATCCCGGCATTCGTAGGTTCGATCCCTACCGCCCCAGCCAATTTTTTACGATCAGGTCTTAACGTGGACAATACGGAACATATGAAGGTTTTTGCTGGCAACGCGACCCCGCGGTTAGCTGAGTCAGTATGTGGTTATCTGGGTATGCCGCTCGGAAAAGCCAAGGTTGCTAAATTCAGCGATGGCGAAATCCAGGTAGAAATACAGGAAAATGTCCGTGGACATGATGTCTTTCTGATTCAGTCCACCTGCGCACCCACCAACGATAACCTGATGGAACTGTTAATCATGATCGATGCATTGCGTCGTTCATCAGCAGGACGCATTACCGCCGTTATTCCGTATTTTGGTTACGCCAGGCAAGATCGACGCGTACGCTCAGCACGAGTCCCGATTACTGCAAAAGTAGTGGCTAACCTGTTAACCGTTATCGGTGCCGACCGAATTTTGACTATTGATTTGCACGCGGACCAGATTCAAGGATTTTTTGATCTGCCGGTAGATAATATTTACGGCTCCAAGGTCATGCTTGACCACATACTTCAAAACATCAAAGTCGACGGTGACTGGACCGTAGTCTCACCCGATATCGGTGGTGTAGTCCGGGCCAGAGCGTTCGCCAAGAAAATGGGCGATGAGTTGGCGATTATCGATAAGCGTCGACCCAAGCCGAATGAAGCCAAGGTCATGCATATAATCGGTAACGTGGACAAGAAGCGTTGTTTGATTGTAGATGACATGGTCGATACCGCCGGTACTATGTGCCACGGTGCCAAGGCTCTAAAAGAACATGGCGCTGCCTGGGTTTCTGCCTATATCACTCACCCGGTACTGTCGGGCCCTGCTATAGATAACATCACTAATTCTGAAATCGATGAGCTAGTGGTAACTGATACTATTCCTTTATCTGACGAGGCGATTGCCTGTCGCAAGATAAGGGTTATCAGTGTGGCCGAGATGCTGGCTGAGTCGATGCGTAGAATCAATCTGGAAGAGTCAATATCGACCCTGTTTGAAGAATAATCGCTTGAATCACATTTAGTCGGACTCAAATTAACGCGTAAGCGTTAATTTTCCCTTTGTTTCCGCATTAAGACAGGTATAATCCCCACCAATTCGCTGGACTGGCAGCTTGTCAGCCGGCTAAACACGCATCTTTGGTCGCGAAGATGTGAATACGGCAGCCATTGGCTGCCTTTTTTGGATGCTTAACGGAGAAACTGATGAGCAATGATTTTGAACTAAACGCCGAAGCGCGTGATATGCAGGGGAAAGGTGCGAGCCGCCGCCTGCGTCACGCTGGCAAAGTACCTGCCATTATCTATGGCGGTGGTAAAGAGCCCGCAGCAATAACGCTGAGCCACAATGAAGTAATTCATGAACTGGAAAACGAGGCATTTTACTCGAAAATCCTGACCTTGAATGTGGACAACAATGCCGAGCAAGTGGTTTTACGTGACATGCAACGTCACCCGATTAAACCATTTGTCATGCACATGGATTTCTTGCGCATTAAAGCAGGCGAGAAGATGCGTATGAGCGTGCCGCTACACTTTGTCGGTGATGAGATCAGTCCTGGTGTTAAGGCTGGTGGCGTAATGAGTCACGTTATGACGACCTTTGATATCGAATGTCTGCCTAAAGATCTACCTGAGTATATTGAAGTGGATACCAGTGCACTTGATGTCGGTGATTCGGTACCAATGTTCAGCGTAGCGCTGCCAGAAGGTGTCGAACTGGTTGCCTTGATTGGTCATGAAGAAATGACCGAAGAAGAACGCCACGCCATGGATCAGCCGGTTGCCTCAGTACAACGTAAGATGGTTAAGGAAGAAGAGCCTGAAGTCGTCGAAGGAGTTGAAGGCGAAGAGGGAGCTGAAGGCGAAGGTGAAGCTGCTGAAGGTGGTGAGGACAAGCCGAGTGAAGAGGGTGGCGACTAAGTCATCCATTAAAGACTCCGCCGATTTGGCGGGAGGTCTAAAGCTCATTGTTGGCCTCGGTAATCCCGGTTCCAAGTATGACCAAACCCGGCATAACGCCGGGTTTTGGTTTGTGGATGAACTGGCACGGTCATATCAGGGTGATTTCAAGCCTGAGAAAAAATTATCTGCCGACGTATGCAAGGTTAATATTGCGTCTCAAGCTGTGTGGCTACAAAAACCACAGACGTTTATGAATCTCAGCGGTCGAGCTGTGCAGCAGATTTGCACCTTTTATAAGATCAAGCCACAGCAAGTGTTAGTGGCGCATGATGAAATAGATTTACCGGTGGATAAAATTAAGCTCAAAAAGGCCGGCGGCCATGGTGGTCATAATGGTCTACGCGATATCATTTCTCATCTGGGTAAAGATTTTTGGCGTCTGCGCATAGGCGTCGATCACCCGGGTAAAAAAGATGATGTCATTGATTATGTGTTGAAGCGTCCATCGAAAAGCGACGGTATCAGCATCATGCGAAATATTGATGATGCGGTCCGAATGGCACCAGAACTGGCTGCTGGCGAGATGGAACGTGTGATGCATGAACTACATTCAGGGTAGGAAAGACTATGGGATTTAAATGTGGAATTGTCGGTTTACCTAATGTCGG